>JANNXN010000001.1:0-2149 GCA_031409595.1 Rhodobiaceae bacterium
ACCTTGACATGGTAGGGGCCACAGGTTCGAACCCTGTACCGCCCACCATTCCTTCCTGTGCGAACCTAGTTGTTTTATGAGGTTGGCTTTAGTCCCGACATTTCCGGGGCTTGCAGCGGTGATTTGATCTCTGGCGGGATTTTTGAATAGTTGGAAATGCAAAGCTTGCGTAACTTAGGGTTATTTGGTTTGAAGCAGGTATTCTGCCATGGCCAGTGCTGCAGTTAAGCCTGGCGATTCAATTCCAAACAGATGAGTCAGTCCGGCTGCGCCATGCGTGTCAGGTGTTTGAATTATGAAATCGGCAGGTTGATCACCGGGTCCGCTAATCTTAGGTCGCACGCCACAATAGGTTGGCGTGACTTCACGCTCTTGAATTTTTGGCCAAAAACCAATGCAGGCTAACTTGAATTTGTCAGCTATGTGTGGATCGACGTCGTAAGCCATTTCAGACACCCAGGTGATATCTGGGCCAAGCCTGGCGATACTTGCCATATCATTTGTTACGTGAATTCCTAGCGCTCCAGCGACTGGTACCGGATAAATCAGATGCGAGAAGGGTGAACGACCAGACACACTGCAATAGCTGCCCCTGGCTAGATGGCGCGGTGGCAAAAAGCATTTATCAAAACCTTCTATAGATGCGGCCACAGCGTGAGCGCCATGGCCTGCGCAATTGATGACAGCCCGTGCAGAGAGTTGAGTTGTTGCGCCGTTCGAATCCCTGATTTGAAGGCTGACGTCATGTGGAATAATTCTTCCTGAGGTAACTTTACTGTGCTTCGCCAGCACAGCGCCATGGGCTTCTGCATCGCCAAGCAAGGCGAGCATCAGACCGCGACTATCGACGATGCCGGTCGAAGGTGAGAGCAGGGCGGCAACGCAGCGCAATTCTGGCTCCAGCCGCATGGCATCCTTGCCATCAAGAAACGCCAAATCATTTACGCCACAAGCAAGCGCATTTTCATGCAGCGAATGAAGCTTGGCAATTTCCGCATCTGTTTGCGCGACAATCAACTTGCCTGTTTTTCTAAACTCCACGCCTGAAGCGGCGCAATATCCATAGAGCAGTTCATTTCCGCGCCTGCACAAGCGCGATTTCAGGCTGTTTGGCTCATAATAAATTCCAGCGTGAATAACTTCAGAGTTGCGCGAGGAGGTGTGCAGGCCGATGCTTACTTCTTGTTCGATGATCAGAACTTCACGCCCAGATTGGGCAAAGGACCGGGCCACAGCGAGGCCAATAACACCTGCGCCAATAACGACAATGTCCGTTTCCAGGTTCATTTTAGGGAAGATTTTTGTTTTGCCCTAAGGCGTCTTGAACAAGCACGAAGAAATCTTTTCCACCAAGGCCCCGCGCCGAAGCATCCTGATAGATATCGTGAATATGCTTGCCGAGCGGCATGGGGGCCCCAATTGCGGAAGCTTCAGACAAGAGAAGATGCAAATCCTTTTGCAGCATCGAAAGTGTTGCCGCAGGCCGATAGTCTTCTTTCACAATCATATCTGTTTTGTAAGCAATGAGCGGCGAAGCGATGGCACTTTGATTGATGACCGACAGCATGGTCGCATTATCCAGTCCGCCCTTTTGCCCGAAGGCCAAGGCCTCTGCCAGCAAGGCCGAGGTGGCGGCGACCATGGAATTCAAAACCAGTTTCAAATAACGCGCTTCTTCATCTTCACCCACATGAAAGGCCTTGCGCGTGAAGCTCTCGAATAAAGGTTGAAGCGCGTCGAATGCAGCTTTGGGGCCGGAGACAACAGCGGTGAGCGTTCCAGCTTCGGCCATCACTGTTGATCCTGAAACCGGTGACCTGAGATAGAGTATTCCTTTTGACCTCAGCTGATCCGCAACCTTCACGGAAACGCTGGGCGAGACTGTGCTGATGTCAATGAACACATGCCCCTTGGGCAAAGATGCCGCGACACCATTTTCACCGAAGACAATTTCTTCAAGGGCGGCATCATCTGTGATCGACGAAAAAACCATATCAGCGCTTTTTGCAAGCGATACGATGTCCGCACGGGGCGCCAATCCGAGCTGTTCAAGTTTCTGCCGCGCATCAGCGCTGCGCCCTAATACATGGACATCATGGCCAGCCGCTTTCATGCGCAAACAAATCGGCAAACCCATTTTGCCAGCCCC
>JANNXN010000002.1:0-3298 GCA_031409595.1 Rhodobiaceae bacterium
CGTAAAGGAACGCGCAACCATTTGTTAACCATGCAAAGCAATATCTTTGAAACCTCCAGCGAACCAAATAACAACTATTAATAGAGTATTTAAAATTAAACACTAATAAGTTGAATTATGGTAGATGGAAAATTCAGTTCCCGAATAGTGAGGTCAAAGGATTTGCTCCAACGTATTGATCTGGCGCGATTCCTTTTCGGCAAGCCGATTCCGGCTTGCCGGGAAGCGCGCTAGAATTCATAGGAATCGCTGAAGAAATTGGCGCCGTTGCTGCGATCGGCGAATGGATACTCCGCCAGGCCTGTATGGACGCAGCGCAGTGCTCTTGGCCGACGATAACATGTCAGCAAATATGCTGACCCAATTGCAAGTCCTCGGCGTGAGTATAGCCCTCGATGATTTCGGCGCCGCCAAGGAGCATCCCGGGCGACCCATTGACGAGAGGAACGCGAAAACCACTAAACCTTCAGCGCACGTCATGATTGGGTTGAATGCCATCTCAAAAGAGAAACGAATTGTTAACCATGGAAAAAAATTGTCCGCTAACAACGTTAACTTTCAAATGCGGATGATTTGAAAAAAAGAACAAAAATCAAGGTTTTTCGTCAGAAGCGCTCTACTTTCGCTGCATAAACTGCA
The DNA here is from genome assembly GCA_031409595.1 of Rhodobiaceae bacterium. GTDB lineage: Bacteria > Pseudomonadota > Alphaproteobacteria > Rhizobiales > Aestuariivirgaceae > Aestuariivirga. The sequence continues at coordinate 640 of JANNXN010000002.1, forward strand.
ATCTGCCGCAACCACGGTCTCAAGCAGAATTTTAACCTGGCTTTGTCGATTGAGCCTTAGATCAATGACAAAATGCTTACTGGGAACAAGAATTTTCGAAAAGGCAGATGGAACGGTGCGAGCTATCTCGCCATCGTTGTGATCGGCTTGTTGCTGGCTCTTATCACCCGGTTGGAGGCAGTCAGAAACTACGAGGAAACATGGCAGGAACATAGTGAATCTGCCCGTGACGATGCGCGCAATCGCGCCAAAAATATAAAAGATGCGTTCGAGCAGATCTATCAGGGTATCCGCACCATAGGTTTCCTGCCCAGCGTCCGCAGTATTGATCGCCATGGTGCACGTCTCGGAGATGATGGCCGCGCCACCATTCAGCAGGTCTACAACAACTTGGCGAGCAATGTGGACATATCTGAAGTCTACATCTTGCCAGCCGATTTCGATCCAACAAGAATTGACCCCATAACAGCCAAGCCTGAGGAACCAATCCTCATGTTTGATCATTTGATCGTCAATGCTGGGCAGAACGCAAATACACCTGATCCGTTTATGTCAAGCCAACTCCGCCAGAGCATTCCGGGCCTGCCCGAGGAAGTCGAAATCCACGAATATCAGCAGCTGTATCAGCAGCTCGCTTGGTTTCGAACCAACGTTCCAAATCAGAACGCCATCACCGGCATCCAGGTGCCAATGATCAGCAGCGATGAAATCATCACTTGCGACAATACTGAATTCATCATTTCAGGCAATGATGCTGATCGCCAAGGACTGATTTTTTCGACACCTTTTTTTGGGCGGGACGGAAAATTCAAGGGCAGCATTTCCGCCATCATTCTGAGCAACTCCCTGCAAAAACTGTTACCGTATAAGAATTACTCTATATTCAGTCCCTCACAGGTATCAGCACTTGCAAGCAGCGCCAGCACTTCGGCTGACACCAACACAAATTTCCTGGCTGCAGCAAGCTTGCTGCCCCAGCTCGACATGATCACACGCCAGGATATAGTCCTTTCGGCCCACGATCCCCGCGGTAATTGGTCATTGCAAGTCAACCATTCAGCCGCCGAATACTTCGCCGGAAAACAATACAAGTCGATCCGAACTCTTGAACTCGCGGCTTACGTCTTGTTCGCCACGATGACCATGGTGTGCCTGGGTTGCTTGATCATATTGCAGCGTCGAAACGCCGAAATGCGCCACCATGCCAATCACGATGACCTGACCCAGTTGCCGAGCATGCGAATGCTGCGGGAGGTGATTGGCGACAGGATTTTGCGGTCCACCGAAAGATCGAAACACGCCGTTCTGTTCCTCGACCTTGACCGGTTCAAATTTGTCAATGACACTTATGGCCATGCTGTGGGTGATGCGCTGCTGAAGGCGGTTGCAAAACGCCTGCGAAATTGTATCGATGAGAGCGACACGGTTGCCCGCATTGGCGGCGACGAATTTGTCATTTTTCAATGCAATCTGGCGAGATCGGAAAATGCCCTGGTGCTTGCACGGCGCATCATAGCTGCAATTGCCGAGCCATTTGAAATTGACGGCCAGTTTATTACGGTCGGCACAAGCGTCGGCGTGGCGATGTATCCCGCTGATGGTTCCGATCCCGACACTTTGTTGCGAAATTCCGATATGGCCCTTTTCCGGGCCAAGTCCAATGGCCGCGGTTCATGTTGCTTCTTTGAACCGATTATGGACGAGCAGCTGCAGGTGCGCCGCCAATTGGAAGGCGATCTTAGAAGGGCGGTTGCGCAAAACGAACTGGTTCTCCACTACCAGCCATTTGTAGATGCGGTCACTGGAGAAATCACCGGGTTTGAAGCGCTTATGCGTTGGAACCATCCCACGAGAGGCTTCATGGATCCCGCCGAGTTTATTGGAATAGCCGAAGATACCGGCGCCATCAATGTGCTGGGCGAGTGGGCCATTCGGCAGGCCTGTTTTGACGCCTCACTATGGCCAGCGCCATTGCGGGTTGCGGTGAATGTATCAGCGGTGCAGTTCAGGAGCTACGCACTGCCACTGATTGTCGTGTCAGCACTTGAAAAGTCTGGCCTCGAACCTTCGCGGCTCGAATTGGAGATAACCGAGTCCGTGCTGTTGGTGGACAACGCCATGTCAGGAAATATTTTGACCCAATTGCAGGCTCTTGGCGTGAGGATCGCCCTTGATGACTTTGGCACCGGCTATTCGTCGCTGAACTACTTGCGCTCTTTCAAATTCGATAAGATCAAGATTGACCGCTCCTTCGTCGGCGACTTGAGCGGCCTGGGCGGCGATTCTGAAGTGGTGAAGGCAGTGGTTGCTCTTGGCGTGAGTTTCGGGATGACCACGACCGCGGAAGGCGTGGAAACTGAGGAGCAGCTGCACAATGTTCGCAGGCAAGGCTGCGATGAAGCTCAAGGCTTTTACTTCGCCAAACCTTTGGCAGCCGCCGAGATTTCCAATCTGCTCAAAGACTGGAAATCGGTCGCCGCCTGACGCCGTCTGCGGCAGCCACCTTGGCAATTTTGGGCTATAGGACCTCCTGCATTGACAATACGTTGCGACGCCCATTAAGAGACCCCACATGCCCTGATGGCGGAATTGGTAGACGCACTAGTTTCAGGTACTAGCGATGAAAGTCGTGGAGGTTCGAGTCCTCTTCAGGGCACCA
>JANNXN010000003.1:0-11214 GCA_031409595.1 Rhodobiaceae bacterium
ATCAGTCCCTACTTGTTCCGTCATTCCCGCAAAAGCGGGAATCTATGTGCTATTTCAGCAAGATAGATGGATGTCCGCGTGTGCGGGCATGACGGTAATAGCGTGTCTGTTTGAGTTCAATTGAGCGACCGTCGCTCTAGAGCAAATCAATCAGATGCGGGATCAGCGGCAAATCCGCCTGTGGCATGGGGTAGTCGCGAAGTTTCTTGGGGCTAACCCATTTCAGCTCCTGCCCCTCAACTGCGGTCACTAACCCCTTCCACCGCCTGCACACAAAGAGCGGCATCAGCAAATGGAAATCCTCGTAAGCATGGCTTGCAAATGTCAGCGGGGCCAAACAGGCTTCCGTCACATCGATGGCAAGTTCTTCTTTCAGCTCACGGATGAGCGCTGTTTCTGGCCGCTCATCACCCTCAACCTTGCCACCCGGAAATTCCCATAGGCCAGCAAGCGTCTTGCCCTCCGGCCTTTTCGCAATCAGCACGCGGCCATCCGCATCAACCAGAGCCACCGCTGCCACAAGCAGAATGCCCATCAGCTGCGGTAGGAGCCGTTGATATCGATATAGCCATGCGTCAGATCGCAGGTCCAAACCGTGGCCTTGCCCTTGCCCACACCCACATCAGCCGCAATGACGATCTCGCGACCCTTCATGTGTGGCATGATGTCAGCCTCATTGTAGGCCGGGTCACGCATGCCATTCTTGGCAACTTGAATTCCGCCAATCTTGATCCGCAGCTTGTCGCGCAGGGCTTTTTCTCCGGCCTTGCCAATCGCCATGACAATCCGGCCCCAGTTTGCGTCCTCGCCTGCAATGGCAGTCTTGACGAGTGGCGAATTTGCAATCGACATGGCAATTCTCTGCGCCGCTAAATCCGATTGCGCCCCGCTGATGGAAATTTCGATGAGCTTTTCAGCCCCCTCGCCATCCCTTGCCACCTGCTGCGCCAGATCGAGACAAACACCCTGCAGCGCCTTGGCAAATCCATTGAGGCGGCCATCGTCAGCCTTTTTCAAACCCATGGGTGCTGGACCCGCCTTGCCAGTTGCAAATAGCAAAACGGTGTCCGAAGTGGAGGTATCGCCATCAACCGTAATGCAGTTGAAACTCTTCGCCACGCTTTCGGAAAGCAGCCGCTGCAGAATGCGCGGCGGAATTGCCGCATCGGTAAACAGAAACACCAGCATCGTTGCCATGTCAGGCGCAATCATGCCGGAGCCCTTGGCAATGCCATTGATGCTCACTGTCTTGCCCGCATATTTGACCTTGGCCGTCGCAACTTTTGAAAACGTATCCGTTGTCATGATGGCGCGCGCCGCATCAGCCCAGCAATCAGCCGACGCCGCAGCGATCATCCCTGGCAACGCATTCACAATCGGCGCGGGGTTGAGTGGCTCGCCAATGACACCGGTCGAGGCCTGCAACACTTCCGCAGGCTTGCATTTCAAATGCTGGGCAACAGCCTTGGCAACAGCAGTAACAGTCTTGACACCTGCCTTGCCCGTAAACGCATTCGCATTGCCCGCATTGATAACGACCGCCCGCGCCTGGCCGCCCTTCAAACTTTCCGCACACCAGTCAACCGATGCCGAGCGCGATTTCGAAAGTGTGAGACATCCTGCAACGCTGGTTCCTGGCGCCAAAACTGCCAGCAAAACATCAGGCCGGTTCTTGTAGCGAATGCCAGTCTCGGCAATCGCCAATTCAACGCCATCAATGGGCGAAAGCCGCGGAACACTCTGAGGTGCAAGCGGTGAAACCTTAAGCGCCATGAAACAAGGCTCCCCAGCCCGATAGATCTATTGCTGTATCTGCAGGTCGCCCTTGCCGCCCGTGTCTGCATCGCCCTCGGCTGCCGGGGCCGCAACAGCACCATTCTGCTTGTCAAGCATGTCTTTGCGCTTTTTCATCACGTCTTCCGCATATTTCTTGAGATCCTCGTCAAGAACTTCAACCTTGGCAGTCTTGCGCAATTCATCCATTGTTTCCTGCACTTTCTTGCGCAGAAGCACGTTGCGGATCGCTGACTTCACCTGATCATAAGGCTGTGCAGCCCCCAGCTTGCGGTCTTCAATCTTGATGATATGCCAGCCAAAATCCGTTTTAACCGGAGCCGAAGTCTCTCCAACTTTCAATGCAAAAGCTGCCTTCGAAAATTCGGCGACCATTTCGGGCGCCGTGAAATAGCCCAGATCGCCGCCATATTCCTTGGAGCCATCAAGACTGTATTTCTTCGCAAGGGCAGCAAACTTCTCGCCCTTCTTCAACCGCTCTTCGATATCCTGCGCTTCTTTTTCAGTCGCCAGCAGAATATGCCGCGCCCGCACCCGTTCGGTCTGGGCAACCTTGGCGGATTCCTGATCATAGGCCGCCTTGATTTCCTCTTCCGTTACCTGCGGCCTGATCTTTTGAAAGAAATAGGCGTCCCGAAGCGCCTTCGCTTGATAAAGCGCCAGGCGGCGCTTGTATTCCGCGGTTTCCGCCACGCCCTCTTTCACTGCCAATTGCGCCAGCAAATGTCGCTCGACCAGAAATTCAACCACAAACGGGTAGCGCAATTTTGGCGGCAAATCCGGCAACTGGCCAATGATGTCATCAGTTGCCATTTGAACCTCTGAAATCTTTATTTCATGGCCGTTCACAATGGCCACAACCTTGTCTTCAGCTGGCGGCGTATCCTGGGCAACTGCGGCAGCAGAAATCCCCACGCTCAAAAATCCTGTCAACAAAGCAATCTTCACGTAATCTTGAATGCGCGGCATGAGACCCATCATATCAGTTCAAAAATTCCAACGGTGCCAAAGTCCCGTCACACTGCTCAATGGCCGCTAAAAGAGGCAAGAATAAGCCTGATTTCTTTGTCCGTTAACGCCGTCCTGAGCCCAATTCGAATCGCACATTGGCCGCGTTATACGGTTGGCGCAAGCCGTCGTCCCCCAGAATGGTTACCTGTTGCCGTGCTGCAACACATTGAAATATATGGCTCACGACACCAATTGCGGAAGAACCCGCTGGTGGGGCCCATAACGGGTCTAGACCTTTGAGAACCAAAGCTTTATCAGGCTCCAAATCTCGACACCAGTTTTACTGAGGCCTTCCCGGAACCAAGGAACGAAAAACATGCTCGGACTGCGATCAATCGCGGCAAAATTATTCGGAACAACCAACGACCGCAAAGTCACCAAGTACAAGGGTCGGGTGGACCAAATCAATCTGCTCGAAACCGAATTCGCAGCCCTTTCAGACACCGATTTGAAAGCGAAAACCAAATTTTTGAAGGCCGAACTTGCAGGCGGCAAAACCATTGAGGATCTGCTGGTCCCAGCTTTCGCAGTTGTCCGTGAGGCATCCAAGCGCGCCCTCGGCATGCGCCATTTTGATGTCCAATTGATCGGCGGCATGGTTCTGAACGATGGCGCCATTGCCGAAATGAAGACCGGCGAAGGCAAAACCCTGGTGGCCACCCTCGCCGTCTACCTCAATGCCCTGGCCGGCAAAGGCGTCCATGTAGTGACTGTAAACGACTATCTGGCCAAGCGTGACGCAGCCTGGATGGGCAAGATTTATGGTTTTCTGGGCCTCACCACTGGGGTCATCGTCCACGGACTCTCAGACACTGAGCGCAGGCAGCAATATGCCTGTGATGTCACCTATGCCACCAACAATGAGCTCGGCTTCGACTATCTCCGCGACAACATGAAATACCACCTGAACGAAATGGTTCAGCGCGGCCATCACTTTGCAATCGTCGACGAAGTCGACTCGATCCTGGTTGATGAAGCCAGAACGCCCCTCATCATTTCAGGCCCGCTGGACGATAAATCCGATCTCTACAACGCTCTGGACAAATATATTCCGAAACTCACCCCCGACGACTACGAGCTCGACGAAAAACAGCGCTCCTGCACGCTCACCGAAAAAGGCAATGTCCACCTTGAACAGGTGCTCGGCGCAGATGGTCTGCTGAAGGGCGACAATCTCTATGACGCCGAAAACGTCACCATTGTGCATCACGTGCAACAGGCGCTGCGCGCCCACAAGCTGTTCCAGCGCGACAAGGATTATATCGTCAAGGACGATCAGGTGATCATCATTGATGAATTCACCGGCCGCATGATGCCGGGTCGGCGCTTCTCGGAAGGTTTGCACCAGGCCCTTGAAGCCAAGGAGCACACCTCCATCCAGCCCGAAAACGTGACGCTGGCGTCAATCACGTTCCAGAATTATTTCAGGCTCTATGAAAAACTCGCCGGCATGACCGGCACAGCCTCAACCGAAGCTGACGAATTCATGGATATCTATAAGCTTGAAGTGATCGAAATCCCGACCAACGTCCCTGTCGCCCGCCTGGATGAAGACGATGAGGTATATCGCACCGCAAACGAAAAATACGCGGCCATCATTGAAACCATCAACGAAGCGCGAGGCCGTGGTCAACCCGTGCTTGTTGGCACAACGTCAATTGAAAAATCCGAAACCCTGGCCGCCATGCTGAAAGAAAAAGGCGTGCCCCACAATGTCTTGAACGCCCGCTATCATGAGCAGGAAGCCGCCATCATTTCGCAGGCTGGCATTGCCGGCGCTGTGACGATCGCCACCAACATGGCCGGTCGCGGAACTGACATCAAGCTTGGCGGCAATCTGGAAATGCGCATCGCCACGGATTTGGCGGATGTTCCAGAAGGCAGTGAACGCTATAAACGCGTTGCCGCCATCACTGAAGAGATTGAAGCCAACAAACAAAAAGTCATCGCAGCTGGCGGTCTTTTTGTCATCGGCACCGAGCGGCATGAAAGCCGCCGCAATGACAACCAGCTGCGTGGCCGTTCCGGCCGTCAGGGCGATCCCGGTCGCTCAAGGTTTTATCTCTCCCTGCAAGACGATCTCATGCGCATCTTCGGGTCCGAGCGCATGGATTCCATGTTGCAGAAATTGGGCCTCAAGGAAGGTGAAGCCATCGTCCATTCCTGGATCAACAAGGCCCTCGAAAAGGCCCAGCAAAAGGTCGAAGCCCGCAATTTCGACATTCGCAAGAATCTGTTGAAATATGACAACGTCATGAACGACCAGCGCAAAGTTATCTTCGAACAGCGCATTGGCATCATGAAGGGCGAAGACGTATCCGAGACTGTTGATGACATGCGTCATCAGGTGATTGACGATCTTATCACCAAATACATTCCTGAAAAATCCTACGCCGAGCAATGGGAAACCGCCGAATTGCGCCAACGCTTGCGCGAAACCCTGGCCATTGATTTTCCCATTGAGGATTGGGCCAAGGAAGAAGGCATTGCCGATGAAGAGTTTCGCGAGCGCATCACCAAGGCTGCCGATGATCTTTATGCGGCAAAGCGCGAAAAATTCACGCCCCAGATCATGCAGCAGGTTGAAAAGGCCGTTGTCCTGCAAACTCTCGACCAACTATGGCGCGATCACATTGTAACCGTCGAACAGTTGCGCCAGGTCATCCATTTGCGGGGCTACGGCCAGCGCGATCCTCTCAATGAATACAAGACCGAAGGTTTCAACCTGTTCGAGGCCATGATCGGCAAGCTGCGCGAAACCTCAACGGCCCAAGTCATGCGGGTTGAAATTCAAACCCAGAAACCAGGCGACATGCTGCCCGATGAAGACGACCTTCCCTTCATGGAGGCCCACCACATGGATGTCTTTTCTGGTGAAGATGACGTGGGCGAAGGCATGCCGGTTTTCGGACAAACCACGGTAAAAGCCGACCCCAAAAACCCGGAAACCTGGGGCAAGGTTTCCCGCAACGACATGTGCCCCTGCGGGTCAGGCAAACGTTTCAAACACTGCCATGGAGCGTTCGTCTGATCATGGTTTCTGAAGCGTTATCGGTTGTCCTGAAAAACCGGGGCATGCATAAACCAATAATTCATTTCAATCCAGATACTTAGGCATTATTCAGCTTTCGCCTGCAGATTAATACAATCCATGCGGTTCAATTAACGTTTGGCAAACGGCTTGCGAATATCTTGAAGCGATACTGGATTTGATTGCTCAGACGGAAGTTGATGGAATGACAAATTTCAAGGCCCTATTGAAACGCTTCCTGAGTTCAACCGACGGCGCAACCGCAATCGAGTACGGCTTGCTGGTAGCTGGAATCGCCCTCGTAATTGTTCCGAGCGTTGGTGCCCTTGCACCCCTCGTCAACATCCCATTTGACGCAATGGCTAACGCGTTGGACTCTTTCTGATCGAAACCATCAGGCAATCCCCCCGATTGCCAAAAACTTCTCACGCCGTTGCGATCGCAATTTTTCCGGCGCCAATCCGGCAAACTCACCCAGTTCCCGCGCAATCATGTCGCCTGCGTCCTTGATCGCAATTTCGGGCTGCCTGTGAGCCCCCCCTAACGGTTCCTTAACTATATCATCGATCACACCCAGCTTCTTCAAGTCTTGCGCGGTGATCTTGAGAGCAGCAGCGGCATCTTTGGCCCGCCCCGCATCCCGCCACAGGATGCTGGCGGCTCCCTCCGGCGAAATCACACTGTAAATGGCATGCTCCATCATCAGAACACTGTTGCCGGTGGCAATGGCAATGGCGCCACCTGAACCACCTTCCCCAATGATCAGCGACACCAACGGCACGCCCAAGCCCAAACAACAATCAGTCGAGCGCGCAATGGCCTCCGCCTGGCCGCGCTCTTCCGCGTCAATGCCCGGATAGGCACCCGCCGTGTCAACAAATGTCAGCACCGGGATTCCAAACCGTTCCGCCAATTCCATCAGGCGCACGGCCTTACGATACCCCTCAGGCCGCGCCATGCCAAAATTATGCTTGAGCCGGGCCTGCGTATCAGCGCCCTTTTCCTGACCGATAACCACAACAGAGTTTCCTTGAAACCGCCCAAGGCCACCGACAACCGCGTGGTCCTCGGCAAATTTCCGGTCCCCCGCCATTGGCACAAAATCCGTGATCAATTTCTCGATGTAGTCCAGTGCATGGGGACGATCTGGATGGCGCGCCACTTGGGTTTTTTGCCACGGCGTTAAATTCTGGTAGAGATCGCCGAGGCTTTTGGATGCCTTTTTCTCGAGTGCTTTGACTTCGTCAGCAATTGAAACCGTTGAGTCTCCAGCAGCTATTGCCCGCAACTCCGCAATTTTCCCCTCAAGCTCGGCAACTGATGTTTCAAAATCAAGGTAGGAGTGCATAAGTCCTCAAGGTGGGGTAACGGAATTGACGTTTATCTGGCTGTCAGGCGCAGCAAAGTCAACTTTTCTTAGCCAAAGGATGGTGTTCGTCCACCACTGCCTGCAGTCGGCTGGCTTGCACATGGGTGTAAATCTGTGTCGTTGAGATATCCGCATGCCCCAGCATCTGTTGAACCGCACGCAAATCAGCACCCTTTTCAAGCAGGTAACTGGCAAAGGCGTGCCGCAAAACGTGCGGCGACACTTTGCCTGCATCAAGTCCGCAGGCAACCGCCAAGTGCTTGAGCTCGAGAGCAAAATGCTGCCGGGTGAGGCTGCCACTTGCACCATGCGATGGAAACAGCCACTTCGATTGCCCGCCCAGGGACTTGAGATACCCCGCCAAAACCTGGCGCGCCCGGTCTGAAATCGGAACCAACCGCTCGCGCCCGCCTTTGCCTTTTATGGTTAAAAACGCATCATCCGATGCCACCGCCCGAACCGTTAACCCAACGAGTTCCGAAACGCGAAGACCTGTGGCCGCCAGAAGTTCCAGCAGGCAATGCAATCGCTCTGCTTTAAGTCGAGCCTTGCCGGTTGCCCGCTCAACCCTCACCCCTGCTTCCGCCAACAACACTCCAATGTCGTCAATTGACAAAATCTGCGGCAGGCTCCGCGCCGATTTGGGACTTTCAACAATGGCGGCAGGATTGGCAGCCATGATCCCCTCGCCATACATGAAACGGTGAAACTGCCGCACTGCTGAAAGCCGCCTGGCCGCCGTCGCCCGCGAAAATCCTTGTGCTTCAAGGCTGGCCAGATAATCGCGGATGGTATCACTGCCCGCCGTCTCAAGCGTTTGATCTTGCGCCTGCAGAAATTCCAGATAGTGACTGAGATCCCGCCCATAGGCCTGCAGCGAATTCTCCGCCGCACCCCGCTCGGCACTCATCATTTCCAGAAATCGATCAACCTGCCGCGAATTATTTCTGCCTGAGTTTTTCATGGGGCAATGATTTCACAATCTCAGTCTGCTCAGGTGGAAAATTGGCCAGCGCCCAAACGCTGCCATAGGCAACGCCTCCAACAATCAGGAGGGCAATTAGAAAACGTAGGCTGTCTGGCACTCAAAACTCCTATGTCGCCATTAGCTTAACCCAACTCTCTAAACAAAACCACCGCAACTCATCGGCCAATTTGCAACGCAGGAAAAAACAAGGCAAGCTGCGAAGCCAAATTGCAACGCGCAGGTACTCAATGGCGGTTCTCAAACTCCAACTCCTAGGCGGGTTTAAGGCGCTGACGGAATCCGGCCAGGAAATTGTCATCCATGCCAAAAAGGGCCGCGCACTGCTGGCAATACTGGCCCTTTCGCCACCTGGCGGCATGAGCCGGGAACGTCTGGCAGCACTCTTGTGGAGTGATCGTGGTGAAGATCAAGCCCGCAGTAGCCTGCGCCAGACCCTGACCACTTTGCGCAAGGAACTTGCCATGGCGGGAGAAAATATAGTTATGGCCGATGACCAGCGCGTCGAGATTAACCGTGATGCAATGCAAACCGACGTGGCGTCCATTGTCGATCTGTCGCCAGCCGCAAACGGCCCATCACTTCGCAATGCGGCGAAACTCTATCAAGGAGAATTCCTGGCTGATTTGGCAATAGACGACAAGGCTTTCGAAGACTGGCTCGCAATCGAACGCAGTCGCATTCGTAATATGATGACGTCCCTGTTCGACCGGCTTTTGCCGTTCGAGCCACCTGTTGAGCGCATAGCCATTGCCAAACGCCTGTTGGCCCTTGACCCGCTGCGCGAGGCCTCAAACATCGCCTTGATGACCGCCCTCGCTGATACAGGCGAGCGCGCCATGGCGTTGCAGCACTATTCCACGTTCAGAGACATGCTCAAATCCGAATTGAATGTCCAGCCGGGACAGGAAGTTGAAGAGCTAAAAGTTCGTCTGGCAAAATCTGCGCCGCCAAAACCAGCGGCAGAAAGCACAGAAGCAAAACCTCACGAAAGGCCTTCAATTGCCGTCCTCACTTTCGCCAATCTCAGCGCTGATCCAGCACAGAGATACTTCAGTGATGGCATCACCGCCGACATTGTTACGGAACTGTCACGCTTCCACCAGTTGCAAGTTCACGGCCATCGCCAGGTCGCTGGCAGGGAACGGCCAGCCGTTGACGCAGCCGAGACGGGCCGCGAACTCGGCGTCCAATATGTGGTGGAAGGCAGTGTGCGCAGGATGGGACAACGCGTTCGCATCACAGCGCAACTTATCGACAGCGGCACCGCTGAGAACGTGTGGGCCGAGCGCTTTGATGCAAATGAGGATGATATTTTTGCCATGCAAGACCAAATTGTGCGGTCAATAGCAGCCCAGCTTTTCGGAAAGTTGCGAATGGCAAAGCTCGAAAAGCTGGCCCGGAAACCGCCCAACAGCATGGCAGCCTATGACTACGTGCTGCGTGGCGATGCCTTGCCGATCGGTGTTCGTGAGGCGGAGACGGAGGCGCGCCGACTGTTCCAGAAGGCCATTGACCTCGACCCGGGCTTTGGGCGCGCCCATGCTCATCTTGCAACACACATCACGCTCCAATGGGTAAGAGACTACGAAGCGTCCGCCTCATTGCTCGATCAAGCTCTCGAACTCGCAAAGAAGGCCGTCGCACTCGACGCCCGCGAGGAATTCTGTCATTCGGCACTCGGTTACGTTTATCTGCAACGCAATGCCCACGAACTTGCAGAGTATCATTATCATCAGGCTCTTGCCCTCAATCCGAACCACCCAAGCCTCCTCGCGTCACTGGGCATTCTCTATGGCTTTCGCGGTGAACTTGACCGCAGCCTTGCCTACTTCCGCGAGGCGATCACAATCAATCCCCATTTCATTCCTACGTGGTACTGGCGCAACCGCGCAGTTGTTCATTTCAGCGCCCATGAATATGAAGAAGCGATCATTGCCTTTTACCGCTCGCCAATTATGCCAGATTGGGTGGAGGCCTACTTGGCGGCGGCTCATGCCCAACTTGGTCGGATGGATGAAGCCCGGCAGCATGTCGCAGCAGCTCTTCGGCTGATGCCGAATCTCGGCATTGGTGCCATTATGTCGAGGGAACCCTACTTGCATCGCAAAGATGCCACTCATCTCGCCGATGCGCTGCGCAAGGCCGGATTCGGCGAGTAATGTTGCAACCTGTGGGCCTGACCATCAAGTTCTGTGCACCTTCCTGATCGTTTCAAGCAACAGGCTCTCCTGCTCGATCGGCGACATTCGACTGAAGCCCTTCAATCCGATGTCACTCAGCATGTGGGGGGCCATCGCCCTTAGCACTTTCATCTCACAGTCAAAGCGTGCACTCTGTGAACGCAGTTCAAAATACCGGGTAATCGAGTGGAATATGCCCGCAATAGTCGTGCCCATCGGTGGCCTGAATGAGGTGATTACTGGCTGGTGCGTTGTCATGTTGGTTGATCCTTTGTTGCTGTTCGATTATTGCTCCCAACCTGCACGAGTCCCGTCTTTGCCCCGCCAATTCCTCGCGATTCCTTCGTCAATTCTGCGAAAATCCCCGTCAATCGCCGTTAAAACGTTCAACCGTCAAAAGCCTTTGCTCCGTCCCCTTTGCCGTTCTAAAAGCGGCGGTAAGATAAGGGAATTAACCCATGGCACGGCGGTCTCTTTCACAAGAGATAGAAAATATCCGCGAAAAGCTCGGCAATCACCCCATCGTTCTGGTTGGGCTCATGGGGGCTGGCAAATCCAGCATTGGCCGCAGGCTTGCCGAGAAGCTCAATTTTCCCTTTGTCGACGCCGATCATGAAATTGAAGTTGCCGCCGACAAATCAATCGCGGAAATTTTTGCTGACCATGGCGAGGCCTATTTTCGCGAGGGCGAACGCCGCGTCATATCCAGGCTCATCGAAAACGGCGCCCAGGTCCTGGCAACTGGCGGCGGCGCTTTCATCAATGATGATACCCGCGAGCGCATTGCGGGCCATGGCGTGTCGGTCTGGCTCAAGGCCGATCTTCCATTGCTGATGAAGCG
>JANNXN010000004.1:0-3106 GCA_031409595.1 Rhodobiaceae bacterium
ACATGGGCGCCATGGATTTTTACCACTTCGCCCGCGCGGCCCCGCACGTAACGCGGCGCGCGCGTGTGGGTCGTGGGGTTCATGATTTTCACACGGATTTTTTGGCCGATTGTAAAAGCGGCCGGAGTTGGAATGTCACGGACATAGCTGGTGCGTGCGGTCATTGCCGCCCAGACATCTTGCGGGCGCGTTGGGCTGGAACTATCCGGCGTGTATTTTTGCAGCAAGGACTCCATGCCGTGCAGCCAATGCTCGTAGTAGCTCGTCCTGAGATATTTCGCGGGGTGCATGGATTCGCAAGCCGATCTGTCCTCATCAATAGTCCAGCCACCGGCAACCGTCATTGAGAGGGCGGCCATGCGGGCTTCCCAATTTTCATGAAACACAGGCTCGGTTGCGGGTGCTGCAATGGGGCCGAAGCCCATTTGGCCGCCTAGATCATGGGCGCCGTTCATGCGGCCTCCAGATAGGGTTCGAAAAGATCGGCGTGCAAGAAATCACCGGTATTTTTGCCGAAGACATCGCGCGCCGCAAACCTTACGGCATAAAGATGTTGTGGATTTTCGCCCTGGCCATGGGCGTTTGAGTCAGGGAATACATGGGCCTTGTGATAAAGGGCAATGGCGCCGATTTTGCCCCTGAGGTAGCCCGGCAATCTGGTATGACCGGTGGGCTGCAGGTTTCGCACCCTGATGCTGTCGCCGATTTTGAACAGAGGCGCCGCAGCGACGCTCCGATCATAGGCGCTGCCCTTGGCGAGAACGGGCGCCACGTTTTTTGCTTCAAGGTGCTGCAGGATTTTCGGCGGACCTTCGAGCAGGCCGCGCTCTGTCAGAAGCCGCATCAGGCCTTCCATCCAGATTTCGTAATAGCTGAGCGACCAATAGTCGGCGGGTGGAATTTTCTCGCGGGCGTGGCGTGAAATGTCGATGTTCCACTGGCGGGTTGCTCCCATGGCAAGTGAAATGGCAAGCACTCGTTTTTCCCATGGGGCATGGAACAGCGGCTCATTCAGTTCAGGCGCCCCTGGCCCAAATCCCATCATGCCACCTAAATCATGGGGGCCGTTCATCCGGCCAGCCTTGTGCCAATCATGGAATCGCGGTTGACCAATCCGGCGAGTTGTTCCTCGCTCATGCCCTCGGTGTTGGCGGGCCGCAAGGGGATCACGAGATAACGTATTTCCGCAGTTGAATCCCAGACACTGACTTTGGTTGTCTCCGGCAACGTCACGCCGAATTCAGCCAGAACGCTGCGGGGATCAATCACCGCGCGTGAGCGATAGGGCGGGGATTTATACCAGACGGGCGGCAGGCCAAGCACGGGCCACGGGTAGCAGGAGCACAGGGTGCAAACCACCATGTTGTGAATTTCAGGCGTGTTGAAAACTGCCACCATATGTTCGCCTTGACGGCCCGAATAACCCACGCTTTCAATGGCGGCAGTTGCGTCTTTTTTGAGCCAGTCCGCGAATGCTGGATCAGTCCAGGCTTTGGCCACGACTTTTGCGCCATTGCGGGGGCCAATTTTTGTTTCATAGGTATCGATCAAAACGTCGAGCGCTGCCGGGTCGACGTAGCCCTTTTCCACCAGCAGTGATTCAAGGGCTTTGACGCGCAGAGCTATGGGTGAAAGCTCCGAATTCTCATGTTCATGATCGTGTCCGTCGTGTGGCATGTTGGTTTCCTATTTGCTAAGGGTAATCATAGAGGCAAAACAACTTCCGGAGAAGTGGCTGTGGCAAAACTTGAAGGTGTGCGGGCCTGCGTTTTTGATGCCTATGGCACGTTGTTTGATGTGGGGTCGCCGGTTTCAAAGCTGGCGGCGGAGTTGGGCGACAAAGCCGCCGACCTGTCGAAGCTCTGGCGGCAGAAGCAATTGGAATATACCTGGCTTCGCAGCATGATGGGAACCCATGCGGATTTCTGGCATGTGACTGGCGATGCCCTGGATTTTGCGCTGGAGGCTCTCGGGATCAATGAATCAGGCCTGCGCGACGAGTTGATGACCTTGTATCTGAAGCTTGACGCCTATCCCGATGTTCTTGATGCATTGACGGCCTTGAAGGCCCGCAGCAAGCGCACGGCCATTCTCTCCAATGGCAGTCCCTCCATGCTGGACAGCGCGGTGAGGGCAGCTGGATTGGACAAGACCATTGATATGGTTTTGTCAGTTGAGGATGTTGGCATCTATAAACCCAGCCGCCGGGTCTATCGCCACGCCATGCAGAGAATGCAAATCCAGGATGCGCCTTCCATTTGTTTTGTTTCAGCCAACAGCTGGGACGCGCAGGCGGCGGCGCAATTCGGGTTTCAAGTTGTAAGGCTGGCGCGCAGCGGCGGGCAGGATGACAGGCTTCCGGGGAAGGTGTCAGCCAAGATTGAGTCACTGAGTGAATTGGCGGGGCTGGTTTAGGGGATTCGTGCTATCAGCAACCTCTTAACTGAAAGACCTGAGGATTAGTGATACCGCTTATGAAGCAAATCAAAGGTTCATCATGAATGAAGCTGAAGTTCGTTTCCATATAATTGACCCAATAATTAGAAAATTGGGTTATGGCGAACCAAATAACGGTACCTACTTGCATCTTGAGGAACAACTTGAAACCCTATTCTATCATATTGGCAGGAAATCGAAAAAAGATTTTCCAATTGGGCGTCCTGACTATTGCTGTGGTTTGGCGGGGCGTCGCGGAAGCTTTATTGTAGAAGCGAAAAGTTCTGATCAGGAAATTGACCAACATGGCATTGGGCAGGCCCATTCGTATGCTGCTCATGTTCAAATCTCTGCAAATCTATTTGTTCTGTGTAATGGTGTATATTTTGCAGTTTTTGAAACACTAGCTGCGGATATTTCGAATCCCGTTCTGAGAATTAATTGTTCGGATATTGATGCGCGATTTCATGAAATTGAGAGCGTATTGGGACCTCGGCAATTGGAGCGCAAGTTTCAGGTCAGGTATGAAATTGGACTCAAGCTTTCAGACGACTTACCACCACGTGTCGATGTATTAGGTGGAAAGTATGATGTCCAATCCTGTTCGATTGATATTGTTGGAGCGTCAGACGAAGCAACGGCGTTATTGAAGAGCCTTCCGCAAATGCAA
>JANNXN010000005.1:0-6574 GCA_031409595.1 Rhodobiaceae bacterium
AAGTAAGGATTTCCAGTCAATAGTCACATTGGCTTTGTAACGCGAGTGCCCAACCAATAGGTAGTGCTACCTATTGTTGCCAAGCCTCCAACTGTTACCCTGATTTCATGTCGAAGTTGAATTCAAATCGTGTGGCCGACCCAGTTGCGCCCATGATCGGCGGTTGTGCGCCATGAGCATCAGAAAATGAAAAACGAGATCCAGGTAGCACTTGTTGACGATCATCCCCTCTATCGCGAAGGCTTGGTGCAGGCGCTTGCTGCCTGTCCGGACTTCGAGATCGCAGCGCAAGGCGCATCCGCAACTGACGCAACCGAAATTGTAAGAAATCACCATATTGATGTTCTTGTGCTCGATATTGGCATTCCAGGAGGTGGAATTGCGGCACTCAGGTCGATCACTGAATACTCGCCTGACACAAAGGTGCTGATGCTTACTGTCTCAGACTCGCCTGAAGACGTTCTGAAGACCTTGAACCTCGGAGCGATGGGTTATGTTGTGAAAGGCGCAAGCGGTGCGGAAGTGGCTCAGGCGCTGCGTGCTGTTGCGGCAGGCGACCTTTATCTATCGCCGTCGCTTGGCGCGCATCTTCTCTCGGAGGTCAGTTCCGGCAAGGCTATTTCCAAGACCAAGGCATTTGTCGAATTGAGCAGTCGGGAAGACGAGATTCTAGCACTGGTAGGGCAAGGGCTCACCAACAAAGAGATTGGCCTGCAGCTCAGCCTCACTGAAAAAACAGTCAAACACTATATGACGGGTGTTTTCCAAAAGCTGAGAGTTCATACAAGATTGGAGGCTGCTCTTCTTTCACAGCAGGAATCATTCAGTCATCCAAAACCCAATGGAAGACAACCCGTGCTGGCTGTCAGTCGCAATCATTAGCCCGCTGAACATTGCCGTCAATCACGTTGCTTTTGACTTTCAACAAGCCGCTCTATCAAAACTGGCATATGTTCTGCTGGCGAGTTCGCAAATGCCAAGCGCAGATATGGTTCCTGGTCTGGGCCAAACATGGATCCCGGCAGGCACAGGACATCGTTTTCTGCGGCCAAACGCATGGCCACTGACTTAGCTGTCTGTCCCTCAAAGGGATGTTTGACGTAAGCAAAATATGCGCCTGAACTGATGAGCTCGTATTTTAGGGCGGGGTGGCCAAATGCCTTCAACAATTCGGCTCGCCGATGTTCCATCATCAATAGCTTCTCTTGTTTCCACTCACCTAAAGTGGCCAATCCGAACAATGCTGCACGCTGCGAAATATGCGGAGCACAAATGGCCATGCAGTCCAGTATCTTTTCAACCTCGGACAGAATGCTCATGCCAGTGATTATTGATCCGACACGGTAACCTGTGAGGGCGAACACTTTGGAGAAACTATAAAGTTGAACAAATGTTTCTTGCCAGTCTCGTTTGCCAAACAGATGGTGCAACGGTTCCGGCGCAGGCCGAAAATCCTTGTAAGTTTCATCGACGATAAGCGCAATGTTGGCTGATTTCGCAAGTTCATAGAACTCCTCGATGATCGCAGGCGGATAGATGGCGCCCGTCGGGTTATTGGGCGAGCAAAGAACAATGGCGCGGGTATTGGCATCGATCAAACGTGCCGCATCCTGCGGTAAAGGATAGGGCCGCCCGTCCGCAAACGCCGGGATAAGCCGCTTCTCAACACCAAGCATGTCCAGCCACATCTGGTGGTTAAAGTAATATGGCGCTGGCAACACCACGTTATCGCCCCTTTGGGCAAGCGCCATTAGCGTGGCGCAGAAGGCCTGATTGCAGCCAGATGTGATTGCAACACTTTCTGGTAAAATCTTCCCCTGGTAGTCCCCCGCCATATGACTGGCCAGCGCCGTCCGCAATTCAGGAATGCCGCTGATGTCGGTATAAAGGCTGGTTGCCGGCTGCATGGCCAGCCGGGCAATCTCGGCCTGCAATGATTCGGCCGGAGGATAGCTCGGAACGGCCTGGCAGAGATTTAGCAACTCGCGGTTGCGCTGGCCAGGCTTTACCCAGGTCATAGCCTCAGCGATTGGGGGAGCGTCCACCCGCGAAATATAAGGCGAAACTGCAATCGGCATCTACCTGAATTCCTTTTGATCTGGGGCGCTGTTCTGTTTGCTGATATCAACTTGGAATTTCAAGTGTTTTCGGGCAATAGAAATGCGGGGAAACAAACGAAGGCAAAGAATCTATGACAAAAGCAGTCCGCATCGAAAGGGCCGGTGGTCCAGAGGTAATGAATCTGGTTGATGTGGACCTGCGTCCGCCGCGCACAGGCGAGGTGCGCGTAAAACACGCGGCAATTGGACTGAACTATATCGATACATATCACCGCTCAGGTCTGTATCCTTTGAGCATGCCCGTGGGGCTCGGATTGGAAGCATCCGGCACAGTGGAGGAACTGGGGCAGGGCGTCACATCCCTCAAAGTCGGAGATCGCATTGCCTATGGCAATGGCCCCATCGGCGCCTATGCAGGTGCGCGCAACATTCAGGCAGCGAAAGTTATCAAGATCCCGGATAGCATCAGCTACGAAACCGCCGCCGGAATGATGCTCAAGGGCATGACAGTCCGTTATCTCTTGCGCGCCACATACAAAGTCAAGCAGGGTGAGACCATTCTTCTCCATGCCGCCGCCGGCGGAGTTGGCCTTATTGCTGCGCAATGGGCCAAGGCATTGGGTGTGAAGGTAATCGGCACCGTAGGCTCTGAAAGCAAAGTCGCCATGGCCAAGGCCAATGGCTGCGCCCACGTGATTAATTCATCAACGGAGGACGTGGTGGCGCGGGTGAAGGAAATTACCGACGGCAAGGGCGTGCCCGTTGTCTATGACGGCGTTGGTCAGGCGATGTTCATGACTTCGCTGGATTGCCTGGTGCCTCGCGGGCTTCTGGTAAGTTTCGGGAACTCTTCTGGCCCCGTGAGCCAATTCGACCTTGGCTTGCTGGCCAGCAAGGGCTCGCTCTATGTTACCCGCCCAACCTTGGGCTCATACGTCTCAGACCCCGACGAAATGGCCGAAACCGCCGCCGACCTCATCGACATGGTGCAGTCAGGCAAGGTGACAATCCCCGTGCAGCAGCGTTACAATTTGGCGGATGTGGTGCAGGCGCACAAGGATCTGGAAGCGAGAAAAACAGTGGGCGCAACCGTGCTTTTGCCGGGGAAAACAGATAGTTGAATATGAACATGCGAAAGCCCGCCGCTAAACTGCAAGCAGGACCCTATGCCAAGAAGGTGATTGGCGAGATCACCGCGTTGGGGGATGCCGGCAAACTGGAAGATGCTGAAGCCAAGGCCCGTGAACTCCACAAACTCTATCCTGATCGCGCCGACGTGAATGATGCCCTGTCGCTGACGCTTGTGGATCAGAAGAAGTATGGTCTGGCGCTTCCGTTTGCTGAGTTTGCAGTAAAACAGGAACCAAAGAATTCCGCCTATCTGGTCAATCTTGGCCGCCTCTATCTGGATTTGGAAGTAATAGAAGACGCATTGCCCGTTCTCGAGCGCGCCATGGCCTGCAAACCAACCCCATTCCAGGCACCTTGGGCCATTGCAGAATTTTTTCATGAGACAGGAAAAGCGGAAAGGGCAATTCCATACTTTGAAAAGGCGCTGGCAGCGGCTGACAATGCGTCGGCGCTTCAAATACAACAGGATCAGCTAAACAGCCTGTCTTCCCTTGGCCGGGTCGAGCAAGCGGAAAAATTAGCGACGAAATTGGCTCAGCAGCGCGGTTTTAAAGCCATCGCAGTCGTCAGAAGAGCATCTCTCCAAAAATACAAGACCGATGCCCCAATACTTGAAGAGTTAAGATCGTTACTGAACGAAGAAAAAATAGGACAGGAGCGGAAGGCACTCGCTTTGCTCGAAACAGGAAAGATTTATGAGAATTCAAAGAAATATGATGAAGCATTCGAGTGCTTTGCGCGTTCCAAGATCGAGAGAAAGTGGAATGGAGATCTTGAGTCTTTCACGAATGAAGTGAACGCTGAAATTGCAGCATTCAATCCGGATGTTTTCGAAAAATATCTGAAATTTGGAAGCTCTTCCGAGCAACCTGTTTTTGTTGTGGGTATGCCTAGGTCGGGCACAACACTGACAGAACAGATTATTGGCGCGCATCCCGAGGCCGGTGGTGTGGGTGAGTTGAAAAGAATACGAACGCTGTATTCCGGGTTTGCGAGATATGATCGTCCTGAGGATTTGTTTCAGGTCTTTGACCGGGTTGGTTCAGACAAATGGAAGGACGTTCCAAACTTGTACCTTCGCTTGATCAATTACTTGTCGCCCGGCAAAAAACGGGTTGTCGACAAGATGCCGCATAATTTTGTGATGGTTGGCTTCATTGCATTGTGTTTTCCCAAAGCTAGGATTGTTCATATACACCGAAACCCGGTTGATAATTTTATCTCCGCATTCCAAAATCACATGAGCGACTTCCACGGTTATTCATTTGATCAAGTCACGTACGCAAAATATTATCAACTCTACGAGCGTCTGATGGCCCATTGGAATACCGTCCTTCCTGGAAAAATATTTGATCTATCCTATGATAGCCTGGTCCAGGAACCAGAGCCGATCGTGAGAAGGCTAATCGATTCCATTGGCTTGCCTTGGAGCGATGAGTGCCTGAAGTTCCACGAAAAGGAAACGACTGTTCGAACTTTCAGCAAACATCAGGTAAGAAGTGCCGTTAATGCAAATTCACTGGAAAGGTGGAGAAACTATGAGAAACACCTGGGCCCAATGCTCGATATTCTAGGAATCCAGTAGGCCCGCTTCTCTCAGTTTTTTCAGAAGTGGCCCCAGATGTTTTTCATACCTCTTCCAGCGGCCAACAGAAGTCGCATAGAGCGGTTCGCGCACCTGAGCTCTACTATGTGTGGTCACGGAGCGCTCGGTTTCAAAAAATCTCAAACATTTGTCGTCCCAAGGCAGTTCCACAAAATCCAATAGCTTGCGAATTTCCGCCTCAGGATTTTGCACAGTTTGCTCATATGAATTTATGTAGAGCGTTTCCCCGAGGGTTTTTTCCCAATGTGCCATAAGCTTAGCGTAGCTGGCATAATAGCTACCCAGTGTCTCGAGATCATCGGCGTAGCCATGGTTGCCTTTGAGGTCGTTCATGAAGATTGAAATACAAGTATCAGCGGCATTCCGCGTGGAGTGAATAATCTTCGCTTTTGGAAACAGAATGGAAATCGTTCCAACCAGCATAAAATTATGTGGCATCTTGTCGACTATGCGGACAGCATCCGGCTTCACGCGCCCAAGTGATTTTAAATATTCGCCAGATGCCTTTACAAGCGTATCTTCAGACCACAGGGTCAATGCCTTGCTGATCTTGCTGGCGTCCTCTTCCAATGCTCCAAGCTTGGTTCCAATTCGCATCATGTCGTGAAGCTCGCCAGCCCCGTGTGCCAGAGGATGACTTGCGATAATTTGTTCGATGAGAGTTGTTCCGGAACGTGGCATGCCAACCACAAACACCGGTTGATGACTTTGGTTCCCCGAAACCACGAAACTACGCAGCAGGTCTTCGTTGAACGCGGTCGCGATAGCTTCAAAATTGTAGTTTCTTTGTTGAGTCGTTGGGCGAAGTCTTCTGGCTTCTACCGCTGCCTCTATTGCCTCGTCATATCGATGTAGATCACTCAAGCATTTGGATGCGCCAAAGTAGATCAACGATCTTTCGGCAGGTTGAAGTCCTGTCAGTGTTTTGCCGTCCAGAATTATTTGAGCGTCACCGTCCATGACTCTGTAGGTTTTGCAGCGCGCAAGATTTTGAAGCGACTCGCCAACAAGTTCACCTCTTTTCGCAAGATCCCGAAATATGGTGGCGGCCTCCGGTTGTTGCCCCAGGTCCAACAACAGGGAAGCCTTAAGCCCCAGGGCAAAGGCATTTTCGGGTTCCATGTTCTGCACATGAGCGATGGTTTCAAGAGCCAGCGCTGAGTTGTTCATTTCGCGCAGCGTTTCAGCCTTCGCGATCAGGGCCTTCTTTTCACCTGGTTGAATTCCCAGCGATGCGTCCAAGGCGGCAAGAGCCGGGTCAAGCAGGCCCAGCTTAAGCAGACACCGGCCGATGTTGTAGATTAGCGACGCATTTTTTTGATCGGCCTGACTGGCCATTGTCAGCTTGGCAAGCGACTCTTCATATCTGCCGAGTTCATAAAGGCAAACTCCGTGATTGATGTGGTCCTCCACGGTTGAAAAATTCCTGGCTGCCATTGCCTCATAGCAACTCAGCGCATCGGTGAATTTTTTCAGCCGGAAAAGCGCAAAAGCCCTGCCGCGCAGGAATTCGGCAGATTCCGGTTTGAGTTTGCCGCCACTTTCGAAAACGGCAAGTGCATCGGCGTCGCGTCCCAACTCCTGCAAGCAGAGGCCCGTGTTGAGCAGGGCATTCAGTGATTGGGGGCGCAACTTGAGTGCACTTTGAAGATAGTCCAGCCCCTTGGCGAATTCCCGCTTCTGGCTTAACAGTGTTCCAAGGAGAGAAAGAGCATCGAACTCTTGCGGCGATGATTTCAGAACCTGCCGATACAGCCCTTCCGCTTTGTCGAGATCG
>JANNXN010000006.1:0-14803 GCA_031409595.1 Rhodobiaceae bacterium
TTTTCGATTCAACCGGCATTGCGCTGCAGGATTCGGCAACTGTGCCTTTGGAATATGAGCGCGCCATGGCTGCGGGTGTCGGCATCGAGAAGAAGATGATCTCGACCTGAAACTTCCGTTCAAGCCCTGCCCCGGTGTTTAGCCGTCAACGCCGGTCGTAGGGGCTGTTGCAGCGATATCTCTTGCGGTTCTTTCCGACAAAAGTATCAGACTTCACATTGTAGGTCCTGTAGTGCGCCTTGCACCATTTCGCATGTTTGTTATGGGAGATACGCATGCGGGGCCGATAGTCATAGTCATAGTCATAGTCGTCAAAGTAATAGTCGTTCCAATACGGATATCGGCCATAGAAGAAGGGATCACGGTAGGGTTGGTAGTAGTAGGGCCATGGGTTGTAATAAAAATAGATATGCGGACGATTGTGCCGTCTCTTCTTCTTGTAATAGTAGTCGCGCCGACTGGAAACTTCTGTTGCCATGCCATCTGTCACTATTTTGGCATTCGTCATTTGGCTGATTTTCGGAATTGGCATTGCTGCAATCGGCAATATGTCACTCGCCATAAAGGCCAAGGCGGCAACTGAACTGACAAGAATCTTGAACATAACAAACCTCGCTTTTCTGGCGCCTATCCGCATCGGATAACCCTGAAGATATTACCTAACTGGGCTCTCCAGCTTGCGTCGACATTGAGATAGATCAAGTTTATTTGGTTTGCTTAATTATATCCGAAATCACCCAGCAGGTCACCCACCGATTTTCAGCAACAGCTTTCCCGCAACCTGGCGGGATTCGAGTTGGTTGAACATGTCATGGACTTTGTCCAACGGGTAGATGCCCTCTATTGGCACTGCGAGTGTGCCGTTTGCGATGGCGGCTATCACCTGGCTTGCACCTTCAGCCCAGGCTGGCGAAAAGAAATCCACATGGCCGATGTGCAGCCTGGTGAAGGTCAACGACTTTCGCACGAGGCGTTCCCAAAGATTGGTGTAGGGCTTGGCTTCAGCTTCACCATAACTCACCACATGACCCAGCAGGCGAATGCATTCGAAGCTCTTGTCCAGAATGCTGCCACCGGTTGAATCGATGACCTTGTCAACGCCCCTGCCGCCGGTGACGTCCATCGTGACTTGCACGAAATCCTCGCTATTGCGATTGATGACTTTGGCGGCTCCATATTGCAGGGCGCGCTTTTCCTTGCCCGCCGTGCCGATTGTTCCGATGACAGTGGCACCCGCCTTGACGGCAAGTTGGGTCAAATAGAGGCCGACGCCGCCGCCAACGGCGTGAACCAGCGGGTGTCGACTTTGGTGGTTTTGCTCACCGTATGGAGCAAATGCCAGGCGGTTAGACCTTGCACATAGAATGCGGCTGCTACCTCGAGGCTGATCTTGTCTGGCACACGCAATAGCCGCTCGACGCGGACCGCACAAAATTCAGCAAAACCTCCGGCTTCTTCGCAAAATCCGGCAACCCTGTCGCCAACTGCAAGTGTTGTAACGCCGGGTCCGATAGCCGCAATATGTCCGGATATCTCAAGGCCTGCGACCAGCGGATAGCCCTTGGGATGGGGATAGACACCGCGGCGCATCATTGTATCGGCAAAGTTGCAACCGCCATAGGACACCGCAACGAGCGCTTCGCCGGGGCCTGCAACCGGTTTTGGGACATCTGTCACGATCATGTTTTCCACGTCGCCATCCGGGGCATTCAGAATTACTGCGCGCATGATCGGAATTCCCCCTTGTTGTCAAAATTTGACGTTCTAATTTTTTCAATGGACAGCCCCCTGCCCACCAAGGGAAAGTCGGGCACAGGCTATGGATACCACTTTACTTTTGAGGACAATAGTACTGTGCTAGGATTAGACCAAGTGGCGGCACCAAGACCGCAGAAAAACAGGATATGATATGGGGCGACTGACAACCCATGTATTGGATACGGCGAGCGGCAAGCCCGCTTCTGGACTAAAGATTGAGCTTTTTCGGCTCGGTGGCGAACCTGCACTTCTGAAGACTGTCGTGACGAACGCTGATGGACGCGCCGATGGACCGATCCTTGATGGGTCTGGCTTGCTACAAGGCCACTATGAATTGCGGTTCCATGCGGGGGACTATCTTCGCAATTCTGGCGTGGAGCTGCCGGAGCCTGCCTTTCTCGATGTCATTCCCATTCGCTTCGGCATCCACGATGTGGCCCAGCACTACCATGTGCCGTTGCTGCTGTCGCCCTACGGCTATTCAACTTATCGAGGCAGTTGATTGATGGTGCAACGCTCATCAGTCCGTTTCCTCCGGAAAGGCCGGGTCGTGGCGCTTGACGCGGTTCCGCCCATGCAAACCGTGCTTGACTACCTGCGCCTCGTTGAAAAATCTTACGGAACCAAGGAAGGTTGCAATGAGGGTGATTGTGGGGCCTGCACGGTGGCGCTTGGGTCATTGCGCAATGGGCATATTGTCTATGAACCGGTGAATTCCTGCATTCTTCTGATGGGTCAGGTTGATGGCAAGGAACTGGTTACGGTTGATGATCTCGCCGAGGGTGAGACGTTGCATCCCGTGCAACAGGCCATGGTTGACAACCATGGTTCGCAGTGCGGATTTTGTACGCCGGGTTTCATCATGTCGCTGTTCACGCTCTATCATGCAGGGCATCGTCCTACCCGCCAGGAGATTGTTGATCAGATTGCGGGCAATCTCTGCCGCTGTACGGGCTATCGGCCGATTGTCGATGCCGGGTTGGTGGCTTGCACTGGCAAGGCGATCGATAACTGGGCCAAGGCTGCGGAATCTGCCGCTGCCCAATTGGCCAGGTTTGCCGATGGGTCTGATCTTTTTGTTGGAAACGATCAGAGTTTTTTGGCGGCGCCCTCAAACGCTGACACATTGGCTGAACTTTCCGCCAGCCACCCCGATGCGACGATTGTTGCGGGTGCCACTGACGTCAGCCTGTGGATCACCAAGCAACTCAGAACTCTGCCAAAAATTATCCACGTCAGCGGCGTTAAAACACTGCATGAAATTCAGGACGCCCCACAACTGCTGTCGCTTGGAGCGGCTGTTACTTACGCTGAGGCTGAACCCTATCTTGCCGGGATCGACCACGACGTGGGCGAAGTCTTGCGGCGTCTGGGTTCCAGGCAGGTTCGCGCATCTGGCACGATAGGCGGCAATATCGCCAATGGTTCGCCAATAGGCGACATGCCGCCCATGTTGATTGCCTTGGGTGCGACCCTGCACTTGCGCCACGGAAGCGCGACGCGCGAGATGCCTCTCGAAGATTTTTTCGTGGCTTATGGCAAGCAAGATCGAAAGCCGGGCGAACTCGTCTGGCGCATTGATATTCCAAAGTTGCGGAGCGGTGAGCATTACCGCAGCTTCAAAATTTCAAAGCGCTTCGATCAGGATATTTCCGCTGTCATGGCCGCCTTCAAATTTACGGTCAGTGGACGCCGCATTGAAGCAGCGCGTGTTGCCTTCGGCGGCATGGCGGCTACGCCAAAGCGGGCTGCCTTGACCGAGGCAGCCTTTGCTGGGGTTTCGCTTGACGATGTATCCACTTGGTCTGCTGCCATGACGGCGCTCACCAAGGACTACCAACCGATCTCAGACGTGCGGGCTTCGGCTGCCTATCGAAGTGACGTCGCGCAGTCGCTTTTGCGCAAGGCGTTGACGGAAATATCTGGTAGCGGACAAGAATCTCGCGTTGTCGGTAACCGTGGGGAGGCCGCTTGATATGGTAGCAGCGCGGCAGAAGCAATCTCGGCCAGATGTGGTTGGCCTTGCCCTCACGCATGACAGTGCGGCACTCCATGTGCGCGGTGCTGCTGTTTATGTGGACGACATGCGAGAACCCGATGGCATGTTGCATGTGGCGCCGGGTTTTGCCAGCGAGGGAGCGCGTGGCAGGATCAAGTCGATTGATCTTGATGCGGTTCGAAACTGTCCGGGCGTTGTCGCGGTTTTTACCTATAGGGATATACCCGGCGTCAACGACTGCAGCCCTTCGATCGGTGGTGATCCCATTCTCGCTGAAGAGGAAATTGAATTTCATGGCCAGGTGATCTTCGCGGTAGCGGCCGAAACCCGTGATGCGGCGCGGCGGGCGGCGCGCCTCGCCAAAATTGAAATTGATGCCCGGACGCCCGCCGTTACGGTGGATGATGCGGTGGTCATGAAGACCGAGGATGTCTTGCCGCCCTACGAATTTCGCCGCCGCGATGTGGGAGCCGCGCTGAAGTCATCGACCCACCGTTTTGCTGAGAGCTTTCTCATTGGCGGCCAGGAGCATTTTTACCTTGAGGGTCAGGTCAGCATGGCGATCCCTGAGGAAAATGGCGCCATGACTGTCTACGCTTCAACGCAGCATCCGACTGAAATTCAACACTTGATGGCGAAGATGCTGGGAATATCCGATGCCATGGTGACGTGCGAATGCCGCCGCATGGGTGGCGCCTTTGGCGGCAAGGAAAGCCAGGCGGCGCAATGGGCGGCACTGGCAGCGCTAACGGCCCGACATACCGGGCGGCCCGCCAAATGCCGCCTCGACCGGGACGACGACATGATCATGACGGGCAAGCGCCATGACTTCCGCGCCACCTATGATGCGGGCTTTGACAAGACCGGACGCCTTACGGCGGTCGATGTGGAGTTCCTGTCGCGCTGCGGCTATTCGGCTGATCTCAGCGGCCCCATCAATGACCGCGCCATGTTCCACGCTGACAATACCTATTTTTATCCGGCAACCCGCATTGCCACGCGCCGCCTCAAGACCCACACGGTTTCCAATACGGCGTTTCGGGGATTTGGCGGGCCACAGGGCATGGTGTTCAGCGAACGCATGATGGACGCCATCGCCATTAAGCTTGGCCTCGATCCGCTCGATGTGAGAAAGCGCAATCTTTATTCCAAGGGGCGAGACGTCACACCTTATGGCATGAAGGTGGAGGACAATATTGCGCTTGAAATCATCGAGCAGCTGGAGGCCTCGAGTGATTACCGGGCGCGGCGCAAAGCTGTGGACGCTTTCAATGCCGGGGGTGGCACGCTCCGCAAAGGACTGGCTCTGACACCCGTCAAGTTCGGAATTTCATTTACGCTGACATATCTGAACCAAGCTGGCGCACTTGTGCATGTCTATACGGATGGGTCGGTCCATCTCAATCATGGCGGCACTGAAATGGGGCAAGGTCTTTATACCAAGGTTGCCCAGGTTGTAGCCGAAGAGTTTGGCATCAGCACCGACCGCGTTCGCATTACGGCTACAACGACTGCCAAGGTTCCAAATACATCAGCCACTGCTGCCTCTTCGGGTTCTGATCTCAATGGCATGGCGGCGAAGGCTGCGGCAGGCACCATCAAGGCCCGGTTAACTGCATTTGCTGCCAAGCACTGGAAAGTTGCAAAGTCGCGCGTTCGCTTCGAAAAAGGCCAGGTCATTGTTGGAAACCAGAGCGTCAGTTTTGGCGAGCTTGCCAAGAAAGCCCATCAAGCGCGCATCTCGCTGTCTTCCACTGGCTACTATGCAACACCCAAGGTGGTTTGGGACCGGGCAAAAGCCAAAGGCCGACCGTTCTTTTATTTTGCTTATGGCGCAGCTTGCGCGGAAGTTACAATTGACACACTGACTGGCGAGATGCGGACGGACCGGGTTGATGTTCTGCATGATGTTGGCCGCTCGTTGAACCCGGCCATGGACATGGGACAGATTGAGGGCGGCTTCGTGCAGGGCATGGGTTGGCTCACCACTGAAGAACTGGTGTTCGATGAACACGGCAAGCTTCGCACGCATGCGCCATCGACCTATAAGATACCCTGCGCTTCTGATGTGCCCGCCGACTTTCGCGTGAAGATTTACGAGTCTAAAGGCAACCGCGAGGCTACAATTCACCGCTCCAAGGCAGTGGGCGAGCCGCCGTTGATGCTGGCCATTGCCGTGTGGTCGGCAATTTTCAATGCAATTTCCGGGATCAAACCCAGCGTGGTGCCACCGCTTGATGCGCCGGCAACTGCGGAGGCCATCTTGCGGACGATCAAGGCCATGCAATCATGAAGACATGGGCCACCATCGCGCGTTACGTCGAGGCAGGACAGCGCTGTGCGCTGGTTTCCGTGGCATCGACTGCTGGCTCAGCGCCCCGCGATTGTGGTGCCCACATGATTGTCACCACTGAAGGCTATCATGGCACAATCGGCGGCGGCACGCTTGAATGGCGCGCCATCGCCAGTGCCCAGGCGATGATCGCGCATGAAACCAAATTCAAGATTACGTCCCATGCCCTTGGTCCCGAATTGGGCCAGTGCTGTGGCGGCCGGGTTTCACTTGCAACTGAAGTGTTTGACACCACAGACCGGGCAATCGCTGGTGAACTCGCCAGACGCGAAGCCGATGGCGCTTTTGCCATTGTACGCAATGGCATCAAACTGGAATTTGGTGAGGAGCGGCGGACTCTGTATCTCTATGGCGCGGGACATGTTGGGCGGGCCCTTGTTTTGGCGCTGGCGCCTCTGCCATTCGACGTGATCTGGATTGATTCCAGGCCCGACGCCTTCCCGCGCGCCGCGCCAGAGAATGCGACGTTGTGTGCGCCAATTGATCCGGCGGCCGAGTTGCAATCTGCCAAAGAAGGCAGTTTGGTGTTTATCATGAGCCATAGCCATGCGCTTGATTTGGCGATTGCTGATGCAGCCCTTCGCAACCCGCAAGTTGCCCATGTGGGATTGATTGGCAGCAAGACCAAGCGGGCGCGGTTTGAGAAGCGCCTGAGTGAGGCGGGAATCCCCCAGGAAAAAATCGACGCCTTGATTTGCCCGATCGGGGTGCCAGGCATTGGTTCGAAGTTGCCCGCCATGATTGCCGCGGCAACCGCGGCACAAATACTTGTTCTTGACGAACAACTACATCTTGCTTCCCGCATGAAATGGCCGCAGGCTGAGCCCAAAAGACTAAAGGGAAGGCTGTAATGGCTGAGGCGGAATATCTGCTCGAGGCGCTTCATGTTGTGAAGATATTTGGCACGCTCAGGGCAAACGACGATGTTACCCTGAGGATCAAACAGGGTGAGATTCACGCTTTTCTGGGTGAGAATGGCGCTGGCAAGTCAACTCTGGTCAAGATGATTTATGGCGCGCTACAACCCACGTCCGGAGAGTTTCGCTGGAAGGGCGAGAAGGTCAATATTGCCAATCCGGCAGCGGCTCGCAAGCTGGGCATTGGCATGGTGTTCCAGCATTTCTCACTGTTTGAAGCGCTCACTGTTGCCGAGAATATTGCGCTCGCCATGTCGGGTGAATACAACCTGGCTATTCTTTCTGAAAGGATTGCGCGAGTTTCCGGCGAATATGGGCTGCCGCTTGAACCTACCGCCGTTGTCGCTGATCTTTCGGTGGGTGAACGCCAGCGCATCGAAATTGTTCGCTGCCTGCTGCAAGAACCCAAACTGCTGATCATGGATGAGCCGACGGCGGTTTTGACTCCGCAAGAGGCCGATCAGCTTTTTCTCGTGCTGGCGCGCCTCGCCAAAGAGGGATGTGCGGTGCTCTATATCAGCCATAGGCTCGAAGAAGTTAAACGCGTCTGCCACACTGCCACTATCCTGCGCCACGGCAAGATCGTTGCCAATGTGGATCCGAAGAAGGAGTCGGCTGGAAGCCTCGCCAAGCTCATGGTGGGTGGCGACATTCATGTGGTGCGCAGCGAGCGCAAACAGAATGCCGGACAGGTGCGGCTGGCGTTGAAAAATTTGGATCTCGCTGCTGATGGGCCGTTTTCCGTTGAGCTCAAGAAAATTGGGCTCGATGTGAAGGCTGGCGAAGTCATCGCGATTGCCGGTGTGGCGGGCAATGGCCAGGGCGAACTGTTTGACGCCATATCGGGTGAGCGGGCTTTGCAGTCTGCTGACATGATTTCAATTGACGGAAAGGCTTGCGGCCATAGCAACGTCAACGCGCGGCGCAACATGGGCGTGGCGTTTGTGCCGGAAGAACGTCTGGGGCATGGCGCGGTGCCGGCCTTCAAGCTTTCAGACAACGTCATACTCACCCGCCATTCGTCTGATGCATCGCTGGTCAAATCCGGCATCCTGCAAAAGAACGGGGCAAGCCGGGTGAGTGAGCGTGTCATCCAATCTTTTGACGTGCGCAAGGGCAAGCCTGACCCCGAAGCGCGCGCCCTTTCGGGTGGCAATCTGCAGAAATTTGTCATTGGCCGCGAGCTTGACCGGAAGCCTGGCATTCTGGTTATCAACCAGCCAACGTGGGGGGTGGATGCGGGTGCTGCGGCCACTATCCGGCAAGCCATTATCGATTTGTCACGCGAAGGTTCTGCCGTGCTGGTGATCAGCCAAGATCTGGATGAAATCTTTGAAATTGCAGATCGCATTGCGGTCATTTCCCGTGGTCAGCTTTCGGAAGCATTTCCTGCAGCCAAGATGACCGCTGAGAAGATCGGCCTGCTGATGGCCGGGGCGCATGAGGTTGAGGAGGCCAGACATGCGCGTCATGCTTGAAAAGCGCAGTGAGTATTCCAATCTTATGGCCCTGCTGTCGCCGTTTATTGCGCTGGCGCTTACTGTTGTGTCCGGCGGCATCATATTTGCGATGCTCGGGCTTGATCCTTTTCAATCGCTCTATGTCTACTTCATCGAACCCCTGACGGCGGGGTGGTCTGTCGAGCAACTGATCGTCAAGGCAACACCACTCGTGCTGATTGGCGTGGGGCTTGCTGTTTGCTACATGGCCAATGTCTGGAACATTGGGGCTGAAGGGCAGCTCACAGCCGGTGCTATTCTGGGTGGCATGGTGCCGGTCATGTTTCCCACTTGGCAATCGCCGCTGACAGTGGTCGCCATGCTGATCATGGGAACGATCGGTGGCATGTTGTTTGGCGCCATTCCGGGGTTGTTGAAAAACCGGTTCAATGCCAACGAGATTCTGACTTCGCTTATGCTGGTCTATGTGGTGCAACTCTTCCTGGATTGGCTGGTGCGCGGACCTTGGCGCGATCCAAAGGGCTTCAATTTTCCCAAGTCGATTACGTTCGAGGGCTGGCAGTTGCTGCCCTATTTGACGAGCGGCATTCATGTTGGCGTTCTGTTTGCGGTTGCGGCGGTTTTGGCCCTGGGCTTCATGATGGGCAAAACGCTGAAAGGTTTTGAAATCCGCGTTGCTGGCAATGCGCCAAGAGCTGGCAGGTTTGCTGGCTTCTCGCGTGAGCGCATGGTCATGTTCTGCTTTCTGCTGTCTGGTGGGCTGGCAGGATTGGCTGGCATTACGGAAGTGGCCAGCAGCGTTGCTCAACTGCAGCCGCAGATTTCGCCCGGTTATGGATTTGCCGCTATCATTGTAGCTTTTCTTGGCAGGCTCAATCCGGTTGGCGTCTTGTTTGCCGGTTTGCTGCTCGCCCTCAGCTACATTGGCGGCGAAGCGGCGCAAATTACATTGGGCATATCTGACAAGATCGCCAAAGTCTTCCAGGGCATCCTGCTGTTTTATATTCTGGCCTGCGACACGCTCATTCTTTACCGGATCAGGATTGACGCGGGCACGCCAAATTTGGTTAAAGCGGCGGAGTAAAATCATGGATCTATTATTGACGATCATGACTGCCGCAACGCCGCTGCTGCTTGCCGCCATCGGCGAGGTTGTGGTGGAGCGCTCGGGGGTTCTCAATCTTGGCGTTGAAGGCATGATGGTGATGGGCGCTGTCTGCGGGTTTGGCGCAGCTTTCCTGACGGGTTCGCCATTGCTGGGTGTGCTTGCCGCAATTGCTGCAGGTATCGGCATGTCGGTTCTTTTCGGCTTTTTAACATTGACGCTGGTGTCGAACCAGGTTGCCACCGGTCTTGCACTCACCCTCCTGGGGCTTGGCCTCTCAGGCCTGATTGGCGAGGCTTTTGTGGGCCAGCCCGGCGTGAAAATTCCCAACCTGGCCGGCGTTGATCCGCTCATCCCCGGCGCCATATTGCTTGCCGCGGCAGTTGCCTATGTCTTATTCAAAACCAAGGCCGGGTTGATTGTGCGGGCGGTTGGCAACAGCCATAGCTCGGCTCATGCGCTGGGGTACAACGTGATCGGGGTTCGCTATCTCTGTGTCATGTTTGGGGGCGGTTGTGCCGGTCTTGGTGGGGGGTATCTATCGCTCGCCTATACCCCCCAGTGGGTGGAAAACATGACGGCAGGCCGGGGATGGATTGCACTCGCACTTGTGGTGTTTGCCTCCTGGCGGCCATGGCGCACAGTTGCGGGAGCCTATCTTTTTGGTGCAATATCAATTCTAGCCTATACCGTGCAGACTTTTGCGTGGGGTATCCCTTCGCAATTTCTGTCTTCCCTGCCCTACCTCGTCACCATACTGGCGCTGGTCGTCATCTCTGGTAACAAGGTGCTCACGAGGGCTAATACGCCGGCCTGTCTCGGCCAGCCTTTCGTGCCTGATCGCTGAAGTCTTGAAAATAATAAAGAGGAGAAGTCAAATGAAGAAACTAATATACGCAGTGGCAGTTGCTGCACTCGCTTTGGGCGTAAGCTCCGCAACGGCGTCAGCTGCGACCAAGGCCTGCTGGGTCTATGTGGGCCCGATCGGTGATTTCGGCTGGAGCTATCAGCATCACCAGGGTCTTGAGGCCGTGAAGAAGGAATTCGGCGACAAGGTTGAAACTGTATTCGTTGAAAACGTGACGGAAGCAGACTCTGAGCGCGCTATTGAACGTTTGGCGCGGGATGGCTGCAATATCATCTTTACAACATCGTTTGGCTTCATGGAGCCAACGCTCAAGGTTGCCCAGAAATTTCCGGATGTGAAATTTGAGCACGCTACCGGCTATAAAACGGCGGACAATGTAACGACCTATAATGCCAAGTTCCATGAAGGCCGTTATGTGATCGGCCAGATTGCGGCGAAAATGTCGAAGACGGGAACTGCAGGCTACATTGTATCATTCCCAATTCCAGAAGTTGTGGCCGGCATCAATGCTTTCATGCTGGGGGCTCAATCGGTCAATCCAGATTTTAAAGTGAAGATCATCTGGGCCAACACCTGGTTTGACCCGGGCAAGGAAGCTGATGCTGCCAAGGTTCTTCTCAGCCAGGGCGCTGACATCATGGTGCAGCACACGGATTCAACCGCTGCGCTGCAAGTTGCTCAAGAGCAGGGCAAGCTGGGCTTCGGTCAAGCTTCTGACATGATCAAATTTGCTCCGAAATCACAACTCACCGCAATTGTCGATAACTGGGGCCCCTACTATATCCGCCGCGTCGGCGATGTAATCAATGGCACATGGAAGAGCCAGGCATCGTGGGATGGCATGGCAGAAGGCACAGTGAATATTGCGCCGTTCACCAATATGCCGGATGACGTTGCGAAGGCTGCGGCAGAAACCGCCGAGGCAATCAAAACCGGCAAGCTGAATCCGTTCACTGGCCCCATCACCAAGCAGGATGGAACAGTGGTTGGCGAAGCTGGCAAGGGTCTACCTGATGGCGATATCCTGGGCATGAACTGGTATGTCAAAGGCATCGACGATCAACTGCCACAATAACGCTTAACACCACACAATGGCCGGGAGTCCAAACTGGCTTCCGGCCATAGTTGCGACTAACTGAACCTGGAACGCCACCATGGATCCTTTCTTTGACGATTGGCTGAATCTCGTCTTGCGATGGGGTCATATGATTGCAGGCATTGCCTGGATCGGCACGTCCTTCTATTTCGTGGCGTTGGATTTTTCCCTGAAAAAACCTGACGGGCTGCCTGCTGGTGTTGCTGGCGAGGCGTGGGAGGTTCATGGCGGTGGATTTTACCATGTGCAGAAATATCTTTCAGCACCGTCCAAGCTTCCGGAGGACCTGATCTGGTTCAAGTGGGAGGCCTATCTCACGTGGGTCACGGGTTTTCTGCTGCTGGTTGCCCAGTATTATTTCAACGCTGCCGCCTATCTTATCGATCCTGCAGTTATGGCCCTTCAACCCTGGCAGGCGGTGGCAATTTCGCTGGGCGCCATTGCTGCTGGCTGGATTATCTATGACCTTCTCTGTCGCTCGCCCGTCGGCCAGAACACCAGCCTGCTTGCCGGCCTTGTATTCCTGCTGGTCATGGTTGCTGCCTATGGCTTCACGCAAGTTTTTTCGGGCCGCGGCGCTTTCATCCATGTGGGTATTTTTGTTGGAACACTGATGGCAGCCAATGTCTTCATGATTATCATTCCAAACCAGCGCAAGATTACCGCAGCACTGATCCGCGGAGACGTGCCAGATCAACGATTGGGTGTGATCGGAAAACAGCGCTCGCTGCATAACACCTATCTTACATTACCCGTTCTGTTGATGATGATCAGCAATCACTATGCCTTTGTGACCGACAATCCAAAGGCGTGGATTTTGGTCGGGCTGATCGTTGTGGGGGGGGTGGCGCTCAGGCATTTTCTGGTGCGGCATGAGGTGGGTGATCCCCTCAGCAAGATTGCCTGGACCCTGCCGGTTATTTTTGCGGCGCTCGCAGCCGCCTACTGGCTCACCGGCTCAGGGCTTTTCGATCTGGATTGGCCCAGCCTGCTGGTGCGTTGGGGCCACATGATCGCCGGCATCGCATGGATTGGCACTTCATTCTATTTCGTTGCCCTCGACTTTTCATTGCGCAATCACAACGGCCTGCCGCCCGGAGTATCCGGTGAAGCCTGGGAAGTTCATGGCGGCGGCTTCTACCATGTCCGCAAATATCTGACAGCTCCTTCAAAGCTTCCGGATGATCTCATCTGGTTCAAATGGGAAGCCTACCTGACATGGGTGACCGGCTTCCTGCTGTTGGTTATCCAGTATTATGCCGGCGCTGAAACCTATCTCATTGATGCAAATGTTTTGGTTCTCACGCCATGGCAAGCCATCGGCATATCAGTCGCTAGCCTGCTGGTTGGCTGGTTGGTTTATGATGGCCTGTGCCGGTCGCCACTGGGGCAACACACTGCCTGGTTGGCAATAGCTGTCTTCGTTCTGATACTTGCCGCTGCTTACGGCTTTGCGCAGGTGTTCTCCGGCCGGGGTGCGTTCATTCATGTGGGCGCGCTGGTCGGCACGATGATGGCGGCTAATGTGTTCATGATTATCATTCCGAACCAGCGCAAGATTACTGCCAGCCTTTTGCGTGGCGAGGCACCTGATCCAAGATTCGGGGTGATCGGCAAGCAGCGCTCGTTGCACAATACCTACCTCACCCTGCCCGTGTTGCTGATGATGATCAGCAACCATTATCCGATTGTGACTGACCATCCCCGTGCCTGGGTATTGATTAGCTTGATTGTGCTTGCGGGTGTCATGATGCGGTATTTCCTCGTTCGCACCGAAGTGGGTGACAGCCACAGGGACATTGCGTGGACACTGCCGGTGATTGGAGCGGCATTTGCACTGGCAATCATGATCACGGAGCCTGACAAGCTTGTGCTTTATGATGGCGAGGTCAGCGATACCGATGCGGTCGCAATCGTGCAGACGCGCTGTGCTGCCTGCCATAGCGCCACCCCCAGTGATCGCGCTACGAAGGCTGCTCCCAAGGGTATCGAGTTGGAAACACTGGAAGACCTCAAGCGATATTTCGCCCAGATTGAGACGCAGGCCGTGCGGAGCAAAGCCATGCCTTTGGGCAACAAGACCGGCATGATTGCTGAGGAGCGGGCCAAGCTGGGCACCTGGATCGTGAGGCAGAAATGATGCTTGCCGACGTCAATGCGCTGAGCACGGAAGCTTTCGTATCGCAATTCGGCGATATCGCTGAGCACTCGCCCTGGGTTGCGCGCCATGCGACGATCGGGCGGCCCTTTTTGTCGCGGGACGCCCTGACCTCCGCATTCAGCGATGCGGTTGCGGCGGCGCCCCGGGACGATCAATTGGCGCTTATCCGAGCTCATCCTGATCTTGCCACCAAGGCGAGGCTCACCGATGATTCAACTCAGGAACAGGCAGGGGCTGGGCTCAATACGCTCACTCGGCAAGAATTCGCCCGCTTTACCATGCTCAACAACCGCTACAAATCAAAATTCGGATTCCCGTTTATTTTTGCGGTGAAGGGCGCCACCAAACACCAGATACTTGAAAGCTTTGAGGCGCGGATGGAGAGTGCACCTGATGAGGAGTTTGCCACGGCGATTTTACAGGTGTGCCGCATTTTCCGCTTTCGGATTGAAGACAGGGTGTCGCCATGACGCATATTATCAAGGGCCAAACTCTCACATTTGCCGCTACGCCTTCTGAATTCCGGCACGAGGAAAAAGGTGCGGTAGTGGTGGGCGACGATGGTTCGATTTTGTGGACGGGTCCACAATCGCTACTGCCGCAAGCGTTCCGCCAGTCACCTGCTGAAGATTTTGGGAACATGCTTGTCATGCCGGGGCTCATTGATGCCCACATTCATTTTCCGCAGTATCGAATGCTGGCAGCTCCCGGCAAAG
This sequence comes from Rhodobiaceae bacterium, assembly GCA_031409595.1. GTDB lineage: Bacteria > Pseudomonadota > Alphaproteobacteria > Rhizobiales > Aestuariivirgaceae > Aestuariivirga. The sequence goes on from JANNXN010000006.1 coordinate 14,434, forward strand.
ACTTGCTGAATTGGCTCGCTCGTTTTACTTTTCCAGAGGAAAGCCTGTATGCAGATGAACACTATGCCGCGCGGGCTGCCGAGATTTTCCTTGATCGGCTGGCGCAGCATGGCACGACCTCGGCGCTTGTCTTCTGCTCGGTCCACAAGGCTTGCGCTGATGCACTTTTTGCGGCTGCCCAGCGCCGCAACATGGCGCTGATCACAGGCAAGACCATGATGGACCGCAACGCCATTCCCGCAGTCCAGGACGATCCGGAAACCGGGGCCCTTGAAAGTTCTGAGCTTCATGCCAAATGGCACGGCGTTGGGCGGTTGCGCTATGCGGTGACGCCGCGCTTTGCCGTTACCTCAAGCGAGGCGCAACTTCG
>JANNXN010000007.1:0-47811 GCA_031409595.1 Rhodobiaceae bacterium
GCCGGTTGGGGAGCGATCGAGTTTGCCGGGCTTCACCACGCAGGCGTTGCGACTGGAGAGCGCATCATCGATGCGCTCCAAGGGGCCGGTCATGAAGCAGAAGGAAAAATGTTTCCAATCGGGCAGGGCGGGATGGGAAAACCCCAGTTGCTGGTTGGCGGCACTCACAATTTTTCGCCCCATGACGGCAATTTCGCGGGCTTCATCCGGCAGCATGGCAAAGCCCAATGATTTTGCATCGGCCAACACGAAGCTGTCGCCGCCATAGGCGGTGTCGACCAGAATGGCGCCATGGCCCGCAATTTCGAGGGGCACCTGCAGGCGGTCGGCAAAGGCTGGAACATTGCGCAGTGTGATGCGGGTGGCTTTGCCGTTGTGGCAATGGGCGGTAATTTCGACGAGGCCAGCGGGGGCTTCGAGCTTGAGATGGGTTACAGGCTCGACCATGGGGATTATGCCTGTGTCGAGAAGCACCGTTGCCACGCAGATGCAATTGGAGCCTGACATGGGAGGCGTATCCTCAGGCTCCATGATTATAAACCCCATCTGGGCTTCCGGATGTTTTGGCGGCACCAGCAAATTGACGTGGCGGAATACGCCACCGCGCGGTTCGTTGAGAACGAAATTCCTGAGGGTTCTATCTTCGGCGATGAAGCGGGACTGTTCCCAGATTGTGGCGCCCGGAGGAGGGGCCACACCACCCACAATAACGTCGCCCACTTCGCCTTCGGCATGGCAGTTTACGATGTGAATGGATTTTGTGGTTTGCATGGCTAGGGGTTGTAACCTAGCCATGCGTGATAGCAAGACGTGTCGGAAAAATTAGACGACGCGCAGGTACCACTCGAAGTCGCGCAGCGTCGGTTCGGCGTAGAAGCGGTCGGCCTCCACTTCCTTCACGGTGCAATAGGCATCGACAAAGGGTTTGCCAAAATATTCCTTCAGGATCGAAGCGCGCCAGAAGGCGTCGATGGCGTCGAACCAGTTTCCGGGAATATATTTGGCGCGTTTTTCGTAGCCGTTGCCGACAACCGGATTGCCGGGATCGGATTTTTCGGTGATGCCGTAATGCATGCCGGCGAGAATGGCCGCCATAACCAAATAGGGGTTGGCATCGGCACCTGACGGCCGGTGTTCGATGTGGCAGGCGTTGGCGGCGCCGGCTGGAATGCGGATCGACACGGTGCGGTTGTTGATGCCCCAGCTGGCGGAAACCGGCGCATAGGAATTGCGGCGGAACCTGCGGTAGGAATTGGCGTTGGGGGCAAAGATCAGCATGGATTCCGCCATTGCCGCCTTGAGGCCGCCGATTGCATGCATCATCAATTCGTTGGTGGTGGGGTCATCGGTGGCGAAGAGATTATTGCCCTGTTCATCGCCCAGGCTTACGTGGATGTGCATGCCGGAACCGGTCCACTGGGCATAGGGCTTGGCCATGAAGGTTGCGACCATGCCATGCTTTTCGGCGGTGGCCTTGATCACGCGCTTGAGCATGATGCCTTCATCGCAAGCCTTGAGCACATCGGCCCGGTGGCGCAGAACGATTTCCATTTGGCCCGGCGCATATTCCGAGATCAGCGTTTTGGCGGGCAAGCCTTGCGCATCGCAGTAGGCATAGAGATCGGTGAAGAAGGGCTGGAAGTCTTCGAGATCCTGCAGGTAGTAGGCTTGGTAGTGCTGCGGGCGATGCTCGTTGATGAGAGATTTTGGGGCGCGTGGTTCGCCGGCAATTGCCGAGGCGCGGTCCATGAGGAAAAACTCGAGTTCGACGGCGCCCACGGGCGTCATGTTCAATTCGGTCTGAAAGCGTTTGACAATTGCTTCGAGCGCATTGCGCGGATCGGCATAGTGGGGCGTTCCGTCGAGATCGTGCACGCTGGCCAGATATTGCGCGGTTGGTTCCGCCATCCATGGAATGCGAACCAGGCTTCCGGGAATGGGCCACAGCAGCATGTCTCGGTCGCCCTCGTCAAACACCAATCCGGTTTCGGGAACGTCCTGCCCGGTGATGTCAAGCACCAGGGCGGAAATCGGCATGAAGCGGCCATCCTTCCAGGCCGGCACAAGTTCGTCACGGCGCAGCACTTTGCCGCGGGCCACGCCGCACATGTCAGTCCAAATGACCTGAATGCTGGCGATGTCGGGATTCTTCTCGAGAAAGGCCACGGCTTCCGCTTCGCGCCTTGGAAATACCAAAGACATTTTTAGTCTCCTGTTCAGCTCATCAGTTCATCAAGGCAGTGATCGAGTCCCTCGATCATCGCGTTGACGTGCGCCTCGGTTGTTGCCGGGCAGATGAGCAGCATATTGTGAAACGGCGTCATGATGATGCCGCGGTTCAAAAGGTGATGATGGACAGCCATATCAACGGGCTGGTGAATCATCTTTGCCGCTTCGCCGCCATTGCGGGGGCGATTTGGACAGCACATGAATTCAACGCGGGCACCCGCCCGAACCACATGCCAGGGCGCCCCATGCTTTATGATGGTGTCCGACAGGCCCTTCTCGAGTTTTTTGGCGAGTGCAATCAGAGGCGCGAAGGCTTCGCGGGTGAAATAGGTTTCGAGCACGGTTTCCATGAGCGCCAACTGAATTTTTGAACCGGCCAGCGTGGTGCCAATGCCGGAATGACCCGGCGAACGGGCCTTGAGATAATCCCAAATGCGATTGGTGACGGGTTGGGAAAAACCATAGACTGCTGCTGGAATGCCACCGGCGATGGGTTTTCCCAGAACGAGACCATCGGGCTCCAAGCCATGTTCGCCGGTGTAGCCACCGGGGCCTGAGGACATGCAGTGGGTTTCATCGATGATGAGAAGCGTGCCGGTGCGGCGGGTGATTTCACGCAACGCAGCGTGAAAGCCCACATCGGGCAGCACCATGCCGACGTTTGTCATGATGGGTTCAGCCAGCACGCAGGCCACATCGCCCGGCGCCAAAGCCGCTTCAAGGGCCGGGATGTCGTTGAATTCGACGACTTTGGTGAGTTCCGTCAGATCGCGCGGTTCGCCGATCAGGGCCAAATCCGCAGCGGGCTTTCCGCTATCAAGGTTAACATAGGTCTCATCAACTGCGCCATGATAGCAATGGTTAAAAACCAGTATCCTCTGGCGTTTCGTAATGGCACGGCACCAGCGCAAAACAGAACGGTTGGCGTCTGATGCAGAGGTTGTGACCTGCCAGGTTGGCAGCTTGAAACGGTCTTCCAGGAGCTGGCCCACTTTTGCGGCATTGGCCGAGGGCATCATGGTGGTAAAGCCGTTGGCGCCTTCGCGCTGCAAGGTCTCTACAACCGGGGGTGGCGAATGACCGAACATGGCACCCGTATCACCCAGGCAGAAGTCGATATAGGTATTTCCGTCGGCGTCTGTCACGTCAACGCCCCGGGCCGTTTCGACGAAAAGCGGAAACGGGGTTCCCCAATCGACCATCCAATGCATGGGAACGCCGCGCAGCCAATTCCTTGCTGCACTATCGGAATGCCTCTTGGACTTAGGGTTGCGCTGGATAAAAAGGGCTTTTTCGCGCTCCAGCATGGCCGTTACCCCGGCTTCCGATATCGTACGCTTCATGATTTCCTTGCAGATTGTGGACCTCAGCCATGGTTTTAGCCGGGCTTGTGCCCCATAAACAACCCCCATAGATTTTTGGGCAGGAGTATGGTTTGTGTGCAATGCAGCAAAAGGAGGGGATAATGGGTCGCACCGTTTACGTTAATGGAAGTTATCTACCTGAAGAACAAGGACAAATTTCTATTTTTGATCGTGGATTCCTGTTTGCGGACGGCATTTATGAAGTAACAGCAGTGGTGAAAGGAAGGCTTGTGGACTACCCTTCACATATGGAAAGATTGGAACGTTCCTTGCAAGAAATCGCAATGGAGTGGCCATGTGGGAAGGAGGAGCTCAGAGCCATGCACCAGGAATTAATTAAGCTTAACAATGTGGATCAAGGTTGGATCTATATGCAGATCACGCGTGGTGCCGCGGACCGGGATTTTAAATTTCCGAAAGATGTTAGGTCTACACTGGTAGCCTTCACGCAGACAAAAAATTTGATCGATAACCCGGATGCGGTGAGAGGCGTTAAGGTGATTACGATTCCAGATATTCGCTGGGCAAGGCGCGACATCAAATCCGTCATGCTGCTGGCTCCTGTCCTTGGCAAGCAAGCGGCGCACGAAGCGGGCGCCTATGAAGCCTGGATGGTTGAAGACGGCATGGTGACGGAAGGGACTTCGTCCAACGCCTACATCGTGAAAGATGGCAAGGTTATTACACGCGGCCTTTCGAACAGTATTTTGGCGGGCTGCACACGGCGCGCACTGTTCAGGCTGGCAAAGGAAAACGGCATCGTCATCGAGGAACGGATGTTCTCGCCCGAGGAAGCCTATGAAGCCGATGAAGCGATTTTGACCAGCGCTTCAAATTTCGTTTTGCCGATTGTTGAAATTGACGGAAAGCGCGTGGGGGGCGGGCAACCTGGTCCGGTAGCGCGCCGGTTACGCGAGTTATATCTGGAAGAGGCGATGAACTAAGCAGTCAAGTTGAGTTGAGTGAGTTGTAAATGAAGTATAAAGTACGTGTATCGCCGACGCTTCTTGAAACCATGACATTGGCTGCCATTGAAGCCTATTGTTATGGCAATCGGCGCAAGCAAAAAAGCACGCCGGTTGAAACGCTGGGCTATATTTGGGGCTACCGCAAGAAAGAAGGCGGAGTAACAATTTTCTATCTCGACAGAACGAGCGTCAGCATTTCGGCTGAACGGCAATATCACAGCGTTACGCCAAACCTTGACGCGGCCATGCTGAAAAACGAGGTGATGATGCGGTGGTCGCCACATCTCACCATGCTGGGTGATTTCCACAGCCATCCCTACCGCAATCTCACGGAAGTGACTTCTGAAGCAGGGTATAATTTTTCGCCAGAAGACCTGAAAGAGCTCAAGTTAAATGACTTCATGTGGGAACAATCGGGCGACAATCCGGTTATTCTGGTTATTACCGTGTGTCGGCTTGGCCGGGTGCGCGATAGCGTGCAGGACAATTTCCGCAATAACATTGCGCGCTTTGCTGTCGGCGAGTTTCAATTCTGGTTGAATGCGGCGGTGGGTTACGTCGATGGTGAAGACAAGCGCTGCGTCACGGGCAATACCAATTCCGATGTGCATTTGAGCGTTGAGGGCTGGTATTACAACGAGGCAGGAGGCCGGGTGCGTTCAGCCAGTGTTGCCGCGTTGCCCAAATTGGCAGTGAAGCAAAGCAACACGCGGAAAAAACGGAAGTAACGGGCCAGACCAATACGTTGGAGCAAATCCTTATCGCAAAAGTCTTCAACTTTTGCGGGATTTACTCTAGCGCTGGCTAGTTTCCCAGGCGGGGTTTATCCAGGGGACTTGATTTGAAGGGGCCAAGGGTTCCCTGCCCAAGATGTGATCTGCGGCTTTTTCGCCGATCATCAGGGTTGGGGCGTTGAGGTTGCCGTTGGTGACTTGCGGTATGATGGAGCTGTCGGCGACGCGGAGGCCCTCAATTCCAATGACTTTGCATTCTGGATCAACGACGGCATTCACGTCTTTGGGCGAACCCATTTTGCAGGTGCCGCAGGGGTGATAGGCGCTTTCGCAATGCTGGCGAATGAAGCTGTCGATTTCTTCATCTGATTGAACATTGTTGCCTGGTTGAATCTCGCGGCCAGCATAGACCTGCATTGAGGGCTGTTGGAATATTTCGCGGGTAAGCCGGACGCAGGCGCGGAACTCCTCCCAATCATCAGGATGGGACATGTAGTTGAACAGGATTTTTGGCGGCGCCTTGGGATCGTTACTCTGTATGCGGACAAACCCGCGCGATTTGGTGCGCATGGGGCCGACATGAACCTGGAAACCGTGTCCACCGAAAGCAATCTTTCCGTCGTATCGCATGGCAGCGGGCAGGAAATGATATTCAATGTCAGGGTATTCGATTCCGGCTTTTGAGCGAATGAAACCACAGGCTTCGAAATGGTTGGTGGTGCCAAGGCCGGACTTGAACAGCAACCATTCGAGACCGATCATGCCTTTGGAAAAAAGATTAAGCTGCGAGTAGAGAGTGATCGGTTTTTTGGATTCTACCTGAAAATAGATCTCAAGATGATCGTGAAGGTTTTCGCCAACGCCTGAGAGCGCGTGGTGGACTGGTATGCCGGCAGCTTTCAATGTTTCGGGCGCCCCGATGCCGGAGAGCTGCAGTATCTTTGGTGAATTTATGCTGGAGGCTGCAATGATGATCTCCCGTCTCGCGTTGGCGTTTTGAATTTCGCCACCCGCTTCATATTCAACGCCGACGGCACGCTTGCCTTCCAGGGTTATGCGGTTGGTATAAGCGCCGGTCACCAGCTTTACATTGCCACGTCGCAGTGCTGGCTTCAGATAGGCGGTGGCGGCCGACCAGCGAAGACCGTTATGCACGGTCATTTCCATGGGGCCGAAGCCTTCCTGCTGGTGGCCATTGTAATCAGGCGTCACAGGGTAGCCAGCTTCCCGGCCAGCTTCGACAAAGGCCTGGTAGAGCGGGTTTAATCTGCGGCCACGCTTGACATGCATGGGACCCTGGGTTCCACGCCAACCTTCCTCGCCGCCGTGGGAATTTTCCAGGCGCTTGAAATAGGGAAGCACGTGGCGGTAACCCCAGCCCTTGGCGCCCAAATCTTCCCACGCGTCAAAATCCCTGGCGTGACCCCTGACATAGACCATGCCGTTGATTGACGAAGAACCGCCCACTACCTTGCCGCGTGGCGTTGCCAACCGCCTGCCATCCAAATGGGGTTCCGGTTCGGTTTCAAAGCCCCAATTATATTGGTTCATGCTCATGGGATAGGCGAGCGCTGACGGCATTTGGATAAAGGGGCCGCGGTCACTGCCGCCGAACTCCAGCACCAGAACTGTGTTCTTGCCGTCTTCTGACAATCGGTTGGCCATCACAGATCCAGCCGAGCCCGAGCCAATAATTATGAAATCAAATGTTTGCATTTTCCCCAGCACATTGCTCCCATGTGGACCCATTGTCGTCAGCGTGTTTGACAGGTTGCGACAGTTCTGGAACAACGCGCGGCAGAGGAATTTGGAAATAATGGCAAAAAGCCTGATCGAGGGTGAGGAAGAGGCGTTCATTCTGGTGAATGAGGCGGGCACGTCGCCCTATGTGGTGGTATGCGAACACGCCAGCAACCGATTGCCGAAGCAACTGGGAAGTCTTGGGCTGACGCCTGATGACCTGCAGCGCCATATCGCCTGGGACATTGGAGCTGAGGGCGTTGCCCGGCTGCTATCACGGCTGCTCGATGCGCCGCTTGCCCTGCAGCGCTATTCCAGGCTTGCCTATGACTGCAATCGGCCGCCTGAATCTGATGCTGCAATGCCGGAACTCAGCGAGGCAACCGTCATCCCTGGCAACAAGAGTTTGAGTGCGGCTGACAAAATGGCCCGCGTTGCGGCGATTTACCGGCCATTTCATGATGGGTTGGCCAAGGTGCTGGATGGCCGGGCTTGCGAGGCCAAGGAAACCAGCCTGGTGACGATTCACAGTTTCACCAAAATTTACAAGGGCCGGGAACGCGCTGTTGAACTTGGCATTTTGTTTGACCGGGATTCCCGCATTGCTGACAAACTCATCAAGGGTTCTCCCAATGTGGACGCCCGATTGAATGAACCTTATGGTCCCAAGGATGGCGTCATGCACACGATCAATCTGCATGCGGCGCCAAGGGGGCTGAAATCTGTCATGATCGAAATCCGCAACGATCTGATAGTCAATGAACGCGGGCAAAATGAATGGGCGCAGCGGCTGGCTTTGCCACTCATTCAGGCGACAAACAAATAGGGAGTTTACGATGGCCAATGGGATGCTGACGCTGGAGGAGCTGAAACGCGAAGTTTCGGCTGGAACGATTGACACGGTGGTGGCCGCATTGGTCGATATGCAGGGGCGCCTGATCGGCAAGCGCTTTCATGCGCAGTTCTTTGTGGACGGAGGCTATCAGGAAACCCATGGCTGCAACTATCTTTTGGCCCTTGATATCGCGATGGAGCCGGTGCCAGGCTACAAAGCCACCAGCTGGGAAAAGGGCTATGGCGATTTTGTGCTGAAACCGGATATGGCGACGCTGCGGCGCACGCCGTGGCTGCCGGGAACGGCTTTGGTGTTGTGCGATGTTCTCGATCACCACACCCATGAAGATGTTCCGCACAGTCCGCGCGCCATTCTCAAGAAGCAATTGAAACGCCTGCATGCCATGAAGATGAAGGCCTACATGGCGTCTGAACTTGAGTTTTTCCTGTTTGATAATTCCTACGAAGAAGCACACCAGATGGGCTATCGCGGCTTGAAAACGTCCGGCTACTATATTGAAGATTATCATGTGCTGCAGACAACCAAGGAAGAAGGCGTGATGCGCGCCATCCGCAATGGCTTGCATGGTGCGGGCATTCCGGTTGAGAATTCCAAGGGCGAGGCGGCGCCCGGCCAGGAAGAAATCAACGTCAAATATGCCGATGCGCTTGAGATGGCGGATCGTCATGCCATCATCAAGAATGGCTGCAAGGAAATTGCCTACGGCCAAGGCAAGGCCATCACCTTCATGGCCAAATGGGATTATGGCCTGGCCGGAAGCTCATCGCATATTCATCAATCCCTGTGGAGTTCTGATGGCGCCACACCCTTGTTTTTTGACAAGGCTGGCGATCACGGCATGTCCGACTTGATGAAGCACTATCTTGCGGGGCAATTGGCTCATGCGAGCGAGCTGACGTATTTTCTGGCGCCCTACATGAATTCCTACAAGCGTTTCATGGTGGGCACCTTTGCGCCGACACGCGCCATTTGGAGCTTTGACAATCGCACCGCGGGGTATCGTTTGTGCGGGGCTGACTCAAAGGCCATTCGGGTGGAATGCCGGGTGGGTGGCGCTGATCTCAACCCCTACCTCGCATTTGCAGCCCTCATTGCGGCGGGCCTTGACGGCATCGAAAACAAACTGCCGCTGGAACCGGTGTTTGCCGGTGATGCCTATGACACATCAAAGAAGCTACGGGATATTCCGAAAACTCTCCGCGAGGCAACCGCCAATCTTGACGGTTCAAAATTCCTGCGGTCGGCATTTGGCGATGAGGTGGTTGATCACTATGTTCACACGGCCAAGTGGGAACAATTCGAATATGACCGCCGCGTGGTTGATTTGGACTTGAAGCGCGGATTTGAACAATATTAGAGGGCGACATCATGACAATTCCAAATCGTAATTTCAGTTATCCAACGGCACTCAAGTTTGGTTCAGGGCGCATCAAGGAGCTTGCAGACCTTTGCAAGGCCAATGGCATTATGCGGCCGTTGTTTGTGACCGATCCGGGGCTTGCCGGCATGCCAATGGTCAAGGCCATTGTTGAAGACGTGCGCAAGGCCGGACTGGCCATCGCGGTATTTTCTGATGTGCGGCCCAATCCGATTGAGGACAACATCAATGAAGGCGTCAAAGCTTACAAGTCTGGCCGCCATGACGGTGTGATTGCCTTTGGCGGAGGCTCGGGGCTTGATATCGGCAAGATGATAGCGCTCATGCATGGGCAGATTGTTTCGGTGTTTGAGCTGGAAGATATTGATGATTGGTGGACGCGGGCTGATGCATCGAAGATCTCGCCCATCATTGCGGTTCCGACGACGGCTGGCACGGGATCAGAAGTGGGGCGCGCGGGCGTGGTGACGCATCCTATTACGCATGAAAAGAAAATCATTTTTCATCCGGCGATCATGCCGAGGGTCGCCATTCTTGATCCGGAACTCAGCGCAGGACTTCCAGCCAAACTGACTGCAGCCACCGGCATGGATGCGTTGGCGCATTGCCTCGAGGCCTATAGTGCGCCGTTCTATCATCCGCTTTCGGCCGGCGTGGCGCTTGAGGGCATGCGGCTGGTGAAAGAGAATTTGGCCAGGGCGGTCAAGAAAGGTTCCGATCTTGATGCGCGCGGCAACATGCTGATGGCATCCACCATGGGGGCTACGGCGTTTCAACGGGGGCTTGGCGCCATCCATGCCATTTCACATCCATTTGGCGGGCTTTATGATGCCCACCACGGGCTGCTCAACGGCATTGTGATGCCCTACGTGGTGAAGGCCAACCGCCGCAAAATTGAAAAAGATATTGAGCGCGCTGCCGCCTATCTCGGGATCAAGGGCGGCTTTGATGGATTTCTGAAATGGATACTGGCGCTGCGGAAGGAAATCGGCATTCCGCACGCACTCAAGGATATCGGCATTGACACCAAGCGGCTTGATGAGGTGGCGGCCATGGCGATCAAGGATCCGTCAGCTGGCGGCAATCCCATTCAGTTCACGGAAAAACAATACAAGGCGCTGGCAAAGAAATGCGTGATCGGCGATCTTTAATCGCCGGGCCTTTCTTCGACAAAGACCTCGATCTCGACTTCACCGGCATTGAGGAAGTCGAGAATGATGGTGAAGCGATCAGCTGACTTGAGCGGTTGCTTCAGGCCAATGAGCCTCAGGTGTTTGGCCGTAGGGCGCATGGGGACCGGTTTTTTGGGCTCCACTGCGAGGGATGCGAGCGGGGGATCGTCGTAACGATTGTTCTGCCGCAATTCGATCATGCTGCAAATACTGGAGCGGGCCGCCACAAGTTCATCATGCTCATTGCCTTGGTTGGCGAGGGGGAAGAATACTTGCCCATCGGCCTGCTGGCTCGGCAACGCCCACGCATGCCCTATGGCAATATTGCCATGCCTGGTGGAGTGTGCGCGGGCAACTCCCGGAATGATGAGCAGGGCGGCGACCAGATGACGGCGATTCATCTCAACTCCCATGGAGGCGCCAGTTCATTGCGCATTGGCCAAGCCTCAATTCTGACGACATTTCTGTGTCTAATATACATTGCACGGTCAAACACAACCTCGATTGACCCAGGGCTGGGTGGCTTTACGTCAAACTCTTGGAGGAGGTAGGGATGTGCGATTATTCACTTGAAGTTTATGGTTCGCGTCCAGCGCGCGAGGGCGAACGCTATGTGACCACCCGGTTCCCAAGCGGAACGATTGGGTTGGCCTCACCGGCGAATGCCAAGACGGCTGTCTGTCTCAATTGCGATACTGCGTTGGTGATTGACAGCATTCCCGTTACCATGTGCGCGGAGCTCGGCATCAAGCCGCGTGAGGACGCAGTCTTCATTCGGCTGGAGAGCGGCACCTATCGTGATGGTGTTCGCTTTGCCAATGGCGCTGAAGTTTCGTTGCAGAGGTTTCAGCCGGGCGTTGGCTTTGCAGTCAAGCAGCTGCTTGAGAATGCCTTGAACCTGAAGATTGATCAACCGATGGACGAGCTGATCGGCCTGAGTTGAGGACGCCTTAGACATGGTCGACCCCGTCAGGAGTCGGCCATGGACGGCTGTGCTCAATCGCTCTATAAATTCCGCTGTGTTGGTCTTCTCTTTGATTGGGGCTTCCTATGGCGAAGGTGGTTTTCACCACAAATTTGCGCAGGCATGTGGAGTGTCCGACGGTTGATGCGGAGGGCCAAACGGTGCGGGAAGTTCTCGACGTTGTATTTTCTGCAAATGACCGGTTGCGCGCTTACGTGCTGGATGACCAGGCGGCACTGCGCAAGCATATGACCATCCTTGTTGATGGCAGCAGGTTGCGCGATATCACCGGGCTCAGTGATCCGGTCAAACCCAATAGCAATATCTATGTTTTACAGGCGTTGTCAGGAGGATGAGCGATGGGCCGCGAAATTCTGGTGTCAACCCGTAAAGGTTTGTTCACGCTGACGAAGGCCAAAAAGAAGTGGGCCGTTTCGAGAGGCGATTTCGTGGGTGATAGCATCACCCTTACGCTGCATGACAGGCGCGACGATACGACCTATGCGGCGCTGCACCATGGTCATTTTGGGGTGAAGATGCACCGCCGGACCAATGGCGGCGCCTGGGAAGAATTGAGTGCGCCGGCCTACCCGCCAAAGCCCGAAGACCTGGTTGACCTGGATGGCTGGGGCAAACCGGTGAAATGGACCACACAAATGATCTGGGCGCTGGAACCCGGCAGCGAGGGTGAGCTTTGGTGCGGCACCATGCCGGGCGGATTGTTCCGCTCGCGTGACAGGGGCGATAGCTGGGAGATGATCCGCTCCCTCTGGGACATGCCGGAACGCAACAAATGGTTAGGCGGCGGGGCTGACATTCCCGGCATTCATTCCATCTGCGTTGACCCACGCTCGGCGAAAACCATTCGCGTGGGGGTTTCATGCGGAGGTGTCTGGACGACCCATGATGGTGGTGAAACCTGGGCCTGCAAGGCGCATGGCATGCGCTTTGATCATACGCCTGCTGATGTGGCAGATGATCCCGGCACACAGGATCCGCACATGATGGTGCAATCACCCTCATCGCCTGACCGGCTTTGGGTGCAGCATCATTGCGGGATTTATGTTTCGAGCGATGGGTCTGAGAGTTGGCAAGAGGTCAAGAACGTCCCGCCCTCGTCATTTGGGTTTGGAGTGGTCGTGCATCCGAAGGAACCCGATACGGCGTGGTTTGTGCCGGGCATCAAGGACGAAAAGCGCATTCCTGTTGGTGGCAAGCTGGTGGTGACGCGAACGCGCGATGGCGGCAAGAGTTTTGATGTGCTGCGGAAAGGCCTGCCACAGAAACATGCCTATGACGTGGTGTTGCGGCATGCGTTGGCGATTGATGATGCGGGGGATTGCCTGGCCTTTGGCTCAACAACGGGCGGTGTCTGGGTGAGCGAGGATCAGGGAGATAGCTGGCAGAATGTGACTTACTCCCTGCCGCCGGTTTATGCGGTGCGGTTTGCCTAACAATCCGTGGCTATGTCAGCCGACGCCAGCTGTGTCTTTCCAGTGCTTCATTGAAGGCTTTGGGTTCCCAGTTTTCTGCCAGCGCCTTTTTCATGAGTTGTTGCTGCGTTTGGGGGGCGAGGCCGCCTATGGGTGGGTCGCGGTCCAAGTTGGTGGGGAAGGCGTAGCCTTCGGCGCAGGCGGCGATGGCGTTTGAGGTTGCTGTTTCACTCAGCTTCAACTTCTGAAGTGCGGGATAGAGTGCAGCACTCATCTTGGCGCGGTCCATATTTTCCATGGCTCGTCCGTAGGCGGAGGAAATTTGCAGGAGATTGGCCATGCGCCTGATATCGGTTGTGCGGTTGTGGCCTGCGGCATGGAACAGGGCCGGGCTCAGGAAGGCAGCATCGCCCTTGGCCAGCGGCAGTTGCACGTAGTTTTTGTTGAAGTATTCCTTGAACTCGGGCTTCCGCCACGCAAAATAGCCGGGCACGAAAGCCTGTGAATAGGGGAGATAAAGCGTTGGGCCGCTTTCCACCGGCATGTCGCAATGGGCAACTGCTGCTTGCAGGGTCAACACCGGTGAAAGTTGATGGGCATGCAACGGGAAGCGCTCAATTTCGGCTGCCGTCTGGAAGCCCATGTGATAATCGCGGTGGACCGATTGGGCCTCGCCACCGGGATTTACCACATTGAGTTGCGATGTGACCTGATAGGCGGTTCCAAGCCAGGCCTCAGAAATCAGGGCGATGACATCGTTTGAATAATACTTGGCAAAAAGTTCGGGATTGCGCAGGCAGAGTTTTTCCAGCGCGTTCCAAATGCGGTCATTGGAGCCAGGCTTGGCGAAATGGTCGCCGCCGCCAGTGTTGGCTTCGTGTTGTTCGCGGATCATGGCGTTGAATTCGTCAGTTGCGGCATCCAGAACGGCTTTGTCCGGGAAAGCATTTTTGATAACCACGATGCCGGGGCCGGAATAGAGTGCTTCAGCCCATTCTGCCATGACGGCCTTGCGATGATCTGTATCTTTGGCGGCTTGGCGCACGCTGTCGCCTTCATACAGCAAGACGTTTGACACCACGCTGCTGGCGAGCGGATAATCCGTCAGGCTGGTTTGGCGATCAATGAGCTTGGTGAAGTCATCAAGCTTGCAGCTTTCAACGGTCATCCAGGTGCGGTCGGAGCGGCGTTTGGCAATGGCGTCAGTTTTCATGGGGCGTGGACCTTTCTTTTGGGACTTTAGCAGATGGTGCCAAAAAGAAAACGGGGCGTGAATTCATGAACGGGCATGGCCGGACCAGCGAGCTGGCGCCCGCTTCCAAACCTGAAGCAGCATTCGTTCGCGTTCCACTCCCTGTCGCCCAACGGCCAACAGCGGAACTTGATAGGACATCGCCATAAGCCGACACGATGCAATCCCATAGGCAGGAATTGTCTAAATCTGCATCCGTAATTCCAAGAGGTCAGTATTGAACCCGAACCGTGGCAATTTGCTGATTCCTGGACGACCCCACATTCATGTGGGGCCATTTCAGTGTGATCGTCATGAAGCAAATGGCTGTAAGGCTAAGTGATTCAAGAGATATTAATGCGGCGCGTCACCTGGCCGTTGCTTTCCCAGTAGGTTTTCTTCTTGGCGATCCAGGGGTCGTCCATCGCGGGTTGGATTTGCCCTGAAACGTCAATGGCGCGCGAGGTCACGGTGTGCTCGCCTGAAGCCGGCTTTTCCCAATCGAGATGCCAGATCTTCCAGGCGAATTTCGCCTCGTCGCTGTGATCGATGGCAGCCTCCAGCCATGGCCCATTGTCGATCTTCACCTCGACCTTGCCGATCGGCGCGCCCCAGGCCGCACCAGTAATCCGGTAGCTGTTGTCTTTCCGTGTGACCCTCGCTGGCGCCGACTTTAACAGGGCACGGCCGACGGAAGTTTCGGCCCACACGGTCTCTCCGTTATGGTCTTCCTCACGAATGGTGACATAGTCGCGCGCCATGAACTTGTTTCTGAAAGGCCTGTCACGCAGCTCGATGCGCTTCAGCCATTTTACATTGGCGATGCCGTACCATCCGGGTGCGATGAGCCGCAGCGGGAAGCCGTTGGGCGCCGGCAGGACCGCTCCATTCATCTCGTAACAGAGGATATTGTTGGGATTCATCGCCTCGGCGAGCGACATGCTGCGCGCGAAGTTCTGATGCATTTTGATCTCACGCTCCTTGATCTCCACATCGCCCGCATCGGTTCCCCAGAACACCACTTCAACAGCGTCCTTCTTCACCCCTGCTTCCGCAAGAATGGCGGCAAGCGGCGTGCCCGTCCATTGGGCGTTGCCGATGCCGCCAGTAAAGAATGGGAAGCCATGATTGCCCGAACATTCCACCGTGAATGTAACCTTCTGGCTAGGCCGCGCCTTGAGATCGGCGAGCGTCAGCGCCAAGGGTTTCTTCACAAGGCCATCGATCTCGAGCTTCCAGGTATTGGCGTCGATGACCGGCCGGTCGAAATGGGCAATGCTGAAAAACTTGTCGTTGGGCGTCACCCACGAATCCAGATCCTCCCAGACGAGCTGAGACTTGATCACCTCCGGAACCGGGTTTTCCGCTGGCTGATCGAGCCATGCGACTACTGTCTCGCCCGCCCGGCTTGGAAAGGCCTGGGCGAAGCGCGACTGGAAAACCGCCAGGGCGGCGAGCGCCGCACTGCCATTAATGATGAATTCGCGGCGTGCAAGAGTAGACATGACAACCTCCCCTTTATCAATTCACAATTAGGCTTGGGGTGAAGGTCCGCCTTTTCAGGAAATTCCGCATCCCCCAAATGGGTGTGACGATCAGTGTTGGGTGGTGTTTCTAATCTGGGCGGCGCGCGCCACCAATTCCGCCTGTCGCCGCGAGCCGGTTTTGGCGAAGACTGTCTTCAACTGGCTTCGCACGGTCTCGCGACTGACTCCAAATGTTGCCGCGGCCGCATTGAGGTCGTGGCCCTCGCAAATCGCGGCGGCCAGGCGGGCTTCGGCACTGGTGAGCCCGAACACAACGCTGAGCAAGGCCGCGTCGGTGATGGATGGTCGGGTCAAGTCGCTCACCACGAGAATGGCCCGACATCCTTCAAAAATATCGTTCGATTCGGAGGTCACCGGCATCGCCTCGATCAGCAGCCAAGGCGTGCCGTGGCGCGCTACAATCACCGGCGCAGGAAGCGGCCTCAAAGTGGATTTTGCATGTTCGATTTCCGCCATGAAACGATCAAGCCGTTCCTGGCTGGCACTGGCAGCTGTCCACAGCCTGCCATTGCGGATGCCGAATTCGTTGCAGAATAGACCTTCGGCAAGGCGGTTGATGCGCGTCACTCGCCCGAACCGGTCGATTAGCATCGCTGCACATCCGGCCCTATCAAGCGTCAAAACTTCGTTCTCCGCGCCCGCCCGCGAGACTTTTTCCGCCAAGCTTATGATCCGCGCCATCCGACCGGCGACTTCAGCAATGGGCTCTATGACATCCGCATTAAAGGGTTCATTGCTGCGATGGAACGGCAAACACCAAATCCTGTCCTCTACCTGAAATATCCCGCACGCCCAATGCAAGCAACCCGCCGGCCTGACAATCTCCTGATGGAACCGCGAGTGCCGGATTTCATCGTCGGTGAACAGTTGCGACTGGATGACCGCCCGATAGCCCTGCTGGACAAAAGGCTCTCCACGCGGCTCGTAAACTTCTTTTACCCAATCCAGGTTCCGCTGCCACAGCTCGTGTATCCGCCAAGCGCCGGTGGAGCGCACCATGCCAAATGGACGTTGCGAGATTACATGTGGCATGACTTGGCAGGCATGGGCCCCCAGCGAATGGGCCAAACTATCCAACGCCGCAACCCACAGTGACGGGGTGGCGATGGCATCGTAGCACAATTCTATGGCTCGTTCGGTGTCCGAAGACAGGACCATTGAATTGACCTCCCAACCTGATTTTTAATACCACTTTCCAAAGCGCCGAGCAATCCAAGGCAGTGGAACAATGTTGGAACCGCCATAATCGAGGTGATTTTAGTCGGCTCACCACAACTTCAATTTGGAGTACATGAGTTCCGCCCTGGGTCGATGGCGCCGGTCTTCCGGTATCTTTGATGTGTCCGGTCGATGGGCCATGCCGGACATGGCGGTTTGCCATTGATAATGTCGTCGGAGACGCCGCCGGCGACAATTGTGAGTATGCCGGTCATTCCAAGATAGATCGCCCAGGCCCAGGTGATATCAAGGATATTGCCGCCAATGCGCTGCGCGAACACCGCAAACAACGGGCCGAGCATGCCCTCGCCAAGCGCCAAAGATTGCTGCTCCACAGGAGAAGCCGTTCATTTCGCACAGTCAAAGCATTGTCTTCAGCCATGTCCCCCAAGCCGCCATCGGCATTGCGCGCGTGAAAGCGGTCATGACCGCAAACTGGCTAAGTGTCATCCTTGTGTTCATGAAGAAATCGCGCGATCTGCTGTTTCAAACGGAAGCGCCGCTCGGGGTCGCTCATGGATGCCGCGTCCGCGAAGAGGTTCCGCCGTATTTCCGTGGGGAGATCGTTCCACTGAAGGATAACCGCAGCGCCCAGACACCGCAAAATACGCTCCTCAGCTGTCAGAAGCGCGTTGTCTTGTCCGGGTTCCGATCCTCGCGGCAGTTCCATGGCCCCGCCCTCGCTCTCCCAACGTCCGAGAACCCTGGCGAGATCATAGAGATCTTTCGGAATCTTCCTTGTTTCGGTCATGGCCGCAGTGTAACGCGGACCAAGAGCTTTGCAAACCGCCAGTTGCGCTTGGCAACCCATGTTCCTTCCGCACCGCAGTTTGAGAAACGGATGATGTCGCCGGAGGCGTGATCAGCCGGAGAACCACGGACCTCCTACGGCCTGCCACAACCAATTTGTCCCTGGAGCGTAATGAGTTTAGATTGCCCCGTGCAATTTTCCCTGCCCACAAGGGGGAGGGAAAATGTTCGGTATAAATCCGTCGCGCCTTAGTTCGTTGATTTGCCATCTGTTGCTCCGGCGGGCTTTTCCTCCACCGGCTTCACGTTGCTCACAACTTTGACGCCGTGCAGGAAATCGATGGCTGCTTTCAATTGCACGTCCTTGGACTTGTCTTCCGGCACGTAAGCTGAAGAGCCGCCGCCTTCATCGCCGCCGCCTTCGTTGGTGAGATGGCCCTTGAGGCTGGCTTCGCCTTCGGTTGATACATTTTTGCCCTGCAGTTCAGGCGGCAATGGCTGCTCGATAACAATATCAGCATCAATGCCCTTGGCTTGAATTGAACGACCGGCTGGCGTATAATAACGCGCCGTTGTCAACCTCAGCGCACCTTGGCCTCCCAATGGAATAATGGTTTGGACCGAACCCTTGCCGAACGAGCGGGTGCCGATCAGCGTGGCGCGCTTGTGGTCTTGCAAGGCGCCCGCAACGATTTCCGAGGCGGAAGCGGAACCACCATTGATCAGAATGACAACGGGCTTGCTGTCGGTGAGATCGCCTTTCTGCGCGCTGAACCTTTGGGTTTCATCGGAATGGCGACCACGGGTTGAAACAACTTCACCCTGATCGAGGAAACTGTCTGATACGGAGATTGATTGATCAAGCAGGCCGCCAGGGTTGTTGCGAAGGTCCAAAATATAACCCTTGGCCTTGCCGCCCAATTTGTCCCTCAGGTTCTTGATTGCCTTTTCGAGACCTTCCTGAGTTTGCTCGCTGAAGGAACTGATGCGGAGATAACCGATGTCCTCGCTCTCGATATTGTATTTGACCGATTGAACCTTGATGCGGTCACGGATGAGCTTCACGTCAAATGCGGCTTGATCCTTGCGCTGAATGGTGAGGGTGATTGGCGTGTTGACGCCACCGCGCATTTTTTCAACGGCTTCATTCAAGGTCATGCCCTGAATTTCTGTGCCATCGATCTTGGTGATGAGGTCGTTTGACATGATGCCGGCTTTGGCAGCGGGCGTATCATCAATGGGCGTTACCACTTTTACGACGCCATTTTCCATGGTGACTTCGATGCCGAGGCCGCCGAATTCGCCCTTGGTCTGGACACTCATGTCATCGAACTGTTTGGCGTTCATGAAACTCGAATGTGGATCAAGCGAAGCCAGCATGCCGTTGACGGCAGCTTCAACCATCTTGGCTTCATCGGGAGTTTCAACATAGTCGGCGCGAACACGGTCAAACACGTCGCCGAATAGATTGAGCTGCTTGTAGTAATCGGCTTTTGTGGCCGCGGTTGCCGGATCAAACACATGCCAGAGCACGGTTGCCGAAACCGCACCTGCCAAAACCAGGCCAAAGGATTTCAATCTGCTGCTTGTCGTCATTTACGAGCCTCTTTCATTCCACCAATCCACCAAGGCGCCGAATCAACGGCGCCACCATTATTCCTGAATTCGATATATAGCACTGGCCTTGTTTCTGCTATCTGATCACCCAACAAAGTGACGGAAGAAGGGCCTTCTCCCATTATACCTATTGGTTCGCCTGCTTTTATGTTTTGCCCAATATCGGTTGATATATCGTGCATACCAGCCAATAAAACAAGGTAGCCCTCTCCGGCGTTCAAGATCAAGAGCTGACCATAAGATCTGAAGGGCCCGGCAAATTCCACAACTGCATCAATTGGGGTGGTGACCTGGGCTCCGGGGCGGGTGGCGACTGCCAGCCCTCTCAACTGGCTTCCCAACCCGTCGTCATCCCCGAAATTCTTGAGGATTTGGCCTTGGGCGGGGAATTGCAATCGGCCTTGCGCCTGTGAAAGCTTCAGAGCCGGTTTGAACCGGGCGGCTTCCTGCCTTTTTCTTTCGGCTTCTAAAGCTTTGCTTTGTTTGGATTTTTCAATTTCTTCCAACGCTTTGGCGGCGGCGAGGTCGGCCAGCAATTGCTTGAGGGATTTCGCCTTGTCGGCCAACGCTACGGCGCGCTGCTGTTCGGATTGCAGTTTGCCAGCCTGTTGAGATACGAGCTGGCGTTTTTGGGCAATGAGTTGGTCCAACTCGTCCTGGGAGATTTTGAGACCGCTTATGTTTTGATTGAGGGTGGCTTTCTCAGCCTCAATGCCCACGCGAATGTGATCGAGGTGCGCCAGCTTTCTGGCCAATAATTCAGCTTCGGCCCGCAGCTCCGGCACAATCGCGCCAAACATCATGGCGCCGCGGAGGGCAGCGAGCACGTCGTTGGGCTCCACAATCAGGGCGGGTGGCGGATTTTGCTCAAGCCTTTGAAGTCCGGCGAGAAGTTCGGACATCACGTCCTGTTTTTCGGCCAGTTCTGCCCGGATTATGATGGCTTCCTTGCGCAGGCCCAGGATGCGCTCTTCTATGGCAGTGATCGTCTTTTCCTGGGATTGAATGATGTTGGCCAAATCAATCAGCTTGCCGGAAAGGGCTTCCTGCTCTGCTATGGCGGCGGCTACTTCGCTTTCAATTTTTTTTTGCGTGTCGGCTGAAGATGTCAGCTCTCGTTCAACCGAGTTGAGTTCAGTTTCGGGCTGCAACGGCGTTTCAGCGTTGGCGAGGCCCGCTGGCATGGGCGCC
Organism: Rhodobiaceae bacterium; assembly: GCA_031409595.1. Classification (GTDB taxonomy): domain Bacteria; phylum Pseudomonadota; class Alphaproteobacteria; order Rhizobiales; family Aestuariivirgaceae; genus Aestuariivirga. The sequence goes on from JANNXN010000007.1 coordinate 20,393, forward strand.
AAACAAATTGTCAATGCCAGTGCCCGCCAGAACATCATCAAAACTACTGTTAGGGGAGGCAATTGTCGAAATTGCGGCTCCCGGGTGATCGACTCATGGCCGATGATACGGATGATTAACCATAATAGTGACCGCCCGGTAAATTTGTTCAAATAACATGACGCGGACCAGCCGGTGGGGCCATGTCATCGGGCCAAATGAGATAAGTTGATGGGATTTCTGGCGGGTTTCAGCGGTGTGCCCATCGGGGCCGCCGATCAGGAAAGCCAGATCCTGGGTCCCCTGGTCGAGGTGGCGCTGCAGGAGTTTGGAGAAATCTTCGCTGCTGAAAGATTTGCCGCGCTCATCCAACACCAGTGTTTGAGCTTTAGGTGCAAGGCTTGCTGACAGCAGCCTTGCTTCTTCGTCTTGCCGCAAGGCTGCGGTTTGCGCCTGGGATTCAGCAAAATCCACAGACGTTACTTTTGTAATTCCCGCCTTGCGCCCCGTGCCCTCAAGGCGTGCCTGATAGTCGTCCGCAAGAAGTTTCTCCGGCCCCGCCTTCAAACGTCCGATGCTGAGAATTTGCAGCCGCACGGACTATTCGGCAGTTGGCTCTTGCGGGGAATGTACGGACCAGAGTTTCTCAAGATTGTAAAAACTGCGAACTTCCGGCCTGAACAGATGCAGGATCACGTCAACAGCGTCCACCAAAACCCAGTCGCACTGATCCATGCCTTCCACACGAATGTTGCGGTAACCTGCAGCTTTCAGCTTGTCGACAACCTGATCGGCGATGGCGCCAACGTGGCGGTTTGAGCGGCCAGAGGCCACAACCATATTGTCAGCGATGGCGGTCTTGCCATCCAGGTTGATTGAGATGATGTCCTCGGCCTTGGCGTCTTCGAGCTGGGCCAAGACAAGATTCAGAATCGATTGATCACCTTGCAGTTTTGGCTTTTCAGGTTTTACGACTGCAATTGTTTTCGTTTTGGGCTTGGCCACGGCCTTTGGCTTTGCCGCGACGGCGGGCTTTACAACCGGTTTTTTCTTTGGCGCGGGTTTCAGCTTTTTGACAGGCCTCACTTTGCCTTTGGGTTTCACCCTGCCTTTAGGCTTTACCTTGGATGTGGTTTTGCCGCGCAAACCGGCTTTTGCTTTTTCGGCGAAGCGCACCTTGGCCATCATGATTGTTTTGAGTTCTGCCGCTGTCTTCTGTGGGCGTTTTGATGAAGAGGCGGGTTTTGCTGATTTCGCCGATTTGGTTTTGGCGATAGCTTTCTTGGCTGGCTTTTTCAGTGTCTTATCCTTCTAGGGGTTTGAGCTGGTGTTTTAGAACTTCAGGGCGCGTGGTTCAAGTTTCGAATTGCGGTTGAGCTTTCGGGCCGCAAGGGCATTGGCAGAAATGCCCAGGCGGGCGTTTGTTGCGTCACGAGCCTTGCAGCCTGGTCTGTGGGCACGCGGCGGGCTGAATAGCGCAGTGCCGCATGGCCACTCAAGGCGCGGACAGAATATCCAGGGCGCGCGAGGAAAGCCAAGGGCAGTGTTTCGGGAATATCCGTCCAGTGATGCCAGTGGTGCAGATTGGCAAAACTGTCAGCTCCCATGATCCAGATGAAATTTGCCTGCTTCATCGTGCGGTCGAGCGCCCGAAGAGTTTCGGCGGTATTGCGGGAATTGATCTGGCGCTCAACATCGGTCACCACAAAGCGCGGGTGCTTTGCGATTTTTTTTGTGAAAGCCAGGCGCTTGGCATAGTCGCCAGTTTCATGGGGGTCCTTCAGCGGGTTTTGTGGCGATACCAGCCACCAGATCCAATCGAGCTGCAACCGCTTCATGGCATAAAGCGCCACCATGTAGTGGCCATAATGGGCGGGGTTGAATGAGCCGCCGAATAGGCCAATGCGCTGTCCCTTGCCAAAAAGCGGCGGCTTCATCATGGCCGGACTTGTCCTGAACCGCGCACCTGATACTTGAAAGTTGTGAGTTGCTCCAGGCCAACCGGACCTCTGGCGTGGAGCTTGCCGGTTGCGATGCCAATTTCCGCGCCAAAGCCAAATTCACCGCCATCGGCAAACTGCGTTGACGCATTGTGGAGGACGATTGCACTGTCGACCTCATTCAGAAACCTGAGTGCGGTTGCTTCATCGCCGGTGACGATTGCATCGGTGTGTTGCGAGCCATATTTGGCGATGTGGGCCATGGCCTCATCGACGCCATTCACCACCCGCAGCGACACGATGGAGTCGAGATATTCGGTGGACCAATCCTCTTCGCTGGCGGGCTTCACCTGGGCATCGGTTTTTTGGCTATCGGCATCGCCACGCACCTCGCAACCTGCATCAATCAGCGTGCGGATGATTGGCTTGAGGTTCTTGTCGGCAGCAGCGCGGTCAATGAGGATGGTTTCGGCTGAACCGCAAACGCCCGTGCGGCGCATTTTGGCGTTGAGCACGATTTCTCTCGCCATTTCGAGGTTTGCCGCCTTGTCGATATAGACGTGGCAGATGCCTTCGAGGTGGCTGAAGACGGGAACGCGGGCTTCGGCCTGGACGCGGGCCACAAGATTTTTGCCGCCGCGTGGCACAATCAAATCAATGGCGCCGCCGAGGCCAGACAGCATTTCGCCAACGCTTTCGCGTGACGTTGTGGGGGCCATTTGAATGGCCGTTTTGGGCAGGCCTGCGGCCTCAAGGCCGTGCTGCAGCGCTTCGACAATCAGTTGTGACGTGTTGAACCCATCGGAGCCGCCACGCAGGATTGCGGCGTTGCCGGACTTCATGCACAGGGCACCGGCATCGGCTGTTACATTGGGCCTGCTCTCAAAGATAATTCCGATCACGCCAATTGGAACGCGGACGCGGGAAATTTTCATGCCGTTGGGCCTGGTCCATTCGCTGAGTGTTGTGCCAACGGGGTCTGGCAGTTCGGCGATTTCTTCGAGGCCCTTGGCCATGGCCTCAACGCGGGCGGCGTTCAGCGTCAGGCGATCAATGAAGGACTCTTTCAAGTCTTTCGATTTTGCAGCGGCGACGTCGGATTGATTGGCTGCAATGATTGCCGCAGCGGAACTTCGAACCGCTTTCGCCATGGCTTTGAGGGCGGCGTTCTTTTGGGCAGAAGGCGCTAGCGCCAGAACGCGGGCGGCGGCTCGCGCGTCGCGGCCCAGTTCAAGCATGGATTTAGCGCTCGCCATTTGTCATAACCAAATCGTCGCGGTGAATGATTTCATCGCGGCCTCGGAACCCGATGGCCTTTTCTATATCAGCAGATTTCAATCCGGCAATACGTGTTGCATCTGCCGCATCATAGGCCACAAGTCCGCGGGCAATTTCAAGTCCGTTGAGGTTCACGATGCTCACCGTATCGCCACGGGAGAAATTTCCGTCCACCTGTTTTACGCCAGCAGGCAGCAGGCTTTTACCCTTGCCCAAAGCTGTTTCGGCGCCCACATCAACGACGAGGCGGCCCACGGGTTGCAGCGTTCCGGCGATCCAGCGCTTGCGCGATTGGAGGGCAGACAGCGGCGCTACAAACCAGGTGCAGCGCTCGCCAGCAATGATGCGTCGCAGGGGATGGTCGAGATGGCCCGATGCAATCACCATGTTGCAGCCAGCACCCAACGCGATTTTTCCGGCTTCGATTTTGGTGATCATGCCGCCAACACCCAGGCCTGATGTTGTCTTGCCTGCCATGGCTTCAATTTCCGCGGTGATTTCCTTGACGACGGGCACAAAAGTTGAGCCGGGTTTTTCGGGTGGCGCTGTGTAGAGACCATCAATATCAGATAACAAAACCAGGCAATCGGCCGACATCATCGAGGCGACGCGGGCGGCCAAGCGGTCGTTATCGCCATAGCGAATTTCGGATGTGGCCACAGTGTCATTCTCATTGATGACGGGAACGGCGCCTTGGGCCAGAAGTGTTGTGAGGGTTGCCCTTGCGTTGAGATGGCGGCGGCGCTCTTCCGTATCAGTCAAAGTGACAAGAACCTGGGCGGCGACGATCTTGCGGGTGGCCAGGGCTTCGGACCAGCTCTGCGCCAAGGCAATTTGCCCGACGGCTGCTGCTGCCTGACTTTCCTCCAGGCGAAGTTTGCCCGCGGGCAGGCCCAGCGTGCGCCGGCCCAATGCAATGGCACCTGATGATACGACGATAACATCAGCCCCCCTGGCCTTCGCATTTGCCAGATCGTCAATCAATGTCGCAAGCCATGATGCCTTAACAGTGCCGGTCTTGGCATCAACCAGAAGGGCAGAGCCAATTTTGACGACTATGCGTTTGGCGGTTTGCAAAAGCGAAGTCATGGGCGCCAGGCCTCGACCTCAATTCCAGAACTGTCTTCGGCGCGTTCGGCCTTGCGGTGGGTTTGAATGACAGTCAGCAAGCGTTTCATGGTGTCTTCAACATTTTTCCCGGTTGCGCCCGACAGCAGGATTGGCGTTTTTTTCAGCCGCTTCTTGAAGTCTGCAAGTTTCTTTTCGAGATCCTTTTCAGAGATCGCGTCAATTTTGTTGAAGGCGATGATTTCCAGTTTGTCTTCAATTTCCGGGCCGTAGTCTTTCAGTTCTTTGCGAATGACGCGGTAGGCCTTGACCAGATCATCACCGGTCACATCGATCAGATGCAGCAGCACGGCGCAACGTTCGATGTGGCCGAGAAAGCGTGTGCCAAGGCCCACACCTTCGTTGGCCCCTTCAATGAGACCTGGAATATCGGCGAGGACGAAACTGTTTCCACCTGCTTTCACCACACCCAATTGAGGATGCAATGTGGTGAAGGGATAGTCGGCGATCTTTGGCTTGGCCGCTGACACGGCCGCAAGCAGGGTGGATTTCCCGGCATTGGGCAGCCCCAGCAAGCCTGCGTCAGCGATCAGCTTCAGCCGCAACCATATCCAGCGCTCTTCGCCTTCGATGCCAGGGTTGGCATGGCGTGGCGCGCGGTTGGTGGCGGATTTGAAATATGCATTGCCGAAACCACCATTGCCACCGCGCGCAATGCGAACACGGTCACCGGTTTTGGCGAGATCGGCGATCAGGGTTTCGTTGTCGGCCTCATAGACTTCGGTTCCGGCTGGAACTTTCAACACAATGTCTTCGGAATTCGCACCCGAGCGCAGGCGACCCATGCCGTGGGTTGCGGTGCGGACTTTGAAATGCTGCTGATAGCGATAATCGATCAGGGTATTGAGGCCGTCTACCGCTTCAACCCAGACATCGCCGCCGTTGCCGCCGTCGCCACCGTCGGGGCCGCCCATTTCGATGAATTTTTCACGTCGAAAAGACACGGCTCCGGCTCCGCCATCGCCGGAACGCACATAGATTTTTGCTTCATCAAGAAATTTCATGGGGTCTTCTATCCTGTTGTCAGCTTTATTCCTAGGGTCTTTTGCGGTGCAGCATTTTTTGTGCGTCGCCACATTAAGGTCATATTATGCTAGTTTATCCCGCTCAGCCCCAGATATTATGGGTCTTTGAGCCAGTAATCACAGATTACTTTGACCTATTCTTCAAATCTCAAAAGGACATAAATGAAAAATAAACTTGTTGCAGGATTCATTGTTGCGTTTTTTTCTTTAACTATATTTGGAACAGTTGCGGAAGCGGGGGCGAATTACAAAGTTGATCTGTCGGCTAGACAGGGAAGCGTTGTGGCGTTGATCAAGAAGATGGCGCCGAAATATGGTGTTCCCACGTGGTTTGCGTTGCGTATAGCCAAGGTGGAGTCGGGTTACAATCCCAACGTCCGCGGCAGTGCGGGAGAATATGGCGTGTTTCAGCTGAAATGCGCCACGGCCAGGGGCATTGGATTTCAGGGTAAATGCGGGCAATTGCTCAATGCTGCCACAAATGTCGAATATGGCTTGAAGCATCTGCAGATTGCCGTAAAATTGTCAAACGGCAACCTCAAATTAGCGGCGTCCAAGCACAATGGCGGACTTGGCACCAAGAAATTGGTGCGGCGTTACGTGGCCATGGTGTTTTAGTGTGAGTTGTACTGCGTAAACAAAAAAAGGAGAGGTCATTGCCTCTCCTTTTTTAATGGATGTGTCAGCTGTTTATTCGGCGGCCTGCAAAGGCAAAACCGAAACAATCTGCTTGTTCTTTTTGGTGCCGCGGAAGGCAACCGTGCCGGGGATGGTTGCAAAAATCGTGTGATCCTTGCCGATGCCGACGCCGGTTCCGGGGTGCCAGGTGGTGCCACGCTGGCGAATGATGATGTTGCCGGCGACGACATTTTCACCACCAAAGCATTTCACGCCAAGTCGGCGGCCTGCGGTATCGCGACCGTTGCGGGATGATCCGCCTGCTTTTTTATGGGCCATGGGGGATTACTCCTTTTCCGTCTTGGGTTTCTTTGGCTTGGCAGGAGCCTTCTTCGGCTTGGTTTCCGCTGTTGCTTCGGCTGCAGGCGCTGCCTCGACTTTTGCTTCAACTTTTGCCTTGGCTGCCGGCTTGGCGCCGTTGGTCAGAATTTCAGTAATGGTGACACTTGTCAAATCCTGACGGTGGCCATTGCGGCGGCGATAATGTTTGCGGCGGCGCTTTTTGAAAATGATGATGTGGGGCCCGCGGGCCTGCTTTTCGATTTCACCAATCACTGTGGCGCCGGCCACAAGTGGAGCACCGATATCGACGGTTCCGCCGTTGGAAACCATGAGAACGTCGGTGAAGCTGATACTGTCGCCAGCGGCGCCTTCGAGCTTTTCGATGAGGATTTTATCATTGGCAGCAACGCGATATTGTTTGCCGCCAGTCTTGATGACTGCGTACATTTTATAACCTTTTTCATTCCTCGCGCCCTTTGGCGCCGCTGTCAAACTCATGAAACAGCGGGCTTTAGTACCTGATATTACAGGCCTTTTCGAGTTGCCGGAGGCAGCGCATGGCTCACCACCGGCGGATAGCCAGCAGCGATTGGGGGTTTCTAGGGAAGGCGGGGGGAGAAGTCAAGGAAGGGTAAAGCTTGGCCATTGAGCCGTTTCATTGACTTCCGGCAAATTTGCGCATATATATGCGCATGGAGCGTGACAGTAGAAAGATTGTCAAACGACTTAGAGACGAGGGCTTCGAACTCATCAGCGTCGCTGGCTCTCACCATAAGTTTCGTAAAGGCTCAATTACTGTGATCGTTCCGCATCCAAAGAAGGATTTGCCAACCGGCACGGCAAAGGCAATTGCAAAACAAGCTGGATGGATTTGAGGAGAATATCATGCCTTACTATATTGGTCTCGTTCACAAGGATAAAGGCTCCGCGTACGGCGTTCAATTTCCTGACGTGCCTGGTTGCTATTCGGCTTCCGATGATATGGACCATGTCATGAGCAACGCAACTGAAGCCCTGAGCTTGTGGGCTGAGGATGCCGTGCCTCCTGTGCCTCGCAGTCTTGAAGACATTATTGCAGAAGCGGATATCGCCGCCGATCTGGCCGCAGGGGCTTTTTTGATTTCAGTTCCTTTGATTGAAAATGACGGGCGTGTTGTGTCTGCAAACATTTCCATGGAGCGGGGTGTTTTGAAAGCTATTGACATGGCAGCGAGGCAACGCAAACTCACGCGCTCTGCGTTTCTAACGCAAGCCGCGCGGAATGAAATCAATCGATAACCCAGTTTGCTATTTCGCTTCCATCAACCCCACCAAATCCCCCATGATCGTGTTGAGGTCAAAATCCTTGGGCGTGTAGACGCGGGTGACGCCGAGTTGTTTGAGGATGTTGGTGTCGTCGGCTGGAATAATTCCGCCCACGACTATTGGAATATTCTCGAGGCCAGCTTGGCGCAAGCGGTTCATGATGTCGCGGATGAGCGGCACGTGACTGCCGGAGAGGATGGAGAGGCCGATGATGTGGACTTTTTTTTCTTTAGCTGTTTGGACGAGCTGCTCCGGCGTTGATCTGATGCCATCGTAGAAAACTTCCAGCCCGCAGTCGGCGGCGCGGGTGGCCAGTTGTTCAGCGCCATTGGAGTGGCCGTCGAGGCCTGGTTTACCCATCAGGAGTTTTGGAGTTTCACCCAAGGTCTGGCCCAAGATTTTGACGCGGGCGCGAAGGCCGGCAAGTGACGCTGGATTTTCACCACGCATGACGAGGTGCACGCCAGTGGGCCCGCGGTATTCGCCATAGACCTGGCGCAGGGTTTCCGCCCATTCGCCGGTGGTGACGCCAGCCTTGGCGCAGGCGATGGAGGGTTCCATGATATTGTGGCCTTGGGTTGCCGCGTGCTTGAGCGCCACCAATGCGTCCTTGACGGTTGCTGCGTTTCTCTGGGCGCGCCAGGTTTTGAGTTTTTCAATCTGGTCGAACTCAATGTTTTCGGAAACCGTTGTTACACTGTCGCCTTCGTTGGCCGAGAGCGGCGATGTTTCGGTTGAGGTGAAAATATTCACGCCCACGACTTTGGTTTCGCCGGTTTCAATAGCATTCAATCGCGCGGTGTTTGATTCAACCAATGAGCGCTTCATATAGTCGATTGCCTCAACAGATGTGGCGCCGCCAAGCTTGATTACATTTTTCAATTCAGCCGTGGCTTCCGCCTTCAGGGCTTCGACCTTGGCTGCAATTTCGCTGGAGCCTTCGAAGATGTCGGCATAGTCCAGAAGGTCGGTTTCATAGGCTACGATCTGCTGCATGCGGAGCGACCATTGCTGGTCCCAGGGCCGCGGCAGGCCCAGGGCTTCATTCCACGCTGGCAATTGCACGGCACGCGCGCGGGCGTTTTTGGACAGCACCACGGCCAGCATTTCAAGCAAAATGCGATAGACATTGTTTTCAGGTTGCTGTTCGGTGAGGCCCAGTGAATTCACCTGGACGCCGTAGCGGAAGCGCCGATATTTTTCGTCCACTATGGCGTATCGGCCCTTGCAAGTTGCATCCCACAAATCGGTGAAGGCCCGCATCTTGCACATTTCTGTCACGAATTTTATGCCGGCGTTGACGAAGAATGAAATTCTTCCAACGATCTGCGGAAATTCATGATCGCTCACTTCACCGGACGCTTTCACTGCATCGAGAACAGCAATAGCCGTTGCCAGTGCGAAGCTGAGTTCCTGCACCGGTGTGGCTCCGGCCTCCTGCAAATGATAGGAACAGATATTCACCGGGTTCCACTTCGGCAGCTCGCGGGCGGAGAATGTAATTGTATCGGTGGTGAGCTTCATCGATTGCTTGGGGGGGAACACGTAAGTGCCGCGCGAGAGATATTCCTTGATGATGTCGTTTTGCGTGGTGCCTGACAACTCGGAGCGTGGAACGCCCTGCTCATCGGCCACGGCCACATAGAGTGCGAGCAGCCATGCGGCAGTGGCGTTGATCGTCATCGACGTGTTCATCGTGGCGAGGGGGATCGCATCAAAGAGGGCGCGCATGTCGCCGATGTGGGAGACGGGCACGCCAACTTTGCCCACTTCGCCGCGCGCCAGGATATGGTCGGGGTCGTAACCCGTCTGCGTCGGGAGATCGAAGGCTACGGAAAGGCCGGTTTGGCCCTTGTCCAGATTTGTCCGGAAGAGCCTGTTGCTTTCAGCGGCGGTTGAATGGCCGGCATAGGTACGAATGAGCCAAGGCTTATCAGGTGGTCCATTTTGCATTGCAATATGGAAGCACGGTTGTTTCGGCAGCGCAACCCTGGTGGATTAGTGCTCGGCCTGTTCGGGGCCCGTGAACCAGAGAAGCAGGAACGAGCTCAATGTCATGCCGACTATGGTGTAAACCAGCAATTCCTGCTGATGCACAATTATGGGAATGTTGACACTGGCCAGTGCCCAATTTGCCGCGAAGGAGCCGATAAAGAGCACCGAGAAAGTTAGTGGAATGGTGATCTCGCCAATTTTTCCGGTGAACTTCGCTAGAATAGCTGCGCCAATTGCGCTGAAGACCAGACAGAAGACCAAGGCGTCATTTGAAATGGTCATCCGGCCTACAGAAAGAACCGCATCTGATATCGAATTGACTATGATGTTCAGCATTGCCGTCACTCCAAAGGGTTAACCAACTATCTCCTATTTTGATCGGAAATCCAATGAATGGATGATGTCTCGGTAAACAGACCCTTTCAAAAAAGAGCACTTTTGTTGAATGCGGTGCAGCGGTAAATTGTTGCGCTGCAAAATGAATTGTTTAATGTGGTCGGGGATAAACTTGGAGCCTTGCCATGATGGATGCCGCCGCTGCCTCGCCCCACAAAGACCTCTACGAAATTGGCGAAATACCGCCATTGGGGCATGTGCCAAAGCAGATGTATGCCTGGTGCATCCGCCAGGAACGGCATGGGGCTCCCGATACCGCCATGCAAATTGAGGTGGTTCCCACCTGGAGCATCGGCCAGGATGAAGTCCTGGTTTTGGTGATGGCGGCCGGTGTTAACTATAATGGCGTTTGGGCGGCTTTGGGCACGCCCCTGTCGCCGATTGACGGCCACAAGAACCCCTTTCACGTGGCGGGCTCGGACGCTTCCGGCGTGATTTATGCTGTGGGTGAAAAAGTCAGGCGCTGGAAGGTTGGCGATGAGGTTGTCATCCACTGCAACCAGGATGATGGCGACGATGAGGAGTGCAATGGCGGCGACCCGATGTTTTCAAATTCCCAGCGGATATGGGGTTATGAAACGCCGGATGGATCTTTCGCACAGTTTGCCCGCGTGCAGGCGCGCCAACTCCTGCCACGCCCCCAACATCTCACCTGGGAGGCTTCGGCCTGCTATACGCTGACGCTGGCCACGGCCTATCGCATGCTGTTTGGGCATCGTCCGCATACGTTGAAGCCCGGCCAAAATGTCTTAGTTTGGGGGGCTTCGGGTGGCCTGGGTTCCATGGCGGTCCAGCTCATTGCGACAGCTGGCGGCAATGCCATTGGGGTCATCTCCGAAGACGACAAGCGCGACTTTGTCATGCAGCTGGGGGCGCGCGGCGTGATCAACCGAAAGAACTACCAATGCTGGGGGCAGATGCCAAAAGTCGGCACGCCTGCCTACACGGACTGGCTGAAATCGGCGCGGGAATTTGGCAAGGCGATCTGGAATTTCACTGGCAAGGGCAACAACCCTGATATCGTGTTTGAACATCCGGGCGAGTCCACTTTTCCGGTTTCAGTGCTGGTGGTGAAACGCGGCGGCATGGTGGTGATTTGCGCCGGCACTACCGGTTACAATCTGACGCTTGATGCGCGTTATTTGTGGATGCATCAGAAGCGTGTGCAGGGGTCACATTTTGCCAATTTGATGCAGGCGTCCAATGCCAATCGGCTGGTCCAGGCCCAGCGCATTGATCCTTGCATGTCGGAAGTTTATGGCTGGCATGATATTCCAAAGGCGCACATGAAAATGTGGAAGAACGAACACCGGCCAGGCAACATGGCCGTTCTGGTTTCGGCTCCGCGCACGGGATTGAAAACATTTGATGATGTCATCGAGGCTGCAAAATAATCAGCCGGTTGCGATGCTCCGCAATTTGGGACCAAAGTCTGCCATGATGCTGGCGGAGGCCGGGATCGGAACGCTGGGTGAGTTGCGCGAACTGGGCGCCATTAAAGCTTACCTCCGGGTGAAAGCTTTGCGGCCCAGAGGTGCTTCACTCAACTTGTTGTGGGCGTTGGTGGCAGGGCTTGATGATCGGCACTGGCAAGAAATTACTCCGGAAGAGAAAGCCTCACTTCGACTCGCGCTCAGAAATTTTCGCCGCTAGGCGCTGGGCCCGATGCAATTGCAATACGCGATTTACCTCGCCACCCAGTATCAAGACGAGGGCTGCGAGATAGAGAAAAAACATGGCAGCGAATAGTCCTGACAGCGAGGCGTAGGTGGAGGCGAAGGAATTGAAGTTTACGAGGTAAGCCGAAAAGAGACCCGCCATTGCCACCCACACAATGACTGTGAGCACTACGCCGGGCAGAATCTCTCTGGTGTGCAATTGCTTGGCGGGCAATATCCGGTGGCTCAAAAGCAGGCCGCAGATCAGGAGAATGATTGCAATCGGAAACCTGAAATAACTGAACGCGGTAAAATTTTCGCTGAAAGCTGGCGCGAAACGATCAATGGCAGCCAGGGCAATGGGCGCGAAAACGAGGAGCACCGCGACTGCGAGAAGTGCTGCAGCTGATCCGATGACAAAGACGATGCTTTGACCGTAGAGCCAAAACATATTGCGATGTTCCTTGAGATCATAGGCACGGTTCAGCCCGACACGCACGCTGTCTACGCCTGCCATGGCGCTCCAGATTGTGAGGAGTGCCGAAACACTGAGCAAATCGGTTCTGGGCACCGTCAGGATGGATCTGATTTCCGCAGACAATGGCCGCACAATTTGTTCAGGCGCAACACTCAGGAGAAAATTGACAACCTTTTCGGCCAAATCTTCATTGCCAAAGAAACCGGCGAGTGCTGTCAGAAAGATCAAAAACGGGAACACCGAAAACAGAGTTCGGAACGCAATGTTGCCCGCCAGCGGAATGGCTTCATCAGCAAAGAGACGGCAGATGGCCTCATGGCCCAATGAAACTATGTTTGAGTGATTGTCGCTCATTGGGTCAGACATAGCCGATATGATTGGTCACACTCAAGATAACACTCGCAATTGGCGTGGAGAATGGGCAAGGGGAGGACCCATGGAAAACATCAGAACAGCGCCGACGTGGATAGCACTTGCACCCGTTGTATTTGTCGTGCTGTGGGCTACGGGTTTTGTGGTTGCGGGTCTTTCGGCTGGCCATGTGGAACCGCTCACGTTTTTGGCAATCCGGTTTCCGATCGCCGGCGTCATATTCTTGGCGATCGCATTTTATCAGCGGGCGGTTTGGCCTGTCCCACGGTTGGCTGCTCATGCGATGGTTGCTGGCGCCATGCTGCATGCAGGATACCTGGCGCCGGTCTATTGGGCGGTGGCGCATGGAATGCCGGCTGGCGTTTCCGCACTCATAGTTGGCTTGCAACCCCTGATGACGGCATTTCTGGCGACCTTGATGGTGGGTGAAAAAATTACCAGCCGTCATTGGCTTGGGCTGGCGGTTGGAATTGCCGGCGTTGGCTTGGTTGTAGCGCCCAAGCTCACGCTTGAAACGATTGGCGGCATAACACCACAGACAACCGTTATGTGCATGGTGGGCGCTTTCAGTGTTTCGCTGGGCACGGTTTATCAAAAGAAATTTGCCACGGGCCTTGATTTGGCAACTGGTGGCGTTTGGCAATATGTGGGGGCTTCGACTGTCGTTTTGGCAGGGGCTGCGCTGTTTGAAGATTTTGGATTTGACGGCAGCTCCAGTGCGTGGCTGGCGCTGGGTTGGTCGGTGATTGTGCTGTCTCTGGGCGCCATCACTTTGCTCATGATCCTTATCCGGCATGGGGAGGTATCGCGGGTCTCGGGCCTGATTTACCTGGTGCCCGCGGTTGCGGCATTGTCAACATTTGTAGTATTCGGCGAGACCCTGGCGCCATTGCAAATCCTTGGCATGGCGGTGTGTGCAGGTGCTGTGTTCATTGTGACGCGCAAGGCTGTTTAAGTTTTCTTGAGATTTTCGAGAGCAGCGCGCGCCTTGTCGCGGTGTTCGGGGCGCAAGCTGCTTTGGATCGCGGCAAATGCCGCATATAGAACCGCCATGTCATCGGTAAAGCCAAGGCCCAGAATGAAATCGGGGATGATATCAACCGGCATGATGAAGTAGGCAAGGGCGGCCAAAAGAATGCTCTTCGTGCGCAGCGGCGTTGCGGGGTCAAAAGCGCAGTAGAAGGCTGCAACAGCGTCTTCGGCGAAGGGCGCCTTGCCAAGTGAGCTCTTGAGTTTTGGCCAGAATTCCCGGGTGACTTTGCTTTCGGTGGTTGGCATGGCTAAATCCCTATCGATCACGCCATATGGGAAGTCGTTCTGGCAAATTCAATGGCTAGCTGCCTGTGAACCAGAGGGCCGCCATGAGGATTATGATGGCAACAAACTGCAGCCCCACCCGCCAGCGCATCAGGCTTTGCGAGCGATTGGCGGAGCCGCCGCGCATCATGTTCCGCAGGCCCATGAGCAGAACGATGGCAACGGCCACTACGGCCAAAGGCACAGCATATTGGAAAATGTTCATCAGTCAGAGGCCTTGTCCAAAACATAGTCTAGCAGTTTTTGCGGGAAAAATCTGCGGCACCAGGCCATGATATAGGTTGGCGTCGTCACATAGTAGCGGGCGTTTGGCCGCGGCGATTCCAGGGCATGGATGAGCTTTTCCAGTACGGCTTCGGGAGGGAGCTTGAAGCGGTTGGAGCCTCCCTTGCCAAGCCTCGCTCGCTGCGCCGCATAGGCTTCGCTGTAGTGGGAATTTGACGCGTCGATGTTCTTGTTGAAGGCTTCCAAAGCGTGTTCGGTGAAGCGGCTCAATATGGGGCCGGGTTCAATCACGACTATTTTGATGGCTGTGCCGCGCAGTTCCAGCCGCATGGTGTCGCTCAGGGCTTCAATTGCGAACTTGCTGGCATTGTAGGCGCCGCGCCATTTCATGGCGACTAATCCGAGTACGGATGAATTTTGCACGATGCGGCCCGAGCCATTGGCGCGTATCAGGGGCAGGCAGGCGGTGGTCAACTGATGCCAGCCGAAGACATTGGCCTGAAACTGCGCTTCAAGCACATCGCGGGTAAGATCCTCGACGGCGCCGGGCTGGCCATAGGCCCCATTGTTGAAGAGCGCGTAGAGCTTGCCGCCGGCGCGTTTTGAAACCTCGCCAACGCAGGCTTCGATCGAGGCCCGTTCAGTGTAATCGAGGTAGAGAGTTTCGAGGCCTAGTGACTGCAGTCGGCTGATATCTGCCGCGTTTCGAGCGGTCGCAAACACGCGCCAGCCCCTGGCCTTCAGTCCCAGCGCACAGGTGTAGCCAATTCCTGAAGAGCAGCCGGTGATCAATATGGATTTGTCGGACATTCTAGGCTTACCCCGCAGTTCGTCATGGCGGGTTATAGCGATAATGGTGTTTGGGAGAGCGTGTCTATATGAAATCCGCGAAAAATTGCGACAGCGCTCAGCGCGTTCGCTTTGGGCCGCTTACTTCTCTTTTTTTGTTGCTGTCATGATCCGGTCGATCAGTCCCAGGAACAGGGCGGAGACGACAAATGCCATGTGAATGATGGTAAACCACATGAGCTGTACAGAACTGTATTGAGTGAGGTTGAGGAATACCTGCAACAGATGGATCGATGAAATTGCGACGATTGTTGAGGCAACCTTGATCTTGAGGGAGCCTACGTCAATCTTGCCGAGCCATGACAGTTGGGCCTCATTGTCATCGAAACTGCTGACGAAATTTTCATAGCCGGAAATAATCACCATGACGATAAGACTGGCGACCAGGGCCGCATCAATCAATGACAGCATTTGCAGGAGCAGGTCGGTTTCACCAAAGGACATCACCTTGCCGAAGAAATTGCCGATTTTTAGGATGAAGGCGAAGGCGTAAATCGCCAAGGCTGCGGCCAGACCGAGATAAAAAACAACCAGCAGCCAGCGGCTGGCGAGAATCAAGCTTTCAATCAGTTTTTCAAGCCAACGCATGGATCATGTCTCTTTCGGAAGAACGCTGCCTAGCATGTTTCAAGTTGAACTTGAAGCCGGGTGCCCTCGTGTTTTCCACAGGGAGTAGATTATTCCTGCCGCCAATACGGCAACGGTTACGCCCAGGGAAAGTGCTGTGGGGATTTTGATTCCCATTGGCACGAGGAATACTTTGATGCCGACCAGCACGAGAATGGTTGCAAGCGAATATGGCAGATAGGCGAAACGGTTCATGGCGGAGGCGAGAGCAAAATAGAGTGAGCGGAGCCCCAGAATTGCGAAAATGTTGGACGTGTAGACAATGAAGGGGTCGGTTGTGATGGCGAAAATGGCAGGGACCGAGTCGACAGCGAATATCAAGTCCACAATCTCAACGAGAATCAGCGCCACCGCCAAGGGTGTCAGCCAGGTTACAAGTTTTCCGCTTTTGGGGTCGGGCAGTTTGACGGTGAAATCATGCCCGTGCAATTCCTTGGTGATGCGGAAATGCCGTCGCAACCATTTGAGCACGGGATTGTTTTCGATGTTTGGCGCGTGTTCGCTTTTCATGAACATTTTGATGCCGGTGAACACGAGAAAAAGGCCGAATACATAGAGTATCCATGAGAAGGACATGACAAGGGCTGCGCCAAATCCAATTAGAACGGCGCGAAACATGATGACCCCGAGGATGCCCCAGAAAAGCACGCGGTGCTGGTATTTCTGCGGAATGGCGAGGGTGCCGAAGATGGTGGCGATAACAAAGATATTATCCATCGAGAGCGATTGTTCGATGAGGTAGCCGGTGAAGAATTCAAGCCCCGATTGGCTTCCGTGGGACCACCAGACCCAGGCACCGAACAGAAATGCGATGGCCATGTAGCCACCATAGAGGATGAAGCTTTCCCTGGCGCTGATCTCGCGGTCACTTTTGTGGAGAACGCCGAGATCAAACACCAGAAGGGCTATGACAATGCCGATGAACGTCAGCCAGAAATAGGATGGAGTGCCGAGAAAATCACTAAAAAGAGCAGACTGGATTATCTCCATCACCGGACCTTTGATTTCGCGTTGAATTAACGAAACGGCTCCGACATCGCGGGGGAACAAAAATCCACCGCCAGAGGGGCCCGGCACCGTTTTATTATACTTGAGTGTTGATATATGCAGTTACAAGGGGCTTACAACAAAAAATTTCGGACGAACTCGAACACTTGCAACACTGTCATCCGTTGCCCATTTAAGGGCGACTGGCGTCGACGAGCAACTCTCGGTTTGGATCCAGTACTGACGCCATAACAAAAAATGGAGGTGATGATGTTTGATCCGCAAAAAATTCTGCAACAGGTACTTGGCGGGGGCGGTGAGCCGGACGAGCAGAGCCAACGCAAGGGTGGCGTATCGTCTGATACGCTCAAGGGCGCTGCCTTTGGTGGGCTGGCGGGGTTGTTGCTTGGAACAAAGACAGGTCGCAACATTGCTGGCTCAGCACTCAAAGTGGGAGGCGTTGCCGTTCTGGGGGGGCTTGCCTACAAGGCTTGGCAGAACTGGCAGGCCCAGCAGGGTGGCCAGGCGTCCGCGCCCGCCGAGAACATGCAGGACGCAACCGCCAAAGCAGAGGGCACCACGTTTCTCCCCAACCAGGAAGTTGAGCGCAATGAGCTGAGCCTCACGCTTCTCTCGGCAATGATTGCGGCCGCCAAATCCGATGGCCATATTGATGCGGATGAGCAAGCGCGCATATTTGCCAGAGTTGACCGGAGCAATCTGGCGGCTGATGAAAAGGGTTTCCTCATGGATCAAATCCGCAAGCCGCTCGATCTTGATGCCATCGCCGCAAAGGCAACAACCATGGAACGCGCTGCGGAGATTTACGCCGTGTCGGTGCTCGCCATTGATGCCGACAATCCGGTTGAAGCGGACTATCTCAACAAACTTGCAAACCGCCTCAAGCTTGATCCCAGCCTGCGCATGAATATCGAATCTGAAGTCAAGTCAGCCGCATCGCCAGCCTGATCAAGCATCCGGGATGCCAAGCCTGCGGCAATTGCAATATCTGGCGGCGCTCAGTGAAACGGGGCATTACCGTCTGGCGGCTGAGAAGGCGGGTGTCAGCCAGCCGACGCTGAGTGCGCAGCTTATGGTGCTTGAGCGGCGCCTCGGAATACAGCTGGCTGAGCGCAATCGCGCGCCGGTTATTTTGACCAGCGCAGGCGAGCAGATTGTGGTTGTTGCAAAGCGCGTCGTTGCAGCGATTCAGGACATTCACGACATTGCTCAAGCTCACCGCCAGGATATGAGCGGCGTGGTGCGCCTGGGGATACCCACATCAATCAGCCCGCATCTTCTGCCTGCCTTCATACCCGCACTTCATGCGGATTGCCCGGGGCTTCGCCTTCATATCCGCGAGAATTTTCCCAACTCGCTGCCTGATGCGCTGGCCGAGGGCAAACATGATCTCCTGATTTTGCCGCTGCCACTGCACAGAGAGGATTTCGAAACGTTGCGCGTTTTCCGGGAACCCCTTTACCTGGCAGTTCCCATTGATCACAGGCTGGCCACACTGGACGCAATTGACCCGAAGGAGATCAGGGGTGAACCGGTTCTGGCACTTGAGAAAGGGCATGCGCTCCATGAGCAAGTCCAATTGATCTGTGAGGCGTATGGCGCACTCATGCTGCGTGATTTTGAAGGCACGAGCCTTAATACCTTGCACCAAATGGCGGCCACCGGGCTTGGCCTTACCTTTCTTCCTGGCCTTTATGCGAGAAGCATTGCAACACCTGAGTCTGGCATCAAGCTGCTGACGCTGAGGGGCAAACCGCTTCATCGCACCATTGGGCTTGCGTGGCGCCGCAGCTCGCCCCAGACCGAAACTTTCCGCCGCATCGCCAGTTACCTGCGCGCTGCGGTGAAACGAAACTTCCCGGATTTCATGCTGCACGACTGTTGATCTCGCGCTAAGGGGATTTTCTATCAAATCCCATGCGAAAATCGATTGGACCGGAGCTTCGGATGCTCCCATCTGCCCATTGTCAGGTTGTTTTCAGCCGAACACAGATGAGGACAGATATGTATACCGACTATCAGACTGAGATTTACTTCCTGCAAGATTCCCGTGAGATGCAGCCGAGCATTGAAAACGACGGAGTAAAGGCCCCGGGAGTAACACAAGGGTCTGCGGAAGCCTCACATATGGTGTTGGCCATGCATGTGCCTTCTAGAGCTACGGCAAACAACCGGACACCTAATCACGAGACTCAGCAAAATTAGGAGATGACCAATGAATACCAGCGAAAATATCAAGCAGTTCACTTTTAACCAAGGTCCGCGTTCTGCCAGCCCCCGCGCTCAAAAAGACGAAATCAAGAACTTGGACCTCCTGACCGCTCTCAATCAATGCCTTGCGCATGCCATTGATTTGCGGAGCCGCGCCAAGCAGGCCTACTGGAGCGCCAAGGGCGGCAACTTCTATATGCTGCATAAAATGTTCAACGACTTCAGCAGCGATCTCGACGGGATTGCCGATGAGTTTGCGGCCAGAGTGATGGCGCTGGGCGGCGTTCCGGTGCGGACAATTGCCATTGTTGCAAAAACGTCGAAATTACCGCCCTATCCCTTCGACATCGTCAAAGCCTCGGAGCATCTGGACGCGGTTGTCGCCAGCTACGAAGCGGCATCAGCGCATCTTCCAACCGTCATGAACAAAGCCGTGGCTAGCGGCGATCATGCGACAGCAAGCGTCGTTACGGGTTTTGCAAAGCTGCTGGATGAGCAGGTGGGGTTTATAACCGCTCATATCCCGGCAGAATATGTGTCTGCCGCAAAGAAGCAATCTGTGGGCTGACTGATATCAGATGAACGCAACCACGCCCATGCCCTTCGATGATGGAGGGCATGGGCGAAACTTTGGAAGGCTTCGCAATCCTCATGATACGGAACAACCATGGCCACGGAACCGATCAATCTCTATGCAATCCGCCAATTCGAGATCGACGTTCTCGTTCCGCTAACACTAGGTGGATACGATGTGTCCTTCACTGTGTCGTCGCAAGCCATGCTCACCACGGTTATCGCGGTCAGCATCTATTTCACTTGGGCCACCAGGGAACGCGCCATCGTGCCCGGCCGCCTGCAAGTCAGCGCCGAATGGCTCCATACTTTCGTCGAGGGTACAATTGTTCGATTCGGAGGACCGGAAGCAAAGCAAACCTTGCCCTTCTTCCTGACTATCTTTGTGTTCCTGTTTTTTGGCAGCCTGATTGGCCTCACGCCGATCAAGTTCACCTTCACCAGTCATCTGATCGTCACGCTGGCGCTCGCACTTGCGGTATTTGCCTATATCAACTTCCTCGCATTCAAAACGCAAGGCTTGGGTTTTTTTCGTTTCTTCATGCCGACAGGCACGCCCATCTATCTCGCGCCCCTGATTGTGCTGATCGAGCTTGTGTCCTATTTATTTCGGCCGTTTACGCTGGGCCTTCGCATCTTCGCCAACATTCTGGCGGGGCACATCATGCTCAAGCTCTTTGGCGATTTCTGCGTCATGTTGACGGAAAGCCATGGTGTGGCTGGAATTGCCGCGTCCATCCTGCCGCTGGCGGTGATGGTGATGATGTACTTCGTCGAAACAGGCGTCATGCTGGTGCAGTCCTACATCTTCATCGTGCTCTCCGCGATTTATGTAAGAGACGCGCTCCACCCCCATTGACCATTGGCCACACACAATTCAATTCAAAGAGGCAGATATCATGACTGATGAAGGCATTCGCTATATCGCGGCAGCACTGGCGGTTTTACCGTTGCTCGGTGTTGCTCTGGGACTGGGGAGAGTGTTCGGTGACTGGCTGTCTTCCATTGGGCGTAATCCCGGCGCTGCCGACAAGATGCAAGGTGTTGGCCTTCTCGCGTTTGCCCTGACGGAGGCCGTTGGCCTTCTGGCGATTATCGTGGCGTTTCTTATTCTCTTTGCCGCATGATTCCTCAGTTTTTGCCTTCGAGAATTCTCTTTGCGATGACCTGGGCCTGAATTTCTGCGGCGCCTTCGAAGATGTTGAGGATGCGGGCGTCGCAGAGGACGCGGCTGATTTCGAATTCGAGCGCAAAGCCGTTGCCGCCATGAATTTGCACTGCGTTATCGGCGGACGACCAGGCGACGCGGGCGGCCAGCAGTTTTGCCATGCCGGCTTCCACATCGCATCTGCGGCCAGCGTCTTTTTCGCGGGCAGCACGGTAGCAGAGTTGGCGGGCTGCCATGATTTCCGCCGCCATCAGGGCGAGCTTATCTGCGACGCGGGGGAACCTGATGATGGGTTTGCCGAACTGGTTGCGGTCGCTTGCGTATTTCAGGCCGAGATCAAGGGCATTTTGAGCGACGCCTGCGGCCCTCGCAGCTGTCTGGATGCGGGCACTCTCAAAAGTTTGCATGAGTTGTTTGAAGCCTTGGCCTTCAACACCGCCCAGAAGATTTTCGGCCTTCACCGCAAAATTATCGAAACGGATTTCATATTCCTTCATGCCGCGATAGCCCAGAACTTCAATTTCGGTGCCGGTCATGCCGGGCGCTGGAAACGGATCCTTGTCGGTGCCACGGGGCTTTTCGGCCAGAAACATCGACAGGCCCTTATAGCCTTTTTCGTGGGCGTTGGTGCGGGCCAGCAATGTCATGAGGTCCGCCCGCACCGGATGGGTGATCCAGGTTTTGTTGCCGGTCACGCTGTAATGCGCGTCGTTTTTTTCGGCACGGGTGCGCAGGGATCCCAGATCTGATCCGGTGTTGGGCTCGGTGAAAACGGCGGTGGGGAGAATTTCTCCGCTGGCGATTTTGGGAAGCCACCTGGCTTTCTGTTCATCGGTGCCGCCACACAGAATAAGCTCGCACGCAATTTCTGCGCGGGTGCCGAGTGAACCCACGGCAATCCAGCCGCGCGAAAGTTCTTCGGACACAACGCACATGGCCTCTTTGGCGAGGCCGAGGCCGCCGTAAGCTTCCGGAAGCGTCAATGCGAAGACGCCAAGTTCAGCCAGCTCCTGGATGATTTCCATGGGTACATAGGCATTGTCCAGGTGCCAGCGATGCGCATGTGGAGCAACCTTGGCCGCGGTGAAACGCCGCATGGTGATGCGCATTTCATTCATCGTGGCATCAAGGCCGCAGTCGCCGAAGGTCAAGGCTCCACGCTGCTGCTCCATCAACTCCACCAAGCGGGCGCGATTTTCGGGCGAATTGCCGATCTTGAACAGCGCGCAGTCAGCAACGGCTTGCAAATCCGTTTGGGTGAGGCCAAGGCTGCCCAGCCGGAAAAATTCCGTTTGGTTCATGGGAATGCCGCCGGCGATTTGATTGAGATATTCGCCGGCCGAAATTCTGATGAGCAGGTGTTCGATCTCCCCCAGCTTGGACTGGGATGAAAGTGCGGTCGCGTAGGTAGATAGTGATTTTAGGGTTTCGACATAGGTCGCGAGCCAGGCCAGGCCGTGGGCCACGTGCTGGTGGGTATCGAAATCGCTGGATTGCACCAAAAGGCGAAACGCCGCCTTGGCCTTTTCCAATACCCGCTCGCCGGCGGCAACTGCCTCATTTATGGCGTCTATCACTATTCCTGTCCTTGCCGATTTATCAGGCTATATCAGTTAATTGTGCGGGGCAGCAACGGGCAATAGGGAGATGCCGCAATTGGGCCGAAATTTGCCCGCAAATGCCAGAGATAGATTTTTTTGTCAGTTGAGTTTATGTTTTAGGAATGATTCCATTGCAGCGAATGGCAGCCATAGCGCTTATCGGTTCCACAATTTGCCTTGCGGGGGTAGCTCGCAGCGCCGAGCCCACTTTGCTTGGCACGTTCAATGACTGGACGGCGCACACCTATCAGGCCTCGGATACGAAGGTTTGTTATGTGGTGTCGCAGCCCAAAAAGAGCGACGCGGCCAAAAAGGTCAAGCGCGATCCCATATTTTTCATTGTGACGCATATGCCGGGCCGGAAAATCAATGGCGAAGTGTCCACCATCATTGGCTATCCCTTCAAAGAGGCCACATCGGTTCAGGTGAAGGTTGATGAGGCGGAGTTTGAACTTTTCACCAATGGCGATGGCGCCTGGGCTGACAGCAAGGAAAAAGAACAAAAGATCGTTGCTGCCATGAAGTCCGGCAAGGCCATGACAGTCAAGGGAACATCGTGGAAGGGAACGGAGACCATCGACACCTATTCCCTCAGCGGCATAACGGCCGCCATGGAAACAATTGACACTGCCTGCAAGTAAGTCCGCCATGCGGTGGATATGCACTGCTTTCATTTTTGTGGGCCTGTTGAGCACTGCCGGCGCTGCGGAACCGCTTTGCAAAAGGCTTGGCCATGAGGGCAATTCCTACAGCGTTTGCCGCGTGGATTTACGCGAGACAAAACTGGAGATTTTCAACCTTGACCAGGAGGGCCAGCCGCTGCGCAATTTTTCGGCTCTGGCCGATCTGGTTGGCGATGAGGGCAAGGAGCTGCGCTTTGCCATGAATGCCGGGATGTTCGATGAAGACCTGAAACCCATTGGCCTTTATGTTGAGGACGGCGAACAGAAGAAAAAACTCAACCGGCGGGATGGCCAAGGTAATTTTCATTTGAAGCCCAATGGCGTGTTTTATGTGCAAGGCGATGAACTCGGCGTTATGACAACCGAGGCCTATGCGAAGTCGGATTTGAGGCCGGACTTTGCGACACAGTCAGGCCCCATGCTGGTGATTGACGGGGAAATTCATCCGAAGTTCTCCGAGACAGGAACATCCCTCAAAGTCCGCAATGGCGTTGGAATGCTGGACGGGCAGACAGCGGTTTTTGTGATTTCAGAGAATGCGGTTAACTTTTATGATTTTGCGAAGGTTTTCCGGGACGCCCTGAACTGCAGCAATGCGTTGTATTTTGACGGGTCTGTATCCAGTCTTTACAGCCCGGAGCTTGGCCGCAATGACCAGTTTTTGCCACTTGGCCCCATGGTGGGCGGGTTCAGTTTACGCTAGCGCGCTTCCCGGCATGCCGGAATCGGCTTGCCGAAAAGGAATCGCGCCAGATCAATATGTTGGAGCAAATCCCTATCGCAAAAGTCTTCAACTTTTGCGGGATTTGCTCTAAGACGCGGGGACCATGGTCACAGTTTTACAATCTCCGGTGCCTGCACCTTATTTGCCGAACGATTTGCGACCCTCGCTGATGGGGCTGTCGCGGGCGGAGCTGGCGGAAATTCTCGGGCGCATTGGCGTTCCGGAAAAGCAGCAGCGCATGCGCATGCGGCAAATTTGGCATTGGATTTACCATCGCGGCGCCTTGAATTTCGATGCGATGACGGATATTTCGCAAGGGTTGCGTGCAGAGTTGGAAGAGGCGTTTTCCATCGGGCGGCCTGATGTGGTGACGGAACAGAAATCCAGCGATGGAACGCGGAAGTGGTTGCTGAAACTGGCGCCTGATGAACGGGGGCAGGCCCATGAAATTGAGATGGTTTATATCCCGGAGGAGGATCGCGGAACACTCTGCATCTCGAGCCAGGTGGGGTGCACGCTGACGTGTTCGTTCTGCCATACGGGAACGCAGAAGCTGGTGCGCAATTTGACGGCCAATGAAATTGTGGGCCAGGTGATGCTGGCGCGCGACAAGCTGGAGGAATGGCCGCACCAGATGGAGGATAACCCGGATGCGCCGGAAAGCGGGCGCTATCTCACCAATGTGGTGCTGATGGGGATGGGGGAGCCGTTGTATAATTTTGACAATGTGAAGACCGCCATGGATATTGTGTCGGACGGCGAAGGCATTTCAATATCCAAGCGTCGCATCACCTTGTCCACATCTGGCGTGGTGCCGGAAATTATCAGGGCTGGCGAGGAGATCGGAACGGGCCTTGCCATATCTTTGCACGGCACCACGGATGAAATCCGCAACAAGCTGGTGCCGCTCAACAAGAAATATCCCATCGCCGAATTGCTGGCGGCGTGCCGGGCCTATCCCGGCGCCTCCAATGCCAAGCGCATCACGTTTGAATATGTAATGCTCAAAGGTGTCAACGACAGCGTGGCTGATGCGAAAAGGCTGGTGAAACTGCTGGAAGGCATGCCCGCCAAGGTCAATCTCATTCCGTTCAATCCGTGGCCCGGCACGCAGTATGAGTGTTCGGAATGGGATGTCATTGAAGTGTTCGCCGAGATTTTGAACAAAGCGGGCTATGCCTCGCCGGTGCGCACGCCCCGGGGCCGCGATATCATGGCGGCTTGCGGTCAGTTGAAGAGCGAGAGCCAGAAGATCAGAGCGAGCGATTTGGCCAGGGCCGCAAACGGTTGAAGAAAACTAGCAACAATGGGATGTTTGGGATTGTCCGGTAGCCCGTGCCTCTTGGATAGACGGGCATGGTACGTCGCCATAGGAGCAGAATACACAGCAATCTCCCTGCTTGGGCTTCAGCATGATCTTGCATGAGGGGCATTCATAGAAAAAGAGGCAAGCATCTGTTGGCATTGATTCTGTCGTCTTGTAGGCACACTTCGGGCAAGTGATCGTCGATTCAAGAATCATGGTATTACCTGAATGAGGATGGCGGGATAACCGGAATTTGTTGATGCCTCTGCAATTGATGCTGGCGTCGCCGCGCTATCTTCAAAAATAACAGTCGCTTGTTTTCTCTCGAAATCGACGGTTGCGATTTTTACACCGGAAACGGCTGTCATCGCCTGCTGCACTGTAAATGGGCAGAGCGCGCAGGTCATGTTTTCTATTGCAAACAAACCAGTCCTTTCGGCCGCGCGTGTTTCGGTCGTAAGTGTAAAGAAAGCGAGAAGAAGCATTAATTTTCGCATGGGCTCAAACTAACAGGAGCATAAGGTCAGTGGCTACGAACATCGTGCCGATCCACAAAATCGACTTTGTCAGACGTCCCGCAGCTGGTTTTGCGCAAATGGTGCCCGGAGCGCAGACCTCTGGTTTGCGCCGGTAGGCCTGCCAGAATCCCGCGCCAAGGAGAGCCAAGGCCGCGCCCAGGAAATAGGGTTGATAGGGCGACAGGGCAGTGAGCTGGCTAATCCATGCGCCACTCATGCCCAATGAGACAAACAATAGGGGCAGCACGCAACAGGTGGAGGCGAGGATGCCGCCGATGAGCCCACCGGTCGCAAATAGGCCTGATCGTCCTTTCGACTCAGGACTTGTGGGAATTTCACTTATCGACATCAGCCTGTCCTTTTTTAATGTACAACCCCACCCTACATCCTGTAGCAACTACAGGAGCAAGAGGTCAGGATGTCAAAAAGCATCACGAATGCGCGATTGGCTGAATTTGCGATTGGCGAGCTATCTCGCCAAACAACCGTTCATGTAGAAACTATCCGCTACTATGAACGGATAGGTTTCCTCCCAGTGCCGCAGCGTGGAACAAATGGGCGGCGAACCTACAATACTGAGGATGCAAAGCGACTTCGATTCATAAAGAGATCGCGCGATATGGGATTCTCGCAGGATGAGGTGCGTGCCCTGCTTCGGCTCGCCGATGGCGGCGCCAAGTCATGCGGGGAAGTTCAGGCCTTGGCAGAAACCCACCTTAGGGATATCCGCTCCAAGATCAGCGACCTCAAAAAACTTGAAAATGTGCTGGCCGAGACGGTGGCGCAATGTACTGGTCCCGGGGCTCCGGCCTGTCCCGTACTTGATGTTCTGAGTGAAGAGTCAAAATTCGCATAGCACGTCGTACAAGTTGCGAAACGCTAGGCTTGCGGCAACCTCGGCCCTCGTGATAGGTCGCAGGCCACAAACCATAACGGAACTCCTAAAATGTCCAAACACGGCCAGATCAAAAAAGTTGTTCTCGCCTATTCCGGCGGGCTTGATACTTCGATCATCCTGAAATGGCTGCAAACCGAGTATGGCGCGGAGGTTGTGACCTTCACCGCCGATCTGGGCCAGGGCGGCGAATTGGAACCGGCGCGCAAGAAGGCTGAGATGCTGGGCATCAAGCAGATCTATGTGGAGGACGTGCGGGAAGAATTCATCCAGGATTTCGTGTTCCCGATGTTCCGGGCCAATGCGCTTTATGAGGGCGTCTATCTGCTCGGCACCTCCATCGCTCGGCCCCTGATTTCCAAGCGGCTCATCGAGATTGCCAGGGAAACCGGGGCGGACGCCATCGCCCATGGGGCCACGGGCAAGGGCAACGACCAGGTGCGGTTTGAGCTCACGGCCTACGCGCTGAACCCCGATATCAAGATCATAGCGCCCTGGCGCGAATGGGACTTCAAGAGCCGCACGGATTTGATCAATTTCGCCGAGAAGCACCAGATTCCGGTTTCAAAGGACAAGCGCGGCGAAGCGCCATTTTCAGTGGATGCCAATCTGCTGCACTCCTCTTCGGAAGGAAAAGTTCTGGAAGACCCGTGGGTGGAAGCGCCGCCTTACGTGTACCAGCGCACCATTGCGCCGGAGGATGCGCCAGACAAGGCCACTTACATCGAAATGGTATTCAAGAAGGGCGACCCCATCGCCATTGATGGCAAGGCCATGTCGCCCGCCACCCTTTTCACCAAACTCAATGAACTCGGCCATGACAACGGCATTGGCCGGCTTGATCTGGTGGAGAACCGTTTTGTCGGCATGAAGTCGCGCGGCATTTATGAAACGCCTGGTGGCACGATCCTGTCGGTGGCGCACCGGGCCATGGAAAGCCTGACGCTTGACCGGGAGGCGGCGCATCTCAAGGACAGTTTCATGCCGCGCTATGCAGAGCTGGTTTACTATGGTTTCTGGTTCTCGCCGGAGCGCGAAATGCTGCAAGCGATGGTGGATAAAAGCCAGGAGCATGTGGAAGGCGTTGTGCGGTTGAAGCTTTACAAGGGCAATGTGATTGTGGTTGGCCGCAAGTCGCCAAAGTCGCTTTACTCCGATGCGCTGGTGACCTTTGAGGATGATCGCGGGGCCTATGACCAG
>JANNXN010000008.1:0-24375 GCA_031409595.1 Rhodobiaceae bacterium
TGAATCAGGCGCGCGCTGGATTGTGCTGTGTGACACCAACGGCGGCACGATGCCTTCGGAGATTTCAGAGATCGTGAGCGTCGTGACGAAATCCGTTCCCGGCTCCAATCTCGGCATTCACGCCCATAATGACACGGACCAGGCGGTGGCAAATTCGCTTGCCGCCATCGACGCCGGCGCCTGCCATGTGCAGGGAACCTTGAACGGCATCGGCGAACGCTGCGGCAACGCCAATCTGGTTTCCATCATCGCCACGCTTGGACTCAAGAAATCCTACAAGGATCGCTTCACCATCAGCGTGGATGAAACACGCCTGCAAAACCTCACCCATGTGGCCCGCGCTTTTGATGAGCTCCTGAACCGCGCGCCCAATGCGCAAGCGCCCTATGTCGGCAAAAGCGCCTTCGCCACCAAGGCGGGCATTCATGCCTCGGCCATCGTGAAAGAACCGGAAACCTATGAACACGTGCCGCCGGAAACCGTGGGCAATCGCAGGCGGATGCTGGTGTCTGACCAATCGGGCAAATCCAATCTATTATCGGAATTGCAGCGCGTCGGCATGGACGTGAAGAAGGATGATCCGCGCCTTGATGACCTGCTGCGGCAGGTGAAGGACCGCGAGGCCCTGGGCTATGCCTATGACGGCGCTGACGCCTCGTTTGAATTGCTGGCGCGGCGAACCCTCGACAGCGTGCCCCATTATTTCGACGTGCTCTCGTTCCGGGTGATCGTCGAGCAGCGCGATCAGGAAATGATCTCCGAGGCCGTGGTCAAAGTGAAAATCGATGGCGAAATCCTTATCAATGCCGGCGAAGGCAACGGCCCGGTGAACGCCCTTGATGTGGCGCTGCGCAAAGACCTGGGAAAATTCCAACCCTTCATCAATGATCTTGAACTGGTGGACTACAAGGTGCGCATCCTCAATGGCGGCACCACGGCCACAACGCGCGTGCTGATCGAAAGCAAGGATGCAAAGGGCAACCGCTGGTTCACGGTGGGCGTTTCACCCAACATCGTGGATGCCTCATTCCAGGCGCTTTCGGACTCAATCATCTATAAATTGCTGCGCGAAGCTGTTCCGGCCTGACATGCGGGGCGCTCATGTGGGCCATGCCCCACACCCCGTTGCGCTAAATTGGGCATGGCGATAAACGGCAGCAATGTCAGTGGCAGAACAATCCCCTAGTGTCGGCCTCACGGAGGCCGAAAAAGGCGTTCTTTACGCTATTTTGGCTCACCTCACCTGGGGCGCCATGGCCGTCTATTTCGGCTTTCTGCGCCATGTCAGCCCGATGGAAATTGCAGTTCATCGCGGTCTCTGGTCCATCCCCTGCGCCGCACTGGTGATCTGGTGGCTGGGCCAGCACAAGGATGTTCTGAAAGCTGTCGCATCTCCCCGCAATCTGGCGATCCTGACGCTCACCAGCGCCATCATCGTCTTGAACTGGGGTTTCTATGTCTGGTCAATCGAAGTGGGCCGCACGCTGGAATCAAGCCTTGGCTATTACATCAACCCGCTGATGAACGTGGTGATGGGCTATCTGTTCCTAGGCGAACGCTTCAACCGCTTGCAGATGGTGGCCCTCGTGCTGGCGATCATCGCGGTGCTGATCCAGACTTTTGCGGCAGGCGTGTTCCCCTGGCTTGGGCTCATGCTGGCATCAACATTCTGCCTCTATGGTTTCCTGCGCAAAACCATCAAGGTGGGGCCAACCCAAGGCTTTTTTATCGAAGTGCTGATCATAGCTGTGCCGCTCTTGGTGGTGCAGGTCTGGCTGACCCGCCATGGCATGGCAAAATTCGGCGGCACGGTGAGTGATACAGCGCTGCTAATGGGCTGCGGCCTGATGACCTCAACAGCGTTGATATTCTTCGCCGCCTCCCTCAAGCGCCTGCGCTATTCGACCGCCGGGCTGCTGCAATATCTTTCGCCATCTCTGGTGTTTCTCACCGCCGTGTTCATCTTCGGCGAACCCCTGGACAAATGGCGCATGCTGTCATTTGTAATTATCTGGATAGCGCTTGCCATCTATTCATACTCAGCCATACGCGATGAGAAAACCCGCCGCGCCGACCTGGAGACAGTGCCTTAGAGAATCTCGCGGGGCAGATCGAAGGGCACTTTTTGCGGCGTGTTGGCCAGGCGATATTCATAGGCGGGCACCACATCCTCAGCCGTTTTCACCACGTCCATCTTGAATTCCATGCCTTCGCGGATGAATTTTTCTTCCCGCATGTGCTTGATGAGCGTGAGATAGGGTTCCCAATAGCCATCAATATTGCACACGACAATCGGCTTGGCGTGCTGGTCAAGCTGCGCCCAGGTGGATATTTCGGTCAATTCTTCCAGCGTGCCAATGCCGCCCGGCAAGGCCACAAACCCGGTTGACCGCTCGAACATCGTCATCTTGCGCTCGTGCATGTTCTTGGTCACCACCAGGTCGTTGACGCCGGTCAGCATGCGCTCCCTGGTGCCCAGAAAGCTTGGAATAATGCCTGTCACGTAGCCGCCCGCTTCCAGCACGGTCTTGGCCACCTCGCCCATCAATCCAAGGCTTCCACCCCCATAAACCAAGCCAATTCCGGCATTCGCCATGGACAGGCCAAGGGTCTTGGCTGCCAGCATATAGGCCGGGTTTTTGCCTGGTCCAGAACCGCAATAGACGCATAAGTTATGTTTAGGGATTTTTACCAATTTAGCCTCATTTTTGCTATTGCAGCATTTCTTTGCTGATTCGCCCAATTAGTCCTATTAAAGCCGATGAATTGTACCATTTAGTAGCCAGAGGCCACTTCAGCAGCAGGGTTCTTTACTTATCATGACGGAAGAAAATCAGCCAAAGACTAATCCCATAGTGGCATTCGCTACCCTCGTAATTATCGGTCTTGCCATATTGGCATATACGCAGCGGGAAGAATGGTTTGGGATCGAAGCCACCGTTGCCAACGTGGAACCCGCACCCGTGGCCGAGGCGCCAAAAGTTGAGGAACCGGCGAAAGCCGAAGAAGCAGCCAAAGCACCAGAGCCTGCCAAGGTGGAAGAAACAGCCAAAGCCCCTGAGACTGTGGCTGTTGCCGAACCCGCAAAGGTTCCAGAGGCAGCACCCGCCAAAGAATTGGCCATTCCAACCTTTGATACAGTACGGGTAGAACCTTCCGGTGATGCAATCGTTGCAGGCCGGGCGGAGCCAGGCGCCGAGGTTTCCATTACCCATAAAAACACAACCGCCAGCACCATGGCCGGGTCAACCACGGCCAATGCCGATGGAGCCTTCGTTGTGATAACCGACAAGCCGCTTCCCGAAGGCCAGGGCACACTTACAATCGCCGCCAAAAGCAATGACAAGGTCATGGTCTCTCAGGAGACGGTTGCGGTTGATGTGAAACCCAAGGATGGCGGCACGCCGCTGGTGGCTGTCTTGAAGCCGGATGCGCCTACAAAAATCGTTCAAGCCCCTGCAGCAGCTCCTGCCGCCGAAGCACCATCTGCCGAAGCACCAGCCGCCGCTGCACAACCAGCAGCAGTTGCAGCCGTCAATCTCGATACGGTTGACTATGATGATGCCGGCAACATTGTATTTGGCGGTCGAGGACCTGCCGACGGCAAGGTCCAGGTCTATGTCGATAATGGCCTGTTCGGAGCCACAGACATTGGGGATGCCGGAACCTGGACAATTGCCAGCAAGGCCCCCTTGGCCGTTGGAAACCATGAACTCCGGGCAGATGAGATTGGCCCGGATGGAACAGTGAGAAGCCGTGTGGCGATGCCATTCTTCCGTGAGGATCCAGCGAAGGTGTTGGCCGCAAAGCAACCTGAAACGCCAACCGTTGTGGCAGCAGCCGAGCCTGCACCAGCAACAACCACTGTAACAGAAGTTGTAAAAACGCCAGAACCAGCCCCCGTGGCCGCAGCTCCAAAGGTTGCCGAAGCGCCGAAGGTAGAAGAAGCACCTGCTGAAGCAACAGCACCTGCCGAAACCGCCGTTGCTGCCGCAACGCCTGAACCGCCAGCACCCACAACGATTGTTATTCAGCCCGGCAACAATCTGTGGAAGCTGTCGCGGCAGTTATATGGTAAGGGTATTCAATATACCGTGATTTATGAGGCCAATAAGGACCAGATCAAGAATCCGCACTGGATCTATCCTGGTCAGGTTCTCGTCACGCCGGATGCGCCTGCTGTACAATAGGAAGCCACATAATTTATGAGCCGTAAGTTGCCTACAAACGCCGCGAGCTTTGCCAGCGGCGATGGAAACCAATGGCAGACGCTCAAAAGCCTGCTGCCCTATCTCTGGCCAGAAGGGCGCACTGATCTCAAGATCCGCGTCGTTCTCGCCATGGTGGCGCTGGTTGCCTCAAAAATCGTGACAGTGTGGACGCCCTACACTTTCAAATATGCAACCGATATTTTGACTGCCTCCGGCAATCCCGCGGCGATTGTGTTCAGCGTGGCTTTCTTCTGGGTGGTTGCCTATGGCTTCGGCCGCATCATGATGGTGGCGCTGGCCCAGATTCGTGACGCAATATTCGCCAAGGTCGGCCAGCGCGCCGTGCGGGAACTGGCCATCAAGACGTTTCGCCATCTTCACGCGCTGTCCCTGAAGTTCCACCTCGAGCGCCGAACCGGCGGCCTGTCGCGCATCATTTCGCGAGGCACCGCGGGCGTTGACACTGTCTTGCGTTTTTCGCTGTTCAATACATTTCCAACCGCCCTGGAAATTGCCCTGGTCGCAGGTGTTCTCACGTGGTCTTTCGGCTGGCTCTATGCCGCGACAATACTGGCGACAGTCGTTTGCTATCTTGGCTTCACCTACCTGGCCACCGAATGGCGCATCAACATTCGCCGCAACATGAACGATGCCGATACGGACGCAAACACCAAGGCCATCGACAGCCTGCTCAATTTCGAAACCGTAAAATATTTCGGCAATGAGGAACATGAGGCCCAGCGCTTTGATGTATCAATGTTGCTTTATGAAAAAGCGGCGGTGAAAACCTGGGTATCGCTTGCCGTTCTCAACGCCGGACAGACTTTTGTTTTTGCAATCGGCCTGACGATTGTCATGGCGATGTCAGCCTATGCAATTTCACAAGGCCAAGCCACAATTGGCGATTTCGTCATGATCAACGCACTTATGGTGCAGCTCTACATGCCGCTGAATTTCATCGGTTCTTCCTACCGTGAAATCAAGCAGGGGCTGATCGACGTTGAGGGCATGTTCTCGCTCCTTTCAGTCAACGCCGAAATCAAGGACAAGCCGGGTTCCGTTCCTCTCAAGGTAGGTCAGGGCGCACTCGCATTTGAAAATGTCAGCTTTGCCTATGACAGGGAAAGACCGATCATCCGTGATCTTTCCTTCCAGGTGCCAGCCGGTCACACGGTGGCAATCGTCGGCCCGTCGGGTGCCGGCAAGTCAACCATCTCACGGCTGCTCTATCGTTTCTATGAATTGACCGGTGGGCGCATCACCGTCGATGGCCAGGATATTTCCGTGGTGACGCAAAAATCGTTGCGCGCAGCCATCGGCATGGTGCCGCAGGATACAGTGCTTTTCAACGACACCATCCGCTACAACATCCGCTATGGCAGGCCGGGTGCAACGGATGCTGAAGTCGAAGCCGCGGCAAAAATGGCGCAAATCCATAAATTCATCAAAAGCCTGCCCAAAGGCTATGACGCCATGGTGGGCGAGCGGGGGCTAAAGCTTTCCGGCGGCGAGAAGCAGCGGGTTTCCATCGCGCGAACCATTCTCAAAGGCCCACCCATTCTGGTGCTTGATGAAGCAACGTCAGCTTTGGACAGTTTCACCGAGCAGGAAATTCAAACGGCACTCCGCAAGGTTTCCAAAGATCGCACCACCGTGGTGATAGCCCACAGGCTTTCAACAGTTGTTGATGCCAATGAAATCATCGTGCTGGACGAAGGCCGCATCGCCGAGCGCGGCACTCACAACCAACTGCTGCGCAAGAAGGGCGTTTACGCCGCCATGTGGAACCGCCAGCGCGAAGCCGACGAAGCCCGCAGGCGCCTTGCCGAGAATCTGGACGAGCGGGGGCTTACGGCGGAAGCCAAGGCCCTTCTCAAAATTTCGCCCAGATGAACCACGTGTTTGCAAACCGGAAAATTCACGCTACATGAGCGCCCATGTCCATTGTAAATAGCATTCTGGCATTTTTTGTCCCCGTCCACCGCGAGGGGTGGCGCTTTATCGCCATATTTGCGGCGGTGACGCTTTTCTTCTTCTGGATGGGCTGGGATGTTCTGATGTGGCTTGCGGTCATTGCCACGATCTGGTGCGCCTATTTCTTCCGTGACCCCGAGCGTGTGACCCCGATGCGCGATGGATTGGTCATCTCGCCCGCTGACGGCCTCATTTGCGCCATCGACAAAATCATTCCGCCACCTGAACTCGATCTGGACCGCGAACCTGCAACACGCATTTCCGTGTTCATGAACGTCTTCGATGTGCACGTGAACCGCTCACCCATCGATGCGCGCGTTGCCAAGATAACTTACATCCCCGGCGCCTTTTTGAGCGCTGAGCTGGATAAGGCAAGCGAAGACAACGAGCGCCAGGCGTTTACACTTGAGCTGAGCGACGGTCGCAAGATTGGCGTCGTGCAGATAGCAGGCCTCATTGCACGACGCATTGTGAAATTTGTGGGCGAGGGCGAGCGTCTTCTGGCTGGGCAACGCATTGGCCTTATTCGTTTCGGCAGTCGCGTTGATGTTTATTTGCCCAGGGGCGCAAGCCCTTTGGTGGCAATTGGCCAACGCGCCATCGCAGGTGAAACCATATTTGCAGATTTGGTTTCTTCTGAATCAGAACGCGTCGCGCGGAAGAGCTGAGTTTGGAAACGCCGCAAGACACCTCGCAGGCCAGGCGTTTCAAGCATGTGCCGGCACGTTATCTGCTTCCCAATCTTATCACGCTGCTGGCCCTGTGCAGCGGCGTAACCGCCATAAGATTGGGCATCGAAGGCCGTTATGAATTGGCTGTTGGCGCCATAATTGTTTCAATCGTTCTCGATGCGGTGGATGGCCGTCTCGCCCGTTACCTCAAGGGCACGTCACGCTTTGGCGCCGAACTGGACTCGCTGGCTGATTTCATAAACTTTGGCGTGGCGCCGGCAATCCTGATTTACATCTGGTCGCTCGAGGCCTTCGGCACCAAGGGTTGGGTCGTGGCTCTCATGCTGGCCGTGTGCTGCGCGCTGCGGCTGGCCAGATTCAATGTGGCTCTTGATGATGAGGGAAAGCCGCCTTGGTCAAACGCGTTTTTCAGCGGCGCACCCGCACCCGCAGGCGCAGGCCTGGCGCTTGCCCCCATGTATTTGGGTTTCCTCGCCGAAGTTGAAAACGGTGTGGCCTACGCTCCCGTGATAGCAGCCTTTACGGTGGCGGTTTCACTCCTGATGATCAGTCGAATCCCGACATTTTCAGGCAAAACCAGCGGGCCCCGCGTCCGCCGCGATTTGGTGCTGCCCATTGTTGGTGGCGGTGCTCTGGCAATCGTCTGCCTCATTGCTTTTCCCTGGGAGACCCTGACGATATTCGCTGGCCTCTACATCATCATGATCCCGGTGAGCATCAGATCATACCGAAGGCACAAGGCGAAAGACGCAAAAGCCTAGAGGCATTTCGCCAAATCGGCGCACAGGTCGTCGCCATCTTCGATGCCCACTGAAAGACGAAACACCCCATCACCCGCATACTGACGATAGCGTGCTGCCGCTTCGGCCTCATGGCGGAATGTAGACGTTTCAATATCATCTGTTCCGATCCAGTAAATCAGGCTGCGATGATGGCCAAGTGAAACGGCATAATGAATGAACTCCAACCGCTTCACCATGCGCTTGGCCACAGCCAATCCGTTCTCATGGGTTTGGAATGTCATCATGCCGGAAAAATTTTTCATCTGCGCCTTGGCAATTTCATGCTGCGGGTGCGATTGAAGCCCCGGATAGAATACCCGCGATACAGCCGGGTGTTGTTCCAGGTATTTGGCGACAATCATCGCCGACTCTTGATGCGCCCTCATGCGGATAGGCAATGTGGCAGCACCCCGAATAATGAGCCAGGCGTTGAAGGGCGAAATGATGCCGCCAAAATGCACCATGGCTTCCAGATTTAACGCCTCCAGATCGGCCTTGCGACCCAGCACACAGCCGCCCATCGCATCGCCGTGCCCGCCAATATATTTGGTCAGCGAATGCACCACGAAATCAGCACCCAGGTTCAAGGGCTTCGTGGCAATGGGCGTGGCGAAAGTTGAATCGACCACCACATCGCGAACCCCTTTGGCATGCGCCAGCTCCGCCAAGGCTCTGATATCGCAAATTTGCATGGTGGGGTTGGTCGGCGTTTCAAGCCACACCATCCGCGTATTGGGCCTGATGGCAGCGGCAACCGCAGTGTGATCGGTCACATCAACAAATGATGTTTGAATGCCAAAGCGCGGCAGGGTGTCGCGCGTGAGTTCAGCCACGCCCACATAGTTTGTGTCCTGCACCAGCAGATGATCGCCTTGGCTCAAGCGCCCCGCAATAACCGCATGGCTGGCGGCAATGCCAGACCCAAAACACAATGCGCTTTCGGCCCCCTCAAGGGCGGCCAATTTCTGCTCAAGCTGGCGCACGGTGGGATTGGAGACCCGGCCATAGACATAGCCTTCATAGTCCTTCTCATCCCGGGCCGAAAACCCCACCACGTCCGTGGGTGAAAAAGTCGCGGACATCACCAAATTGGGTGAGGAAGCCCGCGTCACCGGGTCCACAAATTCACCAGCATGAACAGCAATTGTCTGCTCATTTTGGGTGCCGCTATTCTTGCCGTGCGCCGTCATATCAAATATCCCTGCAACTCAGCCCTTGGCATATCCCATCAAGTCACTAGCGACAATTCCAAAATCTGGTGCTAGCATCTGGCCCACAAACCGGTAACCCGGTGAAAATGACATAGAAGTAGAAACACATGAAATGGGAGCGTTCAATAATGAGTATGAACTTCAAATCATGGGCCATTGGCACAACCATGCTTATGATGACAGCCACCGGCGCCTTTGCCGAAGTAGTCTTCAATCGCGGTAACTCCGCCGACCCGGAATCCCTCGATCCGCACAAGACATCAACCGTTTATGAAGCACATATTTTGCGTGACCTGTTCCTAGGGCTCACAACTGAAGACGCCAAATCGGAAGTAATCCCGGGTGCCGCCGAGAGCTGGACTATTTCTCCAGACGGCAAGGTCTACACCTTCAAACTTCGTCCAGGCGCACTGTGGTCTGACGGATCGCCTGTTACGGCCCATGACTTTGTGTTCTCATGGCAGCGGGTAACTGATCCTGCGACCGCTGGTGAATATGCCTACATGCTTGCGCCAGTCGTAAATGCTGAGGACGTGACTGCCGGAAAGAAACCGCCAGCTGAACTGGGTGTGAAAGCAATTGACGATATGACGTTCGAAGTCACCCTCAATGCACCAACCCCGTATTTCCTTGAGATGCTCACCCATCAGGCCACATATGCTGTTAGTAAGGCCAATGTTGAAGCCAAGGGTGCTGAGTTTACCAAGCCCGGAAATTTGGTTTCAAACGGCGCTTATGTTTTGGCCGAGTTTGTACCGAATGATCACATCAAGGTTGTCAAGAACGACAAGTTCTATGATGCCGCCAATGTGAAAATCGATGTGGTGAATTTTATTCCAACTGAGGACCGTTCTGCTGCGATGAAGCGGCTGGAAGCGGGCGAACTGGATTCAAACGATGATATTCCAACGGAGCAATTGGCTGAATTGAAGACCAAATTTGGCGATCAAGTCCGCCTTGGGCCGTATCTCGGAACATACTATTATGCGTTCAAGATCGGCAAGGCGCCCTGGGACAACGTAAAACTTCGCCATGCAGTATCAATGGCAATTGATCGCGACTATCTGGCCGAAAAGGTCTGGACCAATACAATGATCCCGGCATATTCGTTTGTGCCACCTGGAATTTCTGGCTACGAAACAAGGACGACGGACTATTCAGAAATGACCCAGCTTGACCGCGAAGACGCAGCCAAAAAGGTTCTCGCTGAATTGGGATATGGTCCTGACAAGCCTCTGAAAATGGAAATCCGTTACAATACATCCGAGAACCACAAAAACACGGCTGTGGCCATTCAAGAGCAGCTAAAGCCGCTGGGCATTGAGGTCACGCTGCTCAATACCGATACAAAAACTCACTATGGCCATTTGGAACAACATGGTGACTTTGATATCGCACGGGCAGGCTGGATTGCCGATTACAAAGACCCGGAGAATTTCCTGGCCTTGTGCAAAACGGGAACCGGCAACAACTATGCCGAGTACTCCAACAAGGACTATGACGCATTACTGGCAGCCGCTGCTGCTGAAGGCGACGCCGCCAAGCGCATGAAATCCCTGTCTGACGCAGAAGCAATTGGTGTGGCCCGCGATCTGTGTGTCGTGCCATTGCTCTACTATGGATTCCACACAATCGTTTCCAGCAAGATCAAGGGTTGGGAAGATAATGTGATGGACCGCCATCCAAGCCGCTTCCTGAGCAAGGAATAGTCTCACCATCGCGAACGACCGCTCGACCTGAACAGGCGGAGCGGTCGTTTCTTAAAGTGTGAGGCCCATTCCATGCTGCGATATGTTCTCCGGCGGTTGATGACCGCAATTCCAACGCTGTTCGTGATCGTGACGATCTCGTTTTTCCTGATGCGTGTAGCTCCAGGCGGCCCATTCAATCAGGAGAAGGGTCTTAATCCGGTTATCAAGGCAAACCTTGAGCGGGTATTTGGCCTCGACCTGCCGCTTTGGAAGCAGTACCTGAATTACCTCGGCAATCTTCTGCGCGGCGATTTCGGGCCGAGCTATAACTTGCCCGACTTTACAGTTGCCGAATTGTTTGCTGCGGGTCTTCCCATATCGATTCAACTCGGCACTGCCGCACTCATTATTGCCCTCATAGTTGGTTGCATCATGGGCATCTATGCTGCACTTCATCAGAATAGCTGGGTTGATTATTTGGTCACGGCAGTTGCAACAGCAGGGAGCACAATCCCAACATTCGTGATTGCTCCGGTTTACCAAATTATTTTCGGCCTATTGCTGCGCTGGGCTCCCGTGGGCGGCTGGGGTGACGGTGCATTTGTCAATAAAATAGGTCCCGTTATCACCCTGGCATTGCCATTTCTGGCGATTTTCGCGCGACTTATGCGGGGCTCCATGATCGAAGCACTCCATACCCATCACATTAGGACAGCCAGAGCCCTTGGCCTCTCCGACTATTCGGTCATCATCCGCCATGCACTCCGGGGCGCGTTTCTGCCGGTGGTTTCCTATGCCGGACCCGCTGCTGCGGCACTTCTCACCGGCTCCATCATTGTTGAATCAATTTTCCAAATTCCGGGCGTCGGCCGCTACTTCGTTGATGCGGCGCTCAACCGTGACTATACACTGGTGATGGGAACTGTTGTGGTGATTGCAATTTTTACGATCATGTTCAACTTGATTGTCGATTTGCTCTACGCCGTGCTTGATCCGCGGGTGCGCTATGAGTGATGTGGCTGTTGTCAGTCCCGGACGCAGCCTGTGGGCTGATGCCTGGGCGCGACTGAAAGCGAACCGTGCCGCAGTGTTCAGCGCCGTATATCTCGTGCTGATGGCAATTGTTTGCATTATCGGCCCCATGATGACAAGCCATGCCTTCACAACGATCTACCCCGACTACGTCCGGACACCGCCAAGTCTCGAGGCATTTCCAAAAGCCGACACGATAGAGCAGTCCCTGAGAGATGCCGTAAAGCGCGCCCGCATTGAAATTGTCAAATGGCACCAGGAAGGGGATCGTGTATTTGTAACAGTCTCCTCAGCCAGACCCATAGACGAGCGTGTCATTCGCTACCTCGATCGCTCCGACACATTTGAAGATGCAAGGGTCGAAGAAAAATCCCCCGACAACTTGCAACTCACCATGAGTGGGCATGTCGAGCAAAAATACTTCTATTTCGGCACCGACAATTCTGGCCGCGATCTTCTGACCCGCACGTTGATAGCGGGCCGGGTATCCCTCGCCATTGGGCTTCTCGCAGGATTCGTTGCTGTGGTCATTGGCGTTGCTTATGGTGCGACCTCAGGCCTCATTGGTGGCAAGACTGATGAAGTGATGATGCGCATTGTCGACATACTCTATTCGCTGCCATTTATATTTTTCGTCATCATGCTGGTGGTTTTCTTCGGCCGGAATTTTGTGCTGATGTTTCTGGCTGTCGGCGCTGTTCTATGGCTGGACATGGCCCGCATTGTGCGGGGGCAAGCGCTGTCGTTGAGGCGCCAGGAATATGTGCAGGCCGCTGAAGCCTTGGGCGTCGGCAAGGGGGGCATACTCATTCGCCATATCATTCCAAATCTTCTTGGTCCTGTTGTTATCTATATGACGCTGCTGGTGCCGCAGGTCATTATCCTTGAGAGCTTCCTCTCATTTCTTGGGCTGGGAGTTCAGGAACCAATGGCAAGCTGGGGAGTTCTGATTTCAACGGGAGCCAAAAACATTGGCACGGCCAACTGGCTCCTCATCTTCCCATCCTTCTTCCTCACCACCACGCTCTTCGCCCTGAACTTCATCGGTGATGGTCTGCGTGATGCGCTTGACCCGAAGGATCGCTGAGATGGCGGTGCCGATCCTTTCTCTCAGGAACATCAACGTCAATTTCGCAACCCTTGACGGCATGGTCGAGGCCGTGAAGGGCGTGAGCCTTGATGTGAGTGCCGGTGAAACAGTGGCGATTGTAGGCGAGTCCGGTTCCGGCAAAAGCCAGTTGATGATGGGCACCATGGGCCTGCTCGCCTCAAACGGCGCCATTGACGGCATCGCCGATTATCGCGGAACCAATTTGGTTGGCCTGCCAAAGTCCGAGCTCAACGCCATTCGCGGCCGCAAGATCACCATGATCTTTCAAGAGCCAATGACCTCGCTCGATCCGCTTTACACCATCGGCAATCAGCTCATCGAGCCCATCATGCACCACCAGAAGATCGGTTGGACCGAGGCCAATGCCCGCGCCATCGACATGATGAAACTTGTGAAGATTCAGGAACCGGAACGCCGCATGGGTTCATACCCCCATGAAATGTCCGGCGGCCAGCGCCAACGCGTGATGATCGCCATGGCGCTCGCCAACGACCCCGATTTGCTGATCGCCGATGAACCCACAACAGCGCTCGATGTCACCATCCAGGCCGAAATTCTCGAACTCATGGCGGGCCTGCAGAAGCGCCTGGGCATGGGCATGATTTTCATTACCCATGACCTCAACATCGTTCGCAGGATTGCCGATCGCGTGGTCGTCATGCGTTATGGCGAAGTTGTGGAGCAGGGCGAAACGGATGCCATCTTCAAAAAACCCAAACACGCTTACACCAAAGCCCTTCTCGACGCTGAGCCTTCTGGCCGAAAAGCGCCGCCTGCAGCCAAGGCCCCAAAAATTCTGGACGGCACCCACGTCAGCGTAACCTTCAGGATTGGTGGAGGTTTCCTGGCTGGCCCACCCCTCGAACTCAAGGCAGTGGACCGCGTTTCCGTAACGCTGAAGCAGGGGCAAACCATCGGCATCGTTGGCGAGTCCGGCTCGGGAAAATCAACGCTCGCCCGCGCCTTGCTGCGCCTTCTTCCAAGCGAGGGCGCCATCGCCTTTGAGGGCAAAGACATCGCCAAGCTCGACGCCCGCGAAATGCGGCCGCTCCGAAAGCAAATCCAGATCGTGCTGCAGGATCCATTCGGCTCGTTAAGCCCCCGCATGACTGCGGGCCAAATTGTGACCGAGGGCCTGTTGGTGCATGAGCCCTCGATTACCTCACGCGAGCGCGATCAGCGCGCCGTGCAGGCCTTGGAAGAAGTCCAGCTCGATCCGAAATTGCGGAACCGCTACCCCCATGAGTTTTCCGGAGGCCAACGCCAGCGGATAGCCATTGCCAGGGCCATCATTCTAAAACCGAAGCTGATTGTTCTGGACGAGCCAACCTCCGCACTGGATCGCCAGGTGCAGAGCCAGATCATCGAACTTCTGCGAAACCTCCAGAAAGCCCATAATCTGTCTTACTTGTTTATCAGCCATGATCTGGCAGTCGTGCGCGCCATGGCAGATCATATCATGGTGATGAAAGATGGTCGCGTTGTAGAGCAGGGAACCCCCGATGAAGTGCTCGAAAACCCCCGCGAAGCCTACACCAAGCGCCTGATGGCTGCGGCATTTGCCTGAGTTGCAATAAAACTTGAATAATAGTATGTATACTGAATGTGCTGCTGTCAGACATCATCGACCCGGACCGTCCATGACGAGGTTATGGTCAACTGTGCTCGCATCGGATTCAAGCCCTAGTAGCATCTCCAATCTGCAATTTGCTGCGTTTTCGCTGGATTTAGAGCTTGGAGATTACCCGTGACCGTACACCCAAAAAACATCAATATCGCTGAAGTCGTGCAACACGACATCGAGCATCATTTTCACCCCTTCACCGACCACAAGGCCTTCCATGCCGCAGGCGGTCCCCGCGTCATAACCCAGGCGGACGGCGTCTATATCTGGGATGGCAAAGGCAACAAAATCCTCGATGCCATGTCAGGCCTTTGGTGCGTCAACATCGGTTATGGCCGCAAGGAACTGGCAGATGTTGCCTATCGCCAGATGCTGGATTTGCCCTATTACAACACCTTTTTCAAAACCACGACGGTGCCCGCAACCGAGCTGGCCACGAAGATTTCCTCGCTTCTTCCCAAGCGCTTCCAGCACATTTTCTTTACCAATTCAGGCTCGGAGGCCAATGATACAATCGTTCGCTTCGTCCGCCACTATTGGAAGCTGAAAGGCAAACCCTACCGCCAGCATTTCATCGCCAGAACCCGCGGCTATCATGGCTCCACCATGGTGGCGGTGAATTTGGGCGGCATGAGCGGCATGCATGATCAGGGCGGCACCCGCTTTCCGGGGTTCCATCATGTGCAGCAGCCCCACTGGTTCGATTTTGGCGGCGAAAAAACCCCGGAAGAATTCGGCCTGGATGCCGCCGCTGACCTGGAAAAGAAAATCCTTGAAGTGGGACCCGACAACGTGGCGGCCTTTATTGGCGAGCCTATCCAGGGAGCAGGTGGTGTTATCATTCCACCCTCAACCTATTGGCCTGAAGTGCAGCGCATCTGCAAAAAATATGGCATCCTGATCATTGCTGACGAAGTGATCTGCGGCTTTGGCCGCACCGGAAACTGGTGGGGCTTTCAAACCATGGGTTTTGAGCCTGATATCATCGCCATGGCCAAGGGGCTTTCCTCCGGTTACCAACCCATCGGCGCCGTCGCAATTTCAGACACATTGACCAAGGATTTCTTCGAGCTCGGTGGCGACTTCAATCATGGCATGACGTATGCGGGTCACCCGGTCGCTGCCGCCGTTGCTCTCAAGAATATCGAGATCATTGAAGATGAAAAACTGGTCGAGCGTGTTGCTGAATTGGCTCCCTATTTTGCGCGAGGGCTGGCAAGCCTGGGCGATCACCCGATCGTGGGCGAGACCCGCTCGATGGGGCTGATCGGGGCGCTGGAACTATGCAAGGACAAATCCAAACGCACCCGCTTCCATGATTCAGGCCGCGTCGGCACCATTTGCCGCGATCACTGCTTCGCCAACAATCTGGTGATGCGCGCCTGCTGGGACACCATGGTTTTGGCGCCGCCCTTTACCATCACCAAGAAAGAAATCGACGAAATCGTGAGGCTCGCCAGACTGGCGCTTGATGCAACCCATGCGGACGTCAAAGGAGAAATGTAAACTGCCGACGAACGCGTTGAGGCCACGACTGATTTTTGACTGCCTTGTAACCATATTGAAACCAAAGGAGACATCATGACAACTTATCGTCCAAAATTTTCGCCCAACCGCCGCAGCCTTTTGAAAAGTGGCGGCGCATTTGCTGTCGGCTTGACATTCCTGCCGCGTTTCTCGCTGGCTGCGGAAGAAAAAAAGCTCAATTTCTATAACTGGGATACCTATATCGGCGAGCATTCCCTGGCTGATTTCACGACGGCCACCGGCATCGAAACCAAGATGGA
Organism: Rhodobiaceae bacterium; assembly: GCA_031409595.1. Lineage (GTDB taxonomy): Bacteria > Pseudomonadota > Alphaproteobacteria > Rhizobiales > Aestuariivirgaceae > Aestuariivirga. The sequence goes on from JANNXN010000008.1 coordinate 16,116, forward strand.
TCTGTTTGCGGACACCGATGAACTTTTTGCCAAGCTCAAGGGCGGCAACCCCGGCTATGATGTCATCGTTCCCAGCAACGACATGCTCGAACGCATGATCAAGGCCGGCATCGTCATGCCAATTGATCATGCCAAGATTCCCAACATGGCCAATATCGACAAGCCATTCCAGGATGCGCCATTTGATCCGGGCCGCAAGTATTCAATCCCTTATATGTGGGGCACACTGGGTGTGGGCTACCGCAAGTCAAAAGTTGAAGGCGGTGTTGTGGACAGTTGGAAAATCCTGTTCGAAAGCGACAAGCATGCCGGCAAGATTTCGTTGCTGGGCGATGCCCAGAACGTGATTGGCTGCGCTCTCAAATATCTCGGCTACTCCTTCAATTCAACTGATGCGGCTGAGCTCAAGAAGGCCGAAGACTTGATCATTGCCCAGAAAAAGAACATCAAGGTGTTCGCTGACGATAATGGCCAGGACTTGCTGGCATCCGGCGAAGTGGAGGCCTGTCAGGAATGGAATGGCGACATTATCCAGGTCATGGCGGAAGACGAAGATATTGGCTACGCAGTGCCAACGGAAGGAACACTGCTCTGGCAGGATACCATGGCTATTCCAACCGGCGCACCTCATCCAGAGAACGCCCATGCTTTCCTGAACTTCGTTCTCGATGCAGAAGCCGGAAAACATATTGCCGAGACGATCAAATATGCCACGGCCAACGCAGCCGCCAAAGCATTGATGGACAAGGCCTACACTGAAAATCCGGCGATTTTCCCATCGGCTGAAATAATCGCCAAGTGCGAGCCAGCGCTGTACCTTGGTGAAGAAGTGACCAAGGTTCGCGACGAAACCTGGACCCGCATTCAGGCGGCTTGATGCCGGGTTGAGATAAAAAAACGAAACGGGCGGAGGATGCAAGACTTCCGCCCTTTTCCATTGGAGGTTTCATGATCGACCAGCCGCCACGAGTGCCGCTTTCCGCGATCCGCAAGGCGGTGGCGGCCTCCCATCGGCTTGAGGGGGAATTCACGTCGCTGGATGGCGAGCGCGACCAGAACCATCACCTGGTCACGCCGGAAGGCTCGTTCGTGGTCAAGGTCTGCAATCCGGCCGAGGGCCATGCCATTGTCGATTGCCAGCTCAAAGCCCTCGAGCACATTGCAAAAGTTGATCCGGATTTGCCCGTGCCCAGGGTGCGGCGGACGGTCGATGGCGCACTCTTCCCTGAACTCATACATGACGGCATCGTATACCCGCTCGTCGTTATCAGCTGGCTTGAAGGCCGTATTCTAGGTCCCGACGAACTCAGCGGGGCGCAATACGTGCAGTTCGGCGAGACGATTGGCAGGCTCAACAAGGCGCTTCGCGGCTTCGTTCACCCAGCACCGGCGGATCGCAAGCTCATCTGGCATACGGCCGAAGCGGGTGCGCTTGAGACTCATCTTCACCTGCTTGAAGGCAAGGCAAGAACACTGGCGGAGCGTGCGTTGCGGGAAAATGGCATCATCAAACATGCGCTGATGGCGCTGCCCGCACAGATCATGCATGCCGACGTGCATCCCTACAACACGCTGATCAATGAAGCGGGGAGCATATCGGGCATCATCGATTTTGGTGACATGATCCATGGCGCCCGCGTGATTGAACTGGCCAATGCCATGGCGGACTGCCTCAATCCGGACCGTGACCTCGCAGCAATTGCCAAAGGACTTGTGCGAGGGTTTGTCCGGCAGGTTCCGCTTTCTGGAGACGAGGCGGAACTGGTGCTGCCGCTGGTCCGTTCGCGCCTGGCTCTGTCTGCGCTGGTGACAGCCATGCGGCGCAAGGAGCAGGGGCACCTGACACCGCAAATCGAGGCATTGGACGCACTCGGCATCGAGCTTCTGGCCGCCTTGCAGAACAACAATCTGGAAGCCGTGATCGTCTATGCGGCCAATCAACAGATGCAGCCTCCATCCAGTCCCGTTGCCATGATGCATCGTCGCCTCTTTGCCATGGGACCCCGGCCTTTGTTGTTCTATAGGGATCCCCTGCATATGGTGAAGGGAGAAGGTGTGTGGTTGACCGCATCCGATGGCCGACGCTATCTCGATTGCTATAACAACGTGCCCCATGTCGGGCATTGCAATCCCTATGTCGTGGAGGCCGTGTCGCGCCAGCTTCGCGCATTGAACACGAACACCCGCTACCTCACCGATGAAGCGGTCAACTATGCCGAGCGCCTCAAGGCAACACTCGACCCGTCGCTCGATACAGTGATCTTCGTGAACTCCGGCAGCGAAGCCAACGACGTGGCCTGGCGCATGGCAAAAGTCTGGACCGGCAACAGTGGCCTTGTTGCGATGGATTTTGCCTACCATGGCGTAACGGAAGCCAGCGATGCCATGTCGCCTTCCAATTACCCGGCGGGCAAGTTCGTGAAACCCCATGTGCGCCAGATCGAAGCGCCAGACGACTATCGCGGGCCCTATCGTCGCGGCGAAAATGATCTTGCCGGAAAGTACGCCGCTCTCATTGACCCTGAGATTGAAGCCTTGCGGCAACAAGGACTTGGCGTTGCGCTGGGTATCCTCGACAGCGCTTTCATGACCAACGGCATCCTTGACGCGCCTATCGGCTATGTGAAGTCGCTGGTGGAAAAACTGCATGCGGCTGGTGGGCTTTTTGTGGCTGATGAAGTGCAATCTGGATTCGGCCGCATGGCGCCGGCCTATTGGGGGCATCAACATCATGGCGTGACGCCGGATTTTGTGACCATCGGAAAGCCGGCGGGAAATGGTTACCCTGTGGGAGCCATCATCACGCGCGCTGCAATTCTGGACAAGTTCGTCAGCGAAACGGGCCCCTTCTTTTCCACCTTCGGCGGTGGCAATGCTGCATGTGCGGCCGGCATTGCCGTGATGGATGTGATAGAACACGATGGTCTAGTTCAACGGGCAGCACGGGTTGGTCAGAAATTCCGGGACCGGCTTAGAGATCTTATGCGACAGCATGAAATCATTGGTGACGTTCGGGGTGTTGGTCTGGCCACTGGCGTTGAATTGGTGCATGACCGGGTAACACTTGAACCGGCCGTGGCAGAGACGAAGCAGCTTCTGAACTTGCTGCGTGACAATGGCGTGCTGATCGGTTCTGACGGCAAGTTCGGCAATGTCGTGAAACTCAGGCCGCCCCTGGTGTTTGAAGCAGAGCATGTCGAAATAGCAGTTTCGGCCTTCGACGGGGCATTGAGCAGATTGCAACGGGTTGCCCACTGACATGAAATGCTGTTAACCTCGGAACAAGGCGGAGAAGGGGAGCGGAGTTACTTTGGACAATTGGAAAGACAACAGAAACGTCTTCTGGACGCTTGCCACTCCCGGAACATTCTGGCTCCTCGTGTTCTTCATTCTGCCGCTGGGCTTTCTGTTTGTCATGTCCTTCAGCGACAAGGCCGTGATTGATGGCCAGATATCGATCACTGAGTATGATTATCTCACTGGCATCGCCAACTACCTCAGGTCAGTAGAACCGCTCTATCTGCAAATCATGTGGAAATCGATTTGGGTCAGCGCGCTGGCGACAGCCTTGTGCCTGGTGACCGCTTACCCCATCGCATTCGGCATCTGTTTTGCGCCTGATCGATGGAAGCCCTTGCTTCTGTTGCTCGTCGTGTTGCCGTTCTGGATCAATCTGCTGATCCGGACTTATGCCCTCATTGCGGTGTTTCGAACCCAGGGCTATCTGAATTTAACGCTGGGCGTTGTGGGCCTGGGCCCTTACGAAATGCTCTACAACAACTTCGCCGTGATCTTTGGCCTCGTCTATGTCTATATGCCATTCATGGTGTTGCCGCTTTACGCAACGATTGAGCGCCTCGACAAGTCATTCCTTGAGGCCAGCCTGGATTTGGGTGCAACCCAATTCACCACATTTCTGAAAGTCACCATACCGCTCACCATGCCGGGCATCGTCACCGGCATCATTCTCGTGTTCATTCCATGCCTGGGTTCATTCCTGACACCGGACCTGCTGGGCGGCGCCAATGCCGTCATGATCGGCAACGTCATCGAGCGGCAATTCAAGGCCGCCAATGATTGGCCCTTTGGCGCAGCGCTCTCATTCATGCTGATGTACGCAACACTTGCAGCCCTCATGCTGCGGGCATACCTCGCCAGCCGCAGCAAAGGAGTTGATGTCTGATGCCAGCCCAGCTCAAACCCGGCTCCGGCCCCCTCGATTATGGCAGCAGGCTTTGGCTTCAAATCCTGTTCATTGTCATCTATCTGATGCTGTACATTCCAATTATCACGCTGGTCGCCTTTTCGTTCAACACCGACAAGCGCGGCATCGTCTGGCGTGGCTTCACCTTCGACAACTACATCAAGGCCTGGAACAACAGCGCCCTGATCGAGGCGCTCACCAACTCCATCGTAATCGCAATTATTGCCACCATCATTTCCACCGTGATTGGCGCCATGGTTGCCCTCATGCTGTGGCGCTTCCGCTTCCCCATGAAGGGCGCCTATGAGGCCTTCATGGGGCTGCCCATCGTCATTCCGGAAATCTGCATGGGTGTGGCGCTGCTGTTGTTCTTCAATGAGTCCGGCATGATGGAATTCGTGGTCAACACGCCTTGGCCGATAAACCTCTCAAACATCATCATCGCGCACGTGGCTTTCTGTTTTCCCTTCGTGACAGTGGTCGTCCGCTCGCGCCTGGTTGGCTTTAACCGGCAGTTGGAAGAGGCCTCCAAAGACTTGGGCGCCAGCGAATGGCAAACCTTCTGGAAGGTGATTGTGCCCTTCATGATGCCGGGCCTGGTGGCTGGCGCACTTCTCGCCTTCACGCTCTCGCTCGATGATTTCGTCATCACATTCTTCACGTCCGGCCCGGAGACGGTGACGTTCCCGGTCAAGGTCTATTCGCTGGTGCGGCGCGGCGTGTCGCCCGAAATAAATGCGGCATCGACCGTTCTCATTGTGATAACTGTGGTGGCGACGGTCATTGCCATGAAACTTCAAGCTCCGGCAAAGGCAGGTAAAGGTTGACCATGACTGAACCAATTGTTTCCATACGCGGCGTCAGCAAAAAATTCCCGGGCGGAATAATCGCAGTCGACAATGTTCACATCGATATCGCCCAGAATGAATTCTTCGCTCTGCTGGGCCCGTCGGGTTGCGGCAAAACCACCTTGCTCCGCATGATATCCGGTCTCGAATCATTAACTGAAGGCCAGATCATGATCGGCGGCGAAGACATGGCGTTGACGCCTCCCAACAAGCGCCCCACCAACATGGTGTTTCAATCCTACGCCGTATTTCCCCACATGACGGTGGAAGATAACGTGGCCTATGGCCTCCGCGTGACGGGTGTTGCGGCCGACGAAACCACCAGGCGCACCGCCGAAGCGCTGGAGATGGTGAAGCTGACCCACCTCGCCAAACGCAAACCCGATCAGATGTCCGGAGGCCAGCGTCAACGCGTGGCGCTTGCCCGCGCCCTGGTGAAGCGGCCAAAAGTTTTGCTGCTCGATGAACCGCTCTCCGCCCTTGATGCAAAACTGCGCGACGATATGCGGATGGAGTTGACCCGCCTGCAGGAAACTGTCGGCATCACCTTCATCATCGTCACCCATGACCAGGATGAAGCGCTATCCATGGCCAGCCGTATCGCCGTCATGGACAAGGGCGCCGTCCAGCAAATCGCCACGCCATCGGAATTATATGAGCAACCCGCCACCCGCTTCGTGGCGGACTTCATCGGCAAGGTGAACCTGATAGATGCGAGAGTGTTGAACAAAACCACCAAGACCATCACCTGCGAAGCCAAAGGCCTTGGCAAGATGACGATCGCCACCGACAAGGCCTGTGGAGCCAAGGTCGCAATTGCCGTGCGCCCCGAAAAATTGAAGCTCTCCAAAGTCAAGCCGACAGGCGCAAAACTTATGGCAATTGAAGGGAATGTCCGCGACGTTGCCTACTATGGCGACACCAGCCACGTGGTCGTGTCAGCCGCCGATGGCCTCGAATTGCAAGTCAACGTGCAGAACGACACCCGCACAGGCGGTTCCGGCGTGGAGCGCGGGCAAAAAATCTGGGTATCCTGGACCCCCGACGATTCAATCGTTCTAACGGAGTAGATCATGGCTCTCGAACTCGACAAGATGACCCGCATTCCGGGTGACGAAGCCTTTCGCCGTGACAGCATCAAAGGCACTCAATGGGAAGCAACCTACGCTGGAGCACTGTCTTTCATGCGCCGCAAATACACCCGCGATCTCACAGGCGTCGACATTGCAGTAACCGGCATTCCCTTCGATCAATCCGTGTCCCATCGCCCCGGCACGCGTTTTGGCCCCGAAGGCATTCGCAAGGCCTCCGCCGAAAGCGCCTGGGGCCCGTTTTGGCCGTGGATGTTTGATCCCTTCGAAACACTTGCCGTTATTGATTACGGCGACTGCTTCTTCGACTGGGGCCGCAAGGAAAACTTCCCCGCTACACTCGAAAAACATGCAACCGATATCATAAGTTCCGGCGCTGAAATGATCTCGCTCGGCGGCGATCATTACGTGTCCTATCCCTTGCTCAAGGCACACCACAAGAAACATGGGCCTTTGGCGCTGGTGCATTTCGATGCCCACCGCGATGTGGAAGTCGATGACGGCGGCCGCATCGATCACGGCACCATGTTCGGCTATGCCGTGCGCGAAGGCTTGATCGATCCGCGGAAATCCATCCAGCTCGGCATCCGCACCACCTTCGTTGGCGAAACCACCATGGGCTTCCGCATCATCTACGCCGATGAAGTGCATGGCTCCACGGCGGAGCAGCTGGCGGCAATCATCAAGAAGCAAGTCGGCGCGTCAAAAGCCTACCTCACCTTCGATATCGATTGCCTCGATCCTTCCGTAGCCCCCGGCACCGGCACGCCCATTCCCGGCGGCCTCACCTATCACCAGGCAGCGTCAGTCATCCGCAAACTCACAGACATCAATTTCATCGGCATGGACATGGTTGAAGTATCACCTCCTTACGACCACGCAGAAATAACCTCCGGCGCTGCCTCTGGCCTCATCATGGAATACCTCTGCCTAAAAGCCTGGCAAAAAGGCGCACGGGCAGCACCAATGCCGGAACGATGATAATTCGCGAGCTTCCCGCTCACCGGCGCGCCCTTCAGTCACCCCGAACCGCCAGAAACAAGGCGTTGGCTCCCAATTGGTGCGGCGCGGAATTGAAGAAATGAAATCTGCCGGTTGCTTTGCAATCATAGTCCGCGGCCACACCGAGTTCTACCCAAGATTTGGCTTCAGGCACGATCTGGTAAAGAGCCTGACCTGCGCTTTCAACCAGTATGAAGCTTTCATGGGACTGAGCTGCTTCAGGGATCGCTAGCCGCAAGATCTGGAATTTGCAGATACGCCAAGGCGTTTAATGTCGATTGAATGTAGAGCCAAGTTGGAGGAGCTACTGCAAGTTTCGGAGCTAAAATGGGTTTCGATCAATTAAAAAAACCGCCCCATTTTTTATTGGACTGGGTGGCATTAAAAAATTTGGCCGTTTTTTAATCAGCACCTTATCTCACCAACCCCGACAATTCCCTGAATTCCGGTGTTCCGGCCTTGCCCAGCAGCTCAAACACCGCCATCTCTGTGTTAACCACCTCAATCCCACACTGCGCCATGCGGTTGAGGGCCAGCGAGATTGAGCTTTCCGCCCGCGACGAAACGGCGTCCGCCACCACGAAAACCCCAAATCCGGATTGCGCCAGGTCAATCGCCGTTTGCGCCACACAGACATGGGCTTCAAGTCCGGCGATGATCACCTGCGGGCGGCCCGTGTCGTGCAGCCCGATCAGCCGGGCCCGCAGTGAAATATCACGCCAGCAGGAGAAGTTGAGTTTTTCAAATATCGGCGCGTTGCCCACACCTTCATGTAATGCATGAACAGTGCGCCCCAACCCCTTGGGGTATTGCTCGGAAACAGTCACAGGCACATCCAGTGTTTTCGCCGCCCGCAACACGATGGAACAGCGCGAAACCACGTCCTCCGCATTCGCCATTGCGGGCAAAAGCTTTTCTTGAACATCAATCATCAGCAGCGAAGCTTTGGCAGCATCGATCAGCATCAGGTGAGGCCCGCCACTTTCAAGCCAAACGCATAGACAAAGGCCACTTCTTTCAACCGGTCAAAGCGTCCCGATGCGCCGCCGTGGCCCGCACCCATGTTGGTTTTGAACAGCAGGAGATTGTCGTCGGTCTTGAGTTCCCGCAAGCGC
>JANNXN010000009.1:0-41164 GCA_031409595.1 Rhodobiaceae bacterium
CATTCTCGATCTTTTGAAGAGGCATGGGATTTCCTCTACGTTTTTCATCCCGGGCCATACAGCACTTGCCTATCCTGATCTGGTGCGGAGGATTGGCGCGGAGGGTCACGAGATTGCCCATCATGGCTGGGTTCATGAAAACCCCGCCGACTTCGATGCAGCGGGCGAACGGGCCAATATGGAGCGCGGTCTTGAGGCCCTGCTGAAAGCGGCAAGGATTGTGCCCCAGGGTTATCGCTCGCCTGCGTGGGATTTCTCTGACCGCACGGTGAGCATATTACGCGACTATGGGTTCGTTTATGACTCAAGCCTGATGGGGGCGGATTTCACGCCCTACTATGCCCGCATTGATGACGGTTTCGATACAACCTCTGCCTATCGTTTCGGTCCAAATGTCGATCTTGTCGAACTTCCGATCAGCTGGCTGCTGGACGACTTTCCGCACTTCGAATTTGTTGACAAAGATACCTGTGGTCTCTCGGCTCCCAGCAAGGTTCAGGAAATCTGGATTGATGAGTTTGAATATGCGAGGCGGAATGTTCCGGGTGGCCTCTACAGCCTCACGCTGCATCCACAGGTGATCGGCAGGGGGCAACGGATGATGATGCTTGAACGGCTCATTGACGTGTTCAAAAGTTATGCCGATGTGCAGTTTACGACGATGCTGGATTATGCCACAGCATGGCGCGCTGCCAATCCGCTGGCGCAATGGATCACGTCCGGCGCCCCGCAGGCACAATCAGCATGTGGCCGGGACGTGTTGTAATTTAGTCGGGCTCCGCCATCGCAAAGGCATCTATTTCGATAATCATTCCCGGGTAGGCCTGGACGGGTAAGGCAATATCAGTTGTGGCTGGACCATCGGGGGAGAAGAAGGCTGACCGGATGCGCAGGTTTTCGTGGAGCGCTTCGGCACCTGAGGGCCCGGCATACATTGTTGTCAACTTGCAGATATCGCTGTAACCCGCGCCGAGTTCGGCGAGGATTGAGCCGATGTGGACCATGGCCTGGCCGGTTTGCGCTTTCATGTTGCCAGGGTTCACGGCCCTGCCCGCGCTGTCGAGCGAGACCTGCCCGCCGAGGAAGATCATGTCGTGGCATTTTAGGCCGTGATAATAGGGAATATCAATCGTCCAATCCCACAGGCTATCGGGCCAGACGTTGCGGCGCGGAAGATGCCCGCCGTCTTCTCCCAACATGGCCACCGCTTCAATCTTTAATTGCTGGCCGTCACGGGCGTGGCGCGGAATGGGGATGCCTGTCGCTGCGGGGCCGGGCTCCTTGTAGTTTTCGGCACACGCGAGAGCTGCTGGCTCAAAGTCTTCAGTCTTGCCGTGGCCCACATACCAGCGGTTCATTTTGACCACATCATCGAAGCCGGTGCCAAAGCCTGCGAGCGCCGTTTTGATTTGCGACATGACCTGGCGTGTCTGGGCTATGATTTCGCCGGGATGCAGAACCTGGCCCGCCGCGTCGATTGGGGATTGTGCGCTTATGTAAATCATCTTGCCGCATCGGATCCCGCTGGCGAATGGCTTGGGGAGTGCTGACAGGCCGTCGGCTGGAATGTAGCTCCTCGGCAATGGGCTGCCATCGGTGGCAATCATGGCATAAGCTTCAATGACAACCTTGATCCCGGAATATGGGAGGTAGGGTGTGGGAACTGCGGTAACTGCCGGTTGGCAACCAGCAGGCAGGGCTGCGCCAACCTTGGACAGAAAATCGGTCTCGTCAACCGACCCATCATTCACATAGAAGCACAGCAACTTGACCAATTCACCCAGACCGCAGCCAAACCCTGCCAGAACACGCCCGACATTTTGCATGCATGTCGCTATTTGAGCTGGCAGGTCCGCAGCTTGATCAAGCTTTCCTGCCGCACTCATGGCCATCTGCCCGCTGACCCAGATCATCTGGCCGCAACGGACAGCTTGCCGGTGGCTGAAGGGAACTGGCCAGTTCCAGTGGCCATCAGGATTGGATGCTTGCTGCTTCATGATGGGAGTTCCATGCCGGGTGATTGGCTGGGGCGGGAGGGATCGAACCTCCGTATGGCGGAATCAAAATCCGCTGCCTTACCGCTTGGCGACGCCCCAATGCTGGTGCCCCTATAGCCGAGCAAAGTTGCTCCTGCAACCGGCTTGCGCGGGCATCTCATCCTGATTATAAAATGCCCTAATTATCGGAGTGTAGCGCAGTCTGGTAGCGCACCTGCTTCGGGAGCAGAGTTCAAAATCGGCCTCCAATATCCAAATTTCCCAATTATTTCAATTCGCTTCTTTCTTTCCATTTCTGGCCGTCGAATGGCGTTCCGGTACCATTCCGGTAGTCATGCCCTCCATGCCCCGGGCGATATCATCGCCGAGAACATGGGCATAACGGAGGGTTGACTTGATATCGCTGTGGGCCAGGGCATCCTTGACCAGCGCCAGATTGTTCGTCCGTCGGAGGAGCTTTGACGCGAAATCGTGCCGAAGGTCATGAATCTTGAAATCTGTTATTCCGGCGTGCCTGAAAGCTGTCTGTATTGCGCCGCGAAGGCCGCTATAGGTGACGGGGAACCGCTTGCCCTTGTCTTTCCCCTTCTGCTTCTCATAGGTCCAGATCATCGGCGAGCTTGGGCATCTCTTCATTTCGGCGCGGATCAGGTGGCATTGATCCTGCGCCAGGCGCATCTTGGTCATGCCCGCGCCCTTCTTCCAGACGTTGGCGGTTCCGTTTTTCAGATCGACATCGAACTTCTTCATGCCCAAGACGGTGCGCACCCGGAAGCCCCTGCCCGCGAGAAACAAGATCACGGGATGATAATCTACGCGCAGCTTTTGCCAGAAGGCATTGCTCTCCTCGGTTGAGAATTCACGAGTCCGCCCTGCAGGTTCTTTCATCTTCAAGTCGGACCAAGAAATTTGCGATGGATCGCATGAAACTTTCCAAACGATATGAGCACGGCGCATCAAGCGCTGCATAGGCTCAACAATCTGCCCGTTAACTGTCGCCGCAGTAACCAGCCGCGGCTCTTTGGTGCCAACTGTTTCGGCCGAACGCCGGCGAACAGCGGTCGCGATATCTTCGGCTGTGATGTTAATCAGTTTCCGTGCTCCGCCTATCAGTCGGCAGCAATGTTCGTAGGCTTTCGCCATGTCATCCGAACTTGCCCGATGCTGGCTGATCTCTTCATCATAACGGAAACACGCCACTGCGAGTGTCATGTGATCAAGCGGCTTCTCTGATTTAAGCCGAGTTTTTTCACGTGTTTCCCACGTCTTGGCGTCTTTCTCTTTAGTCTCACCTGTGCTGCCGTGAACTCGACGACGTTCCCCATTGATCTTGAGGACGAAATCGAACTGGTAGTACGGGCTTTTGAGGGTTCCGTCTTTTCGCTTGGCGAGGTAGACTGACACGATATCCTCCCGATAAGCGCCTCGACGTCTTCCCGGGCGTAACAGCGCCAAGACTTACCTTTAAGACGGTAGACGATTTTCCCAGAATTGCCTGGCTCGCGAAGTGTCTTTGTGGAGATATCAAGAAAGTAGCAGACAGATGAATGGCTGACCAACGCGTGATTGTTGAACAACTTATCCATCGCGGATGATAGTGTGGCAGGAATAGTGATTGTCATTCTACTTGTCGCTTGTCCCAGTCATAGTCTCTGGCTTGATCTTCATTTTCGATTTCACTCAGATCATGGCGCGCTGAACATGACCGAGGTCTCTCGCGCCGCAAGTGGAGTCCAGCTTTTCGCCACATATTCGCTGCTGCGTGGCGCTCATGCAATTGGGAATGGCGTGAAATGGCGGGAACATGCGCATCGCTGCGTCGGGGGGAACGGTGGTAGCGAGAGAGGGACTTGAACCCCCGACCCCAGGATTATGATTCCCGTGCTCTAACCAACTGAGCTACCTCGCCAAAACGTGTGGGGCTTATAGGTAACTATGCCCTGCAAAGTCAAGCCGCGTGGTCCGGCCCATCGTCATGGAGTTCCGGGTCACCTTTTACGAAACTGCGCCACAGGGAAATGCCGATAAAATACGCCGACGCTGCAATCCACAACCAAAGATCAACCGGATAGATCGGTCCCTTGCCCTTGCTGCTGATGACCAGGCTCAAAGTCATCGCCGCCCATAATACAGTCATCGGAATGGTGATATTGCGCCAGTCCGCCACCCGCAAGGGATGCACAAACTTTATGGGCACGAATGTTAGGACTGACAACACCGCAACCGTGATCAGATTGACCATCCACCCCGTATCAAGCACATAAAAATAAAGCACGACGACGTTCCAAATCGCCGGAAATCCCACGAAGTAATAATCTTCGGATTTCATGCCAACATTGGCAAAGGTGTAACAAGACACCGCCATGACGGTAACCGCCGCCACCAGGCTCCACGTTGAACCCGAGAAAATCCAGTCCAGCGGCACCATGTTGAACCAGTAGATCATGAGGGCTGGCACCGCCACATAAGTGAAATAGTCGATAACCAGATCAAGCGAGGCGCCATCGAAATTGGGCGTATATTCACGAACCCGAGCGCGCCTTGCCAGCGAACCATCAACGCCGTCCACAAACAGCGCAACCCCAAGCCACATGAAGGCAACAACGGCGTCGCCCTTCAAAACCGCAACCAGTGCCAAAAATCCGGCGATGATCCCGCACGTTGTAAAGGCGTGAACAGCCCAGGCGATGCCCTTCTTCACGTCCCGGTCAATGTTGGGTTTATTGTTGAGTATTGGCACGCGGCGGCATCTCCCAGGAAGTCAGCTTAAACTATACGGCCCGCAAAACTTCAAGACAAGGAAACTAAATTTTCTTGGTATATTGCCACACAAAAGCGGGAGGCACATTGTTGAGCGCCAGCCCGACGCGGCGTCCCGCAAGGCCTGCTTCCTGTGCCGTGGATTTGGGCAGCGGCGCGCCATTCAGATAGCTGAACTGCACAAGTTTTCCGCCGGGCGCCAATGCGGCGGCAATCGCCTTGGCAATGAGCTTGCGGTCTGGCGGCTTGATGCTCCGAAACGGAATTCCAGATACAATTTTATCCACATGCCGGTGGCCAAGACCTTTCAATATTTTTGCCAGGTTCTGTGCGGTGTCGTGGGCAACATGGACGCCAGGAAATTCGTCGCGAAGAAAATTAACAAATTGCAGATTGGTCTCGACCAAAATCAATCTTTCAGGCCGAACGCCCCGCGCCAATAATTCCCGCGTGAATACGCCGGTGCCAGGCCCCAGTTCCACCACCACGTCATCGACCTGCAAATCAACATGCTTGACCATGAGATGGGCAAGCCGCGGGCCGCTCGGCGCAACCGCCCCAATGCCAAACGGCTTGCTCAAGTATTGTCGCAGGAAAAAGAAACGCGATCGACGTTCTTCGACTTTGGCGGGTCTCACAGGCATCCTAAATGTTGGCCCTCATTTGTGTTTGCGACGAGGCAATAAATCCGCCACCCAACACCCGGGCGCCCGAACCTTGTCCATCATACAACACGCAAGCCTGCCCCGGTGACACTCCATATTCGCCATCAATGATCGTAACAATGGAGCCATCCGGCCCCAGCCGCACCGCAGCTTCAATCGGCGGCCGCGTTGATCTGATTTTCGCAAACACCGACTGCGCTGTTTTATTAAGCGCCACGCCACCCAGCCAATTCAAATTTGCCAGCCGGATGTCATTCTGTTTCAAAGCCTCCCGCGGCCCCACAACAACTTGCTTCAGCGCCGCATCAACCTTCACGACATACAAGGGATCGCTGTCAGAAATACCAAGGCCTCGCCGCTGCCCAATCGTGTAATGAATAATGCCTTCATGCCGGCCAAGCACGCGCCCATCCATGTGCAAAATATCGCCGGGCTCTGCCGCATCGGGCCGCAACTTCAAAATCACATCGGCGTAGCGCCCTTCCGGCACAAAGCAAATGTCCTGGCTGTCGGGCTTGTCGGCAACCACCAATCCAAGCTCGGCAGCAATGCGGCGCGTTTCGGTCTTGGGCAGCGCGCCCAGTGGAAAACGCAGGAAATCAATCTGCTCTTGCGTTGTGGCAAACAAAAAATAACTCTGGTCGCGCGCCATGTCGGCAGGGGTGAACAAGTCCCTGTGCCGCGAACCATCGCTCCGCGCCCTGCTCTCGATATAATGTCCCGTCACCAATGCGGCCGCGTCCAAGTCCTTGGCGCGTTGCAACAGATCAGCGAACTTAACGGTCTGGTTACACTTCACGCACGGGATCGGCGTTTCGCCCGCAAGGTACCCTGCAACAAAATCATCAATCACCGCATCCTTGAACCGGCTCTCAAAATCCAGAACATAATGCGGAATGTCAAAAGCCGCCGCCACGCGCCTGGCATCATGAATATCCTGGCCCGCACAGCAAGCCCCTTTGCGTCGCAGCGCCTCGCCATGGTCATAAAGCTGCAAGGTAATGCCCACCACATCATAACCGGCAACTTTCAAAAGTGCGGCCACCACTGAGGAGTCCACGCCCCCCGACATTGCCACCACAACCCGGTGGCTGGCCGGATCGCCGCCAAGGCCCATGGCCGCATGCACGGCCTCTAGAATGTTAGTGTCCAGTTTCATGGGCTCTCATTGGGCCTGATCGGAAAAAAACGCAACATTAGTCGCCAAACTGTCCTAATTTGAGGCAACCTAGGCCAGGAATTTGCCATTTATTCATAAGCGCTTAGGTCATTCTTAAGGCGGCTGGCCTAGCGTGGTGGCCAATGAATACCTGCGTAATAGGTTTGTGAGTCAAGTATGAACGGTCAGTTGCGTCCACGCGTAAACTACGTAATCGGTCCCGATGGTAGTCCTTTGACAATTACGGATTTACCGCCGCCCGGCAGCCATCGCTGGGTCATTCGTCGCAAGGCGGAAGTGGTAGCAGCCGTGCGCGGCGGCTTGCTCAGCCTCGAAGAGGCCTGTGAACGCTATGTGTTGACTGTTGAAGAATATCTGGGCTGGCAAAGATCAATCGACCGCCACGGGCTGGCTGGACTTCGCACCACGAAGATCCAGAAATACCGCCAATAATTTTTTGTGTGTTGCGTAATGAGTGTGGGCCGGAAACAACAGTTTCCGGCCTTCTTCTTTTCATCCCCCGCGCCTCTCTTCCAAATTCCATCTTCCACCGCCATATTCAGGCGATGAAAATTCTTGTTCTTTTCGCCCATCCCAAAATCTCTGATTCAGTCGTGCAGGCGGAAATGCTGGAGCGCATTCGGGGGCTGGAAGATGTCACAATTCACGATCTCTACGCCGCCTATCCGGATTTCCTGATTGACGTGGAGCATGAACAGGCTCTGCTGTTGCAGCACGATCTCATTGTTTTCCAGCATCCCTTCTACTGGTATTCATCCCCTGCCATCATCAAGGAATGGCAGGATCTCGTTCTGGAGCATGACTGGGCCTATGGGGCCAAGGGCACCAAGCTGCATGGCAAATTCATGCTGAATGCAATTTCAACGGGCGGACCTGAGCACTTCTATGTCCACGGCGGAAAAAACCGCTTCGAAATCCGCGAACTCCTGAACCCATTCAACCAAACAGCCTATCTCTGCGGCATGGCATGGCTCGAACCATTTGCGATTTTTGTTGGGCGTCGCATTCCACATAGCGATCTCAGTCGGCAAGCGGAAAAATATCACGACCTTGTAGTGGGATTGCGCGATGGCACACTTGATCCCCTGAAACAAATTGCCAAAAACTTCAAATTACCCACCAGCTTCGTCGCAAGAAAGGATTAGCATCATGCACCTGTCCGATTTCTTGATTGGTGCCTTCGTCTATTTGGCTGCCGCCGTCATTGCGGCTCCCCTTGCAGCAAGATTGGGCTTGGGCTCGGTGCTGGGCTATCTCGCAGCAGGCGTGCTCATCGGTCCAGCCGTGTTAGGATTGGTGGGTCAGGAAGGGGAGGACGTTATGCACTTCGCCGAATTTGGCGTTATCGTCATGCTCTTCCTCGTGGGTCTTGAACTGCAACCATCAAAGCTCATGGAACTCCGAAAACCTATCCTCGGTCTTGGTGGTTTGCAAGTCCTAGGGACAACTGCCGCCCTCGGGCTTGCCGCATACAGCTTCGGAGTTGACTGGCGAGCAGCATTGGCCGCTGGCCTGATCCTTGCCATGTCGTCAACAGCCATCGTTTTGCAAAGCATGAATGAACGCGGCCTCATGAAGACCACGGCGGGCCAAAATGTTTTCTCTGTCCTGTTGTTTCAGGATATCGCGGTAATCCCCGTTCTGGCCCTGTTGCCGCTCCTGGCCACCAGCCGCGCCGCGACCCTGGACGAGGCAAGCCTCATCGCAAGCCTTCCGGCATGGGCACAAACACTCGCCGTGTTGGCAGCAGTTGCAACTATTGTGCTGGCCGGGCGCTATCTCATGCGGCCCCTGTTCCGCTTCATTGCAACATCGGGTATTCGCGAAATATTCGTGGCTTTCGCGCTTCTCATCGTCGTGAGCATCACGCTGCTCATGCAGTTCGTTGGATTGTCGGCGGCGCTGGGCACATTTCTGGCAGGTGTTGTGCTTGCTGAAAGTGAATATCGCCATGAACTTGAAATGGACCTCGATCCTTTCAAGGGTTTGCTGCTGGCCGTGTTCTTCATGGCCGTTGGCGCAGGCATCGACTTCAACTTGATACTGGCTCAACCAGTTCAACTCGGCGGACTGGTAGTCGGATTTGTTATTCTCAAACTTCTTGTTCTCTATTGTGTCGCCCGCCTCATGCAAATGAAACATGAAAATGCCTCTCTGTTTTCATTCTCCCTTGCCCAGGGCGGAGAATTTGCATTTGTATTAATTTCATTTTCGCTAGGTCTTGGCCTGTTGTCAGTCACACAGGCAGGTTTGCTGGTTGCCATGGTTGCCCTGTCCATGACACTGGCGCCACCTCTCATGATTATTGAGGAAAAATTCATCCAGCCGCTCTTTTCACGTAAATCAACTCCACGCGAAGCTGACGAAATAACTGAAAGTGCGACGGTCATTATCGCCGGGCACGGAAGATTTGGAATGACGGTCGGACGCATTCTGCAAGCCCGTGGAATCAAATCAGTTGTGCTTGATCATGACGCAGAGCAGATTGACGTACTTCGAAAATTTGGTTTCAAAGTGTTCTATGGCGATGCCTCGCGCACTGATTTGCTCGAAGCAGCAGGCGCCAATTCCGCCAAAATTCTCGTCGTTGCCGTTGATGAGCGTGAAAAGATTCTGGAGATTGCCGCAACTGCCAGGAAGCATTTTCCCCACTTGCAGGTATTTGCCCGTGCTTTTGACCGTGTGCACGCCTACGACCTGATCAATTCAGGTATAAGAAATGTATATCGGGAGGTTTTTTCTTCCTCGGTGGATATGGGCGAGGAAATTCTGGTTGCCTTGGGACAACATCCATTTGAGGCTCACCGCGCCGCCAAAGCATTCAAGAAATTTGACGAGAGAATTATGCGTGAAATGGCCAAACATGTGGGCGATGTGGACAAGATGGTTGATACGGCCCGGCAAAACCGCACCGAACTTTCGCGTGTTCTAACCAGTGACCGAACAACCGGCCCAATGAACATAGATCAGGCTTGGGAGGACAACGATGGCAGGAGCTAGCCTCCGCCAACTCTGGCGGGGCCAATTGCCACTCAACGTGGCATTCTGGCGTTACCTCATCTCCTATGGCCTGATCCTCAATCTCGTGGCTACCTTTGCGGCCTTGATGGCAATTGTGAATGAGGCTCATATCGCCTGGGCCATATTTTTGCATGTGCTGCCCCTGCCCTATGGCATTGTGTCGGCAGTCGGCACCTGGCGGAGCGCAGATCGCAGCACTGACGTTCTAGCCCACTCAGCCAGGATCATGGCTATCCTCTGGCTGGTATTCTGGCTGATTCTCTAGCGCCCTTGCCGCCCCGCAGCACCTGCGATAAACCCGAGGGACCATGTCCCAAACGCTCCACGATATCAAAGTCGACCCGCGCAATGCGGATATCCTGATCTCCATCAACGGCGCACTTTTCCCCCGCGAAAAGGCCATGGTGTCGGTGTTCGATTCCGGCTTCATTCTGGGCGATGGCGTATGGGAGGGCCTGCGCCTAGTGAATGGTGAAGTGCCCTTTCTCCACGCCCATGTTGAACGGCTTTATGAAGGCGCCAAGGCCATATTCATGGATGTTGGCATAACGCCCAAAGAATTGGTCAAGTGCCTGTTCGATTGCATTGATGCCAACAAGATGCGCGATGGCGTGCACATCCGCCTCATGGTCACCCGCGGAGTAAAATCAACTCCCTATCAGGACCCCCGTGTCACAATTTCTCCTGCAACCATCGTCATCATCCCGGAATACAAAACTCCAAGCCCAGATAAATTTGAACGCGGCATGAAGCTTCACACCGTGAATGTCCGACGAGGGTCGCCCGATGTGCAAGATCAGAAACTGAACTCGCACTCAAAGCTCAACTGCATAACAGCCTGCGTGCAAGCCATGAACGCAGGCGCTGATGAAGCTTTGATGCTGGATCCACTGGGGTTTGTTGCAACTTGCAACTCCACCCATTTTTTCATTGTAAGGCGTGGTGAGATCTGGACGTCGTCTGGCCAGTACTGCATTCCCGGCATCACCCGCAGCAACATGATTCGCCTGTGCAAAGACAATGCCATTCCGGTTTTTGAAAAACAGTTCTCACTCTATGATGTCTATGGGGCTGACGAAGCCTTCGTCACCGGAACGTTTGCTGGTCTCATCCCGGTGCGTGAAATTGACGGCAGGCCAGTGCGGCATCCCCTTTCAACCGCCAATTGGCAAGGCGCCGGACCTTTTTCAAAAAAGCTTTCCGAACTCTACAAGGCCCTCTGCCAGCGCGAAAAGACTCGCAGCCTCTAATGCTTGGCGAATTCGCAGTCGCAGCCATTTTGATTGAACTAACACCGGGCCCCAACATGGCCTGGCTCGCGCTGTTGGCCCTGTCCCGGGGACGCCTCACCGGGCTTACAGCCGTCCTCGGTGTAACTCTTGGCTTAAGTTTCGCAGGCGTCGCCGCAGCCATTGGCGTTTCAGCATTGATCGCGACAACACCCTGGTTTTTTCAGTTTCTCCGGTGGGGCGGATCACTATATCTTATCTATTTGGCCTTCGATGCTTGGCGCTCCAGCGCCACTGTCGATGATGGAGACTTCAAAGAACCGAGGCTGCGGTATTTCAGCCAGGGGCTGTTCAGCAACATGTTAAACCCCAAGGCCTACCTGGTTTACGCCGCTATCCTTCCGCAGTTCATAGCACCCCAACAAGCCCTGCTTCCACAACTCGCAACACTGACAATACTTTATGTAGTCGTGGCAACCGTCATCCACGCGGCAATTGTGTCACTCGCCGGCAGCTTCAACTCATTGCTGAGCAACCCAACGCGTGTCAAAATACTTGGCCGGATTTTTGCCATATCTCTCATCGGCATCGCCGGCTGGTTTTTCTATTCAACGGGAACGAGAACATGACTGTGAACATCGCCATGTGGTCCGGCCCACGCAATATTTCTACGGCAATGATGTATGCGTTTGGCAGTCGTGGCGATTGTGTTGTGTGGGATGAGCCGTTCTACGGTTTTTCGTTGGTAAACCACGGCAATGATCATCCCATGCGAAACGAAATTATTGCAGCCAATGAAACTGACTGGAACACTCTGGTCGAGAAATGTTCAGCCCCGGCCGCAAAGCCGATCTTCTATCAAAAGCACATGACACACCACATGTTGCCGGGTTTCGATCGTAACTGGATTCACAAGTTGACAAATGCCTTCCTGATCCGCTCGCCAGAAAGAGTTCTTGCCAGTTATACCAGGAAATGGGCCGACGTTACGTTACGTGATATCGGTTTCACAGAACAGGCAGAGATTTTTGATGCCGTAGCCCAAAAGCTGGGGAGTGCGCCACCCGTGATCGACGCCGATGATGTCTTGTCCGATCCCCGCCGCACACTAACAGCACTTTGCAATGCCTGTGCAATAGACTTTGATGACGCCATGCTGGCTTGGCCCAAAGGTCCAAAACCATTTGACGGAGTCTGGGCCTCGCACTGGTATAATTCAGTCTGGGAATCGACAGGCTTCTCAAAACCGCCAGAAAGAATCGCCGAGTTGCACTCACACCTAAAAAAAATCGCAGCAGAGGCGCAAGGCCTCTATCTGCGATTAAAAGCACATAGCCTAAAAACTTAGAGCAAATCCCGCAAAAGTTGAAGACTTTTGCGATAAGGATTTTCTCCAGCGTATTGATCTGGCGCGATTCCTTTTCTGCAAGCCGATTCCGGCTTGCCGGGAAGCGCGCTAGAGAGCGTGAACTGGCTGGTTCATCGACAGGTTGGATGGAAGTGTCGAACTGGTAGTTTCTTTTTCGACCATCAACTCAATTTTGCGCAACTCTGCTTCTTCATGAGCCAGCTGTCCAACGACGGTTTCTTTTTGGTCGTTGAGATCAGCAATGGAACGCAGCAGATTGTCCCGGCGGCCCCGCGTGGCCTTGGCTGCCATTGAATAATTCACATTCGCTGGATCGGAAACGCCGTTGCGGCTTTCTTCAAATTTCACATGAGCATCAAGCTCATCGTATTTCTTGGTCAAATCCTGGATCATTCCATCGATTTCAGCAACCTGGCGGCGGCGCTCTTCAGTACGAAATCGGTGCTGGCGCAAAAGGGTCTCACGAGAACGCATGGAATACCTCACAATACACAAAAACTACAAACCGGGCTTCAAAGTCGGCCCTATTCACGATTCTCCGAATCAACTACGAAGAAGATTCGGGTCTTCGAAATTCATAATGAACGAGTAAGCTTAAGGCTGCGTAAACTTGTGGGGTCGCCAATTAATGATTTGGCCGAAATACTTAATTTTTCGCTGCTAAACTACATATTGTTGGAGTTTTCGCGCTTTTACAAGATATTGTGTGAGATGGGTAAAAGTTTCGTTCACTGAGATTAGGTTTTGTTAACCTTTCTAAGCTTAACTTAACAATTAGAGTTAATCGTTGGTTGCACGTCACGGCCTGTTGCTTTTTGGCGCCGCAGCAAAAATGGCCCCACCAGGGGCGGGCAAAAAGGGGTTTTGAGATGAGAGTACTGCTGATAGAGGACGACAGCGCAACAGCCCAGAGTATCGAGCTGATGCTGAAGTCCGAAGGTTTCAATGTTTACACCACTGATTTGGGCGAAGAAGGTGTAGACCTTGGCAAGCTCTATGATTACGACATCATCCTGCTCGATCTCAACCTGCCCGACATGTCAGGCTACGAAGTTCTGAAAACCTTGCGCGTTTCAAAGGTTGGCACACCCATCCTCATTCTCTCAGGCCTCGCTGGCATTGAAGATAAGGTGAAGGGCCTGGGCTTTGGCGCCGATGATTACATGACCAAGCCATTCCACAAGGATGAGCTGGTGGCCCGCATTCATGCTGTGGTGCGCCGTTCCAAGGGCCATGCCCAATCCGTTATTCTCACCGGCGAATTGCTGGTCAATCTGGATACCAAGACCGTCGAAGTGGGTGGCCAGCGCGTGCACCTCACCGGCAAGGAATATCAGATGCTGGAGCTTCTCTCGCTCCGCAAGGGCACGACGCTTACCAAGGAAATGTTCCTCAACCACCTTTATGGCGGCATGGACGAGCCCGAACTCAAGATCATTGACGTGTTTATCTGCAAGCTGCGCAAGAAACTCGCAACTGCGGCAGAAGGCAAGAACTTCATCGAAACGGTTTGGGGCCGGGGCTACGTGCTGCGCGAAGGCGCACCACCCATGTCAGGCCAGGACGATCTCCGCGAAACCGCATAACCAATCTGACGGCCACTCAAAAAAGCAAACGGCAAAGGCCCCAACCTTTGCCGTTTTTTTGTTCGCGGGCGATTACGCCGCCGCCTGTTGCAAAGCTTTCGCCTGCACCAGAACATCGTCTCCTTCCATTGCCATTGAAAGTGCCAAACCTGCCGAGCGTGCCAATTGCACGGCGTAGTAGGGTTGCACCAGCCGCGCATCAAGCAAAGTAAGATCAGCCAACCCCACCAGCACTTCAGCCATGGGTTCGGAAATTTTTGCCCGTTCGCCAGATGCTCGCACCGAAAGGTAATCACCATCGACGGCAACCGTCACAACCCCGCCCCGCGGAATGCCGGACATCGCCAGCAGCAGCATGTTGAGCAAAAGCTTCACCTGTTGCTTCGGTCGGTTTTCGCGCGGCGCCTGCCAGTCGAGCCGGACTTTTTCTTCCCCGACAAACCCCTTGGCCACCTCGCCAGCTTCACTGAGATCAATCAATGCGCCAGCCGAACCCGCGGCACCAAATGCAATACGGCAGAATTTCAACTTGGCTCCGGCAGTCTTGGCCGAAGACCGAATCATATCCAAAGCCGTAGCCTTGGTTTCCGGGTCCATTTCCGGATCATCAAAGAGTTCGAGGCCATTGGCGATGGCACCCACCGGTGAAATCACGTCATGGCAAACCCGGCTGCAAAGCAGGGCTGCGAGATCAAGATCGGAAATGCGAAGCGTATCGGTCATAGGGTCCCCATTAAGTGATTCGCTGATTTCTATTTAGCAAGCCTATCTAAAATTTACTGCATTGACGATTGATGAAAGACCGGCCCATAGAGGTGCCGAAAACCATCTGGAAGCCCCATGACCCCTGCCCCGAATGCTCTGGCTAAATCACTGGTAAAACTGGCACTGACCGCCGGTCGCGAAATCATGGCAATCTACGGAACGGAATTCAGCGCCCAGATGAAAGGCGACCTTTCGCCGGTGACTGAAGCTGATGAAGTGGCCGAACGCATCATTTTGGCGGGCCTTGCGACCCTTGATCCCACCACGCCGGTTGTCTCCGAGGAGGCAGCATCCGGCGGGCGCATTCCACAGGTCGGCAGCAAGTTCTATCTCGTGGATCCACTCGATGGCACCAAAGAATTCGTTTCGAAAAATGGCGAGTTCACGGTGAACATAGCGCGCATCGAAAATGGAATTCCCGTCATGGGTGTTGTCTATGCGCCAGCCATAAACCGCATTTTCTGGGGTGACTTTTCCATCGGCGCCGCAGAAGGTAAAATCTCACCCGATGACCGCATTGCCTGGAAACAGCTTCGCGTTCGCGTCCGCCCCGACGATGGTGCAACGGTCGTCGCAAGTCGCAGCCATCGCGACATGGAAACTGAGGACTTTCTCAAAACCATCAAAGTTGCAAAATTGGTATCGGCCGGTTCATCGCTCAAGTTCTGCCTGATCGCGGCAGGCGAGGCTGATCTTTACCCGAGATTTGGCCCCACCATGGAATGGGACACCGCAGCAGGGCATGCGGTGCTCCTCGCCGCTGGCGGCAAAGTTCTGAAGATAGACGGCTATCCCTTGAACTACGGCAAGAGCGATAGAGGCTTTGATAATCCAGGCTTTATCGCCAGCGCCGCCTAATTCGCCAAACATTAACCATCTCGTAAGCCCTCTCCGTTAGGCTTTGGCGTCATTATAAAGGTGGAACCATGCGTAAAACATTTTTGAAATCTTTGGCCTTGGCATTTGCAATCAGCCTGGGCAGCCTTCCGCTGACCGCTACAGCGCAAACAACCGGCAGCATCGACAAGCAATCCACAACCTATTCAAACGACGAAATCATTGCGGCCGGCCACACATTCTTTGGCAAGGCCAGCCGTGGCATCGGCGATGCGGTTCAGTATGTTTTTCAAAGCCAGGGCGAACCCACGGCCTTCATCGTCGGTGAAGAAGGTGCAGGTGCGTTTGTGGGCGGTCTGCGCTACGGCGAAGGCACCATCTATTACAAGAGCGGCATCACCCAACGCATCTACTGGCAAGGCCCATCGGTAGGCTTCGATTTCGGCGGCAATGGTTCCCGCACCATGACGTTGGTTTACAATTCCCATTCACCAAGAGATCTCTATGAGCGCTTTATCGGCGTTGAGGGTTCGGCCTATTTCGTCGGCGGCGTCGGTGTTAATTTCCAGCGCAATGATGCGGTCATATTGGCTCCCATCAGAACTGGCGTCGGCGCCCGCCTTGGCGCCAACGTCGGCTATTTGAAATACTCCAAATCACCAACCTGGAACCCCTTCTAAGTTAAACTTCCTATCAAATTTAGCATTGGCGGTTGACACAATTTTGCTAAGGTCAGCTGCAAATTGTAATCTTTGCCTATTTGAGGATTCGAATGTCGCTAACTGAGGCTGTAATGTTGGTTGTCCTTGGCTTTGCCATGGCAACATTTATTGCCTTGATTGCGGGAAGAATAGCTTGGAAGCTTGCTTTCCGGTTGGGCGCCAAAAGAAATCAAAAAAGCATCCCCTCCACCGTTGCTGAACTGCAATCAGATCGCGACCGCTTGCGTGCCGAACACGCAATGATGGCAACCAAGCTTGAGGTGCGTTTTGAAGAAATGAAAATGCGCAGCGCCGAGCAATCCGCCGAGGTCACCCGGCATCGCAACCGCACTGATGCCCTGGCACAAGAACTGGCCGCCCGCAATGAGCTGGTGAAAGAACGCGACGCCCAGTTGCTCGATCGTAACGCCGAACTTGTCAATCTCCAGGCCCAGATAAAAACTCTCGAACGTGAACTGGAATTTCAGGCCGATCAATATCGTGAACTCCAGGCCAGGCAATCACTTCCCGCCACAGAAACACCGGTCATTGCGAGCCAGGCGCGCATCGCAGAATTGCCAGAAAAGCCGACGGTTCACACCACAGTCATTGAACCAGATCGCCTGCAGAGCCGAATCCAGGAACTCACCTCCCTGTCAGCCCAGATTGCCAAACAGCGCGACGTTGAAACGCCCGTGCGTGGCGTGTCGCTGGACAACACCGTTTTCGTCAAGCCCGCTGGCGGCACCAGTTTCCAGACAATTCCCCAGGCCGAGCCCGTAATCGACCAATCGCCTGCAAAGCTGCAAAACGAACTCACGCGATTTGATGAGGCTTGGCAGGAAACGCCCGTTGCCGCCGAAGCCGAAGCCGCCAGCCCTGCTGAACCGGAAAAACCGGGACGCGCCGTAACCAACGTCATCGCATTGGCAAAGCGCATCAAGGCGCTCCACAAGACCATCACAAATTAGGCCATAACAGGTGGCGACGTGAGCCGAAGGCCAAGGCAACATTCATGGATGCCATCAACATCATTTTGCTGGTGGCTGCCGGACTGATCCTACGGAAATATTTCGCCGGGCTCATGTCAAAAACGCTTTCTTCGAAATTTTCACTGACCCCGCCATGTAAAATTCCTTTCCACGGAGTTTCTGTAAAATTGCGGGGGCGCAAACAATTCGCAATTCTTCAATCGGTAAATATTTCTACAGGTCCGGATATCTTGGAGAACGATACTTTGCTGCGCAGTGTCGTTTCGGACTGGATGGCTTCTTTTGCTTCATGATCGCGCAAGTGACAGACTTGGGCGCGGCCTGTGGTTGGAAAGTAACGTAATTTTCGCGGGTAATTGCCGCGCAAATCCGCTGCAGTGATGGACAGGCGCTCCTTGGCAAAATAATGCTCAACAAAGTCCACATTGCGCGAACCGACTTCAGACATGCCATTCATCACGTTAGCCCCGCCGAAAACCTTCACTTCAAGGCGCTCGCGCCTGCCGCCACGCGACAGGATGGCATTGATGAGGCGTTCAATCGAGTAGCTGCCATAGCGTAGCGCCAGACTGGGAAACTGATCGTTCCGGTCTTCCGTGTCCGGCAGCAAAAAATGATTCATGCCGCCGCAGCCGGTCACAGTGTCCCGGATGCAAACGGCGATGCAGGAACCAAGAACCGTTGTCAGAAACAGATCGGGTCTTGACGAGACGTAGAAATCACCCTGGAATATCCATATCGCCGTGGCCCCCGTGCTGCTGTCAAAATGCGACTTGCGGTCCGCAGGCTGCGCATCGGTATGCATGTCGTTTAAAACCTGTGATGCGCTCATTCCACAGACCTCAATTTTGCGGCATGCAGCTGACCGGCATTGCGCAGGATGTATTCAGGGATATCGGCGAGCGAGAGCTGATCGCGCACGGCCCCTACGGCAACGGCAGCGCCTGGCATGCCATAGATCAGGCTTGTTGCCTCATTCTGGCAAGCTGTCAGAGCGCCGGCATCGCGCATGGCCTTGAGGCCGATGGCGCCATCCTTTCCCATGCCCGTGAGAATGACACCGATGGCCGCACGACCAACCGTGCTGGCAACCGATTCGAACAGAACATCAACTGATGGCACATGGCCATTGACCCTGGGACCATTTTCCAGCCTGCACTCATAGCCCGCTGTGCCGCGACCGATCGTTAAATGCCGGTCGCCGCGCGCCACATAGGCATGGCCTGTCTCAATCGGCATGCGGTCCTCAGCCTCAACCACTGTCATCGCACACAGGCCATCAAGCCGCGTTGCAAACTGTTGGGTGAATTGGGCGGGCATGTGCACGGCCAGCACCATGGCCGGTCCATCGGCAGGCATTGCACCGATGATGTGCTGGAACACAGCCACTGAGCCGGTTGATCCGCCCAAGGCCACAATCTTTCTAGGCCCAGATGCGCCCTGGGGCATATCGAGATGGTGTGTGGGCGGCACTTCATAGGGAACATAAGCAGCTGAAGCTGTTTTCACCTTTTCGATAATTTCCGCCCGGAAATCCGGCCAGCCTGTTTCCAGGGCCTGCACGGGTTTGGCCACAAAATCCACCGCACCGATTTCCAGTGCGCGCAAGGTGGTGGCCGCACCTCTCTGCGTGAGGGAGGAAACCATCACGACAGGCATGGGTCGCAGCCGCATGAGGTGTTCAAGAAATATCAGGCCGTCCATCCCTGGCATTTCGATATCAAGGGTGATCACGGTGGGGTTGAGCACTTTGATTTTCTGCCGCGCCGAAAAGGGATCGGACGCCACGCCCACAACTTCAATTTCCGGATCGCCCGACAGGACTTCGCGCAGAAAACTGCGCATCATGGCGGAATCATCAACAATGAGAACGCGTACTGTCATCACATGACCTTCTGATAAATGCTCTGCCCGATGGAGCGAAAACGTTCAGTCACCTTGTACAGGGACTCGGAGTGCCCGATGTACAAATAGCCGCCATCGCGCAACAGGTTGGCATAACGGTCAAACAGGCGGCGCTGGTCTGGCTTGTCGAAATAGATGATCACATTGCGGCAGAAGATGGCATCGAACTGGACTTTCAGCGGCCACTGTCCATGCAGGTTCAGCTGGTTGAAAGTGATGAGCGAGCGCTGGCTATAATTCATCCGGCCACTCTGGTCATCACCCAATACGGGCTCGACATATTTCTGGCGCAGCCTGGGCGGGATTGAAAGAATTTCAGTGCTTGGGTAAATCCCCTGCTGTCCAAGTTCAACCATGTCCGTGTCGATGTCGGTGGCCAGGATTTTTGCATCCCACCGCGCCAGATCAGCGAAGGATTCGGAGAGTGTCATGCCAATCGAATAGGGTTCCTGGCCGGACGAACAACCCGCTGACCAGATGCGCAAGCGGCGCTCGCCATCTTTTTCCAGCTGTTTTTTCAGGCCCGGCAGCGTGACCGATGATAGATGCTCGAAATGGTGGTTTTCACGGAAGAATTCAGTTTTGTTCGTGGTCAGGGTATTGATGAAAAACACAAGTTCTTCGGCTGCGCCTGGGCCTGTCAGCACATCGCGGTAGGCGCCGAAATCCTTCAGGCCAAGCTTCATCAACCGCTTCGACACCCGGCGGTAAACCATATTGCGCTTGTAATCAGGCAGCGTGATGCCTGCATGGGTTTTGGCAAGATCCCGAAAGAAATCAAACTGGGCATCAGACATCGGCGTCAACCACTGGCCGGGCTGAATCTGATACTGCTGGTTTTCCTCGGGATCGAGCCGGGCCGGTGAACTGTTAGCAAGCATGTCGGTTGTCAAAACTCCTTCCAGGTGTCATGGGCCGGAACGGTCGCGGCACCGCCACGGGCTCCGGCCACTTTGCGAGCCAGCGACTGGAACTGCTGGCGCACCGGGTTGACGGGTTCGGATTGATCCTGCTCTTCGACGACCTGTTCATCGCCGGTCTGGAAGAACGAAATGACCTTGCGCAGTTCATCAACCTGGCTGGTGGCTGAATGCAGCGCTGCATTGGTCTCTTCAACCAGGGCAGCATTCTGCTGGGTCATCTGATCCATGCCGGTCACCGCCTTTGATACCTGCTC
This sequence comes from Rhodobiaceae bacterium, assembly GCA_031409595.1. Taxonomy (GTDB): domain Bacteria; phylum Pseudomonadota; class Alphaproteobacteria; order Rhizobiales; family Aestuariivirgaceae; genus Aestuariivirga. Next base: position 20,185 of record JANNXN010000009.1, read on the forward strand.
AATGCCCGAGGATTGCTCCTGGGTGGCGGCAGCGATCTCGGAGACAAGGCCTGCGACCTTCTTTACCGAAGCCACGATCTCACCCAGCGATGAACCTGCTTGCTTGACCAAAGTCACACCTTCACGCACTTGCATGTCGGAGTTGGTGATCAGGCCTTTGATGTCTTTCGAAGCCTGACCTGCCCGCTGGGCCAGCGCCCGCACCTCATTGGCAACCACGGCGAAACCTCTACCAGCATCGCCGGCCCGAGCAGCTTCCACAGCGGCATTGAGTGCCAGCAGATTGGTCTGGAAAGCGATCTCCTGGATCAGACCGACGATATCACCGATCTGGCGAGAAGAGTCCTCGATCTTGCCCATGGCGGCCACCGCACGCGTTGCAATCTCGCCACCGTTGACGGCCGAGTTACTGGCCGCTGCGGCCATCTGGTTGGCTTCCTGGGCGTTGCCAGCGTTCTGGCGCACGGTAGTGGCCAGCTCTTCCATTGAGGCGGAAGTTTCTTCCAGCGATGAGGCCTGATGTTCGGTGCGAGCTGAAAGATCGGCAACACCCGAAGCAATCTCACGGGTGGCCCCCTGCACTTCATGCGACACGCCTGAGATGCGCCGCGCAATCACACGGATCTTGTCGGCCATCGTGTTCATGTCTTCCTTGATCTGCCGGAACACATCGTCGGCACTGACAGCCAGGCGGGTCTTCAGGTCGCCACGCGCCAACTTGCCGAGCGCCTCACCAAGAAGCTGAATCAGTCTTGCTTGCTGTTCAGCACTTTGCGACCGCAATCCAGAATTTCGCTCGCGTTCCTGTTCGGCCTGCAAATGTGCTTCGCCGATCTTCGACTGCTGCGCCACCGTTTCATCCGCCAGCCGCTGCCGCTCGATTGCGCTATCGCGGAACATAACAACGGCGCGCGCCATGTCACCAATCTCGTCACTGCGATCCGTGTCACCGATATCGAATTCGGTCTGCCCGTCCGCGAGCGTCATCATCGCTGACTCGAGCCGCCGCAGGCGGCGAAGCATGAAATAAATCACGTAGGCCGCCAATGCCGCGACACTTGCAAACGCCAGAGCAAGCATGACGCCAGTGATGATCTGCGAAAGCAACGCAAATTCCCGGCTGCGGGTTTCGATTGCCGCAGCCTCGGCCTCTATCCCGTCACCGACCTCATCGAGCGCTCTCTCAAGGCCTTGGAACTTGGTTTCGAAACCCGGAAGTGCCGCGACCGCTTCGGCACGGTGTTGAACCGACATGGTCACGACGTTTTTTGTCGCGGCTACAAAATCCGCCAGAGGTTCTGCGACACTTTCGAGCTTGGCGCGCACGCTCGGCGGCAGACTCAGGGACCTGTTATCGGCCAGAACCGTGTTAATGGTGACGACGTAGTCATCCATTTCTTTGTCGATCTTTTCAACCGGTTGTTCTATTTCGGCGGCAACCAGTGCAGCATAGGCCACGCTGCGCAGACCGTCATGGACCATATCCGCGACCGTATGATTCCGCAGGGCCGTGGCGATCATTCGCGTCTGTTCGACGTCCGCTACGAGCCGCCGTCCAACAAAAAGCGACGTCGCGCCGCTCAGCATGAGAAAGACAACCGAGAAAATACAAAGCACGATTGCCTGAGTAGAAATCTTCCGGGGAAATAGTGTCACGACACGTCCATTCAATTTGTTGAGCCCCCGGACTTTGTCCGCCGCCGGAACCCGAAGGCTCCGGCGGCAAGAATTACGATTTAGAATTCTTTCCAATTGTCATGAGTTGGAGCAACGGCACCACCACGGGTTCCAGCCACACGGCGCACGAGCGTTTGGAACTGCTGACGCACCGGGTTGACGGGTTCGGCTGTGGGTTCGGATTGATCCGGCGCTTCGACCGTTGCTTCATCGCCGGTCTGGAAGAACGACACCACCTTGCGCAGCTCATCCACCTGGTTGGTGGCGGAATGCAGGGCAGCATTGGTTTCTTCAACCAGGGCAGCATTCTGCTGGGTCAGTTGATCCATGCCGGTGACGGCCTTGGAGACCTGCTCGATGCCGGAGGATTGCTCCTGCGTGGCGGCAGCGATTTCAGAAACAAGGCCTGCCACCTTCTTGACCGAAGCCACGATCTCGCCAAGCGATGAACCAGCTTGCTTGACCAAAGTCACGCCTTCACGCACTTGCATGTCGGAGTTGGTGATGAGGCCCTTGATGTCCTTCGAAGCCTGACCCGCCCGTTGGGCAAGTGCTCGCACCTCATTGGCAACCACAGCAAAACCCTTGCCGGCATCACCAGCACGTGCTGCTTCCACAGCAGCATTGAGTGCCAGCAGGTTTGTCTGGAAGGCGATCTCCTGAATAAGCCCAACGATATCGCCGATCTGGCGAGAAGAGTCCTCGATCTTGCCCATGGCCGCCACAGCGCGGGTGGCAATCTCACCACCGTTGACGGCTGATGTGCTGGCCGCTGCCGCCATCTGATTGGCTTCCTGGGCATTGCCAGCATTCTGGCGCACGGTGGTGGCCAGCTCTTCCATTGAGGCCGAGGTTTCCTCCAGCGACGAGGCCTGATGCTCGGTGCGCGACGACAGGTCGGCCACACCTGAAGCAATCTCGCGCGTTGCTCCCTGCACTTCGCGTGAAGCCCCAGAGATGCGCCGTGCAATGGCGCGAATTTTCTCAGCCATGGAGTTGGCGTCGGTCTTGAGTTGCAGGAAGCTGCCTTTGAAATCGCCCGTTACGCGCTGGGTGAGATCACCTTTGGCCAGCGCCGACATCATGCGCACGGTTTCCGAAAGGCCACGATCCACGGTCTCGGTCAGGTCATTCATGCCCTTGCCAAGATCACGCAGGAAGCCTTGCTTGTCGGCCAAGTCGAGACGGCGGGTGAAATCACCCTCGCCTGCGGCATGAACAATGCCGGCAATCTGTTGTTCGGTGGCGAGCTGGACGGTCATGTCCTTCCATTCAATGGCCGTGCCCAGCTTTTCGCCAAGGGCGTTCAGCACCGGGGTGAGAGTAAGATCGAAAGTGCGTGCTCCCATCACCAGGCGATCATTCCACGCCGCCGCCATTTTGTTGTTTAATAACGTGGTTCCGAACATGGCAACATTGCCGCCAGCCACAGTGCTTGCATTGAACTGTTGCATGGACTGCTGCAAATCACGCTCTGCATTGTGAAACATGTCTTGGGCTGATTTGTTGAGCGCGATGATGTTGCCTTCATTATCCGCCAGCATGAACGGGGCGGATGACACATCAAGGGCCGATTGGGTGCGCGTCGCCTGAGCCGTGTTCTGGTGGAACGAAGCCAGGATACGGGCCATCTGGCCGATCTCGTCTTTCTGGTCCTGAGACGGGATTTCAATATTTTGGTGACCAGCTGCAACCTTTTCGAATATGCTGGTGATGGCCTGCACCGGGCGAACAATACTGCGGCTGATGATCAAGCCGATGACCAGCATGATGCTGAAGATGGCCACCAGGCTGGCAAACCAAATCATGCGGGTCTGATCGCGGGTGCTCACCAGCAAGGTAGCCGAATTGGTTTGCTGTTCTGCGGTGAGCTTGTCGATCTCGGCGAAGATCGGCTCCATCTCCGCATAGCTGTCGGACAAGGCCTTGGCGTTGGCCAGGAAGTCCACATTGGCGTTGATCAATTCCCGATGAACGGTGCGGTAGGTTTCGGCCAGAGCCTTGATTTTGTCCCGCTCGCCCAGCGGCAAAGTGGACACTGCCATTTCAGTTTCGACGTCATGAACCACTGTGTCCAACAGGGCAACCGCCTTGTCCGCTGCCGCCTTCATCGCGGCCGGATTTTTGACATCGGCTTGGCGGAAATTATTGTGCAGATATTCGTTGACCTCGTCACGCGCCGCGCTGAACTTGAAATCCAGAGCACTCAAATTATTACTGACGATCACCGCGTCGAGGCCTTCCTCGGCTTGTGCTTCCTTGTCCTGCATCTCCGTGCCGGTCAGTTTTCGCTGGTCGGCAACAACCTTGTCTAAATTCTGGCCGTAGGCTTCGTGCAAGGGTTCAAGTTTCGCTGCCAATTCGGCAACTCCGGCAGATACCTGTTCACCGGTCAGTTTCGACGTTAATTCATGCAAGGTTTCACTCGCGGCCTTCGCCAGTTCGATGGAGTTGTCATCGTTTGTCAGGAAGAAATCCTTCTCTCGCCGCCGTAATTCCAGGGTGGTGATGCTCATCTGGTCGGCGATATTTGCAGCTTCAGATGCAGCCTGATTCTCACGGAAAGCCGCATCAATGGTCTGATCGCCATTGAAGTAAATCCCGGCGAGCGCTGCCATGCCAAGGGCCGGTGTCAGCACCAGCAGAAAAATGCGTTTGCCGATTTTGATGTTGCTAAAGAAGTTGAGCATGTTGCTCTCCTATGCCGCAGCTGAAGTTGAAACGGGATCGCCCACACGCTGGGTGGCCAGTTGATCGAGCGCGATGAGCGCCATGAGTTTTTTCTGGCCGGTGACAAGGCCCTGGAAGAACGGATTGCGGGTTTCGCCATCCATATCGGGGATGGGGGCGATATCCTTGGTGTGCACGGTCACAATGTCAGAAACGCCATCAACCAGAAGTCCGCTCTGGGTTTCGCCGATGGCGACAATCACCACCACATGGCCTGGCGTTGGCTCGGTCAGCCCCAGGCCAAAGCGCATGCGCAGATCAATCACCGGCACAATGATGCCGCGCAGATTGATGACGCCACGCACATAGGGCGGCGAATTGGGCAGCGCCGTGGTTCCGGTCCACGCCCTGATCTCGCGCACCGCCATGATATCCACGCAGTAATCCTGCTCGCCCACCACGAAGGAGACGAATTGCTGCACATTGCTGTCTTCAGGCGCTGCAATACCGTGGCGCACCTGGTCGTAATCGGTAATCCTACGCTGACTGATCATGCTGCATTTCTCCTATTTTGGTCATTTGGGGTCGTTGGGGTTTGCATATTTTTTTCGGTCAAGGCGCTAAGCGTGGCAATTTCGCTGACATCAAGGATGAGGGCCACGCGGCCATCACCCAGAATGGTGGCACCGGCGATGCCGACAACGGGATCAAGATTATCGGTGATGCTCTTGATCACCACCTGCTGCTGGCCGATGATTTCATCAACCACCAGCGCAACCCGGCGGCCACCCTCGACTTCAGCCACAATGGCCACTGAATGTTCGTCGCTGGCTGTGGTGGCGGATTTGAAAATACGGCCCAGATGGACGAGGCTGACATAGCTGCCGCGCACATTGAGCACATCGCCTGAACCCGGCACCTGGCCTGCGTCTTTCTGCCAGGATGCGCGGCATTCGATGATGTTCGAAATGGGGATCACATAGGATTCCGCCCCCGAACGCACGATCATGCCTTCAAGAACCGCCAGCGTGAGCGGCAGCGTGAGCACCACGGTGGACCCACGCCCCGGTTCGGAACGCAGTGTTACGCGGCCGCCAAGCTTCTGGATATTGCGCCTGACCACATCCATGCCAACACCGCGGCCGGAAATATTGGTCACCGCATCAGCGGTTGAAAAGCCAGGCATGAAGACCAGATTGTCAATGTCTTCAATGCCAAGCACCGCATCGGCTGAAACAAGATTTTTGGCGATGGCTTTCTGGCGCACCTTCTCGCGGTCAATGCCACGGCCATCATCGCTGATTTCAATAATGATGCGGCTGCCGCGCTGTTCGGCCTTCAAATGGATGGCGCCTTCGTCGGGCTTGCCGGCGGCCTTGCGTTCTTCCGCCTCCTCGATGCCATGATCTGCGGCATTGCGGATCATGTGCATGATGGGATCGCTGAGCTGTTCGATCACCGTCTTGTCAATTTCGGTATTCTCACCCGAGAGGCGCAGAATTAGTTTCTTTTTCGTCAGGTCCGACAGCTCACGCACCAGCCGTGGCATGCGTTCAAATATGGTGCGGATGGGCTGGGCGCGGATTGCCATGATGCTATCCTGCAAATTCTGGGTGTGGATCAAGAGCTGCGACAGCTCCTGGAACAACCGGGGATTCACATAGGACAAGGTCTGGTCTATCTGCTGGGCGACCAGCGCCTCGGAAATGGCTATCTCGCCCGCGAGATTGACCAGCCGGTCAATGCGGTCAACTTCAACCCTTATGGTTGTGACGGCTGATTCATTCAGGCTTGGCTTTTGCTCAGCGACAGCAACCGGTGCTGTCACCTCAACCATTTGCCGCGCGATGGTGAGATCGCAGTCACCTTCAACAAACTGGAACACATCGCGGATTGCGGATTCGCCCTTGTCGGTCTCAAGTTCAAAATGCCACCCCAGATAGGCATCAAGCGGCTGCAATTGTGCCAATGGAGGCAAACGGGACATATCTGCGGTGACTTTAAGACTTCCGAGCCTTTGCAGCTGACGCACGATAGACAAAGGTTCATTGGCCCGCCTGAACAAATGTGCCAGTGGCTGAAAGCTTATGTCAAAACACTCAACCAGCCCTGATGCCGTTTCCTTGTTTTCCTCCGGGGCGCTCCGCATTTGAGGCGCGTCTTGCGGCGTGAGGCCAACAAGCCTTGCGAGTGCCGCCTGTGCAGTGCTTTCATAGCCAGGGGCAAGATCGGCATTGCTGCCAGCGGCGAGAACGAGATCCGCCAGGCAATCGGTTGCCCGCAATGCCACAATGATGAACTCGTCGGAAACTTTAATTTCGCCGACACGGACCTGCTCCAGTGCTGTCTCGAAGATGTGGGCAAACGGCACAATCCGGTCAAAGGCAAACATTCCGGCTCCACCCTTGACCGAGTGAATGGCGCGGAAGGCATCGTCCACCAGTTCCTGGCTGCGGGCGCCGCTGCGCATGGCAGACAGTGTGCGCTCCAGGGTGCGAACATGCTCGTCGCACTCATCCAGAAACATGGTCTTGAAACGTTCGATCTTGTCACTCATGGAATTTTTCCGGCACTGGAACAAGCATCATCAAGCCGGACCCAACCGCTGAATCAATTGCAGCAGCGAGTCGGGCTTGAAGGGTTTGACCACCCAAGCAGTGGCGCCGGCTTTGCGCGCGGCCTGCTTCAACTCATCATCGTTTTCCGTCGTGAGGAATATGAATGGGGTTCCCAAATGGACCGGGTTTTCACGAATTTTCTGGAGCAGCATGAGCCCGCTCAGGATAACCATGTTAAGGTCGCTGATGATCATATCAACCGGCCCGGCGGACAACACCTTGATGGCCTCCGCCCCGTTATCCGCCTCCAGAACCTCGTGGCCCGCCTCGCCCAATTTGGATGACAGGATTTCAAGCATGGTGGGTGAATCATCGACTGCGAGAATTTTCATTGCATGGCCTGCGGTTTGACGGCTTCCAAAATTCCCCCCAGACCAAGATTGGTGAAAGCGCTTTCAAACACCGGTGACATCCTGGAAATTACCAGTGACGTGTTGGTTTTTTGGGTTTCGAGAATGAACGCGGCAAGCACCTGAACGCAGGCAGTCGACATTCTGCTGACGGCGCTGGCGTCGATGATGAGATTTCTCTTTTGGGCGAGGCCTTGCAGGAGCATATCCTTGAGGGGAGTTGCCACCCGCATATCAAGAACCGCTTCAAGCGAAAGGCCGATCCCTTCCGCCGGCACATTATTCAAAGCCATCTCTATTTCCCCAGTCCGCAATCTGACATAGTGTTAGCGAAGCATTCCTCAACCATGGATAAGCCAGAGACTAACGGTATTCAATTATGGTTAACAAAGAGGAAAATTCCTACAGCCTGAGGTTTTGCTGTTGTGTGCTGAGGGGTAAACTTGGAACCGTATTTCAATACTTCGTCTGGGCTATCCGGCGCAGGGTGATGCCTGGGAGATTGGCAAAATCATCGGCCCATTTTTCCACACCCGCCACGGGTATGAACAGCCAAATTTCATGGTGGCCTGGATCACTTCACGATTGAAGAAGCGGCCATCGCCCCCGATCACCAGGGTTTGCCCAGCGAACCCATCCAGGGCATCAAAGATCGACTGGATGAAATTCTCAGCATAGTGCGGCTGCTGGAAAATCTTGACTTTCTTGCGAAGCCCTGATGTTCCCGGCTTCTGGCCCTCAAATGGCTAGGTTGAGACTGTCTGGTTCATACCTGGATCTCAAGGTATTTGCGAAAGAGTTCCCTATAAGTGGGTGCGTTAAGTTTCCACGAATTTTTGAACGCATCTGCCCCACTTCGACCCGAGAGAATGCCGGAACTACCGCATCGCAACAGGATATGACTTCAATTGAATGTTCCGTACTCCAGCACTTTCGGCACGATTCAAGCCGCAGGTCTCGTATGCTTCCGGGCAACTGAAGCCACTGAAGTGGCAGCTGCAATTGGCTCGCTGCCGACAGTTGAGTCTCGATGTTCCGTCAACAGTTTTTCCAAAGCGCTGCTGAAAACTGGACCAATATCTCCGTGCGCAAGGCCGTAGGCAACATTGGCAAGTAGGAAACCCAATTTGTCTCCACAATCAAAAGTCGCACCATGAAACTCGCAGCCCCAGAAAGGTTGCCCTGACATCAGGGCTATCATGGCGTCGGTCAGTTGAATTTCGCCACCAGCGCCTGGTTTAACGGCTGCGATCTTTTCAAAAATTCCTGTTTGAAGAATGTAGCGACCTGCGATTATCCGGTTGGACGGAGCTTGCTCACGGGCGGGTTTTTCAATCATTTGGTTGATCACTATCGCGCCATTTTTGCCGTGGTCATAACCTACCACCCCGTACCGGCTCACATCGTTCCAAGGCACTTCTTCAATTGCGATAACATTGCCTCCCCCTGCCCGTCATAGCTATCCATCATATGCTTGAGACAACCGGGCTTGGACTGCATGATAATGTAAGGTAAAAGCAGCGCGAAGGGTTCGTCGCCAATGATATGCCGCGCGCACCACACCGCGTGGCCCAATCCCAATGGTTCCACAGACAACAGATTTTAAAGAAAGGAACCATTGATTGCCGCCGACGTTGATCAGCATATCACCAGAAAGGTAGAAGAGATGAGCATGATTGACCCAAAAGGCACGCAGCCTGAAGCGCTGGCGAAATTTGGCGAAGTTGCCCGCAATGATGACGGCAAACCAGTGAGAAATGGACTGGAAGCCGATAAGCAGACAAGAGCTGTTCCTACCGATCCCAAACTAAAGCAGGACGCTGCCACCAAGGTTTTGCGCGAAGGTATTACCCATACTGAACAGGGTGCACAGGAAGCCTTGGACAAGCTGTCTGATCGCGCCGCCAAAAAATAGGCTGATGTGCGGATGGCGGAGAAATTGGTTTTGCCACCTGCAAGTTGGGTGACAAGACGCGCTGCCTATCGACCGATTTTGCCCAAGCTGTATCTACTTTCATGTCCCGGGGCGCACTTTGTTTTTGCCACGCAATGGCGTTTACCAGAATTGTGTCATTGTGGTCTCATTCTGACCAATTGATTCCAAAGTTATCTGACAAGCTGTTGACAGGTCAAATCATCATAGCGTCATGCAGTAACAGCTACAAAACACGAATTGGGACTTGACCTGCCGTGAGCAGCTGTCCCCGGCACGAGTTGCCAAAGCGAAATGGCAATCACCCATTTCATAATTTCAACACCAAACTTCCCTACTATCAGGAGTAAGTGCATGCATATTTTATCCCTATTGACTGTTCTGAAAATTGTTCATCTGGCCGGCCTCATCATGGGCCTGGGCGGCGCTATTTTGGCCGACACCACAATTTTCACGCGCGGCGTAATTCGTCCAGTCAGCAACTACACAGTTCATCAGGCGGAATTTCTGTCGCGGCTCGTAACTTTTGGCCTGGTCATACTGTGGCTGAGTGGTGCTGCTCTGATATGGACCAACACCATTGCCAACCCGGAATATCTGACAAACCAGAAGCTATGGGCAAAAGTCTTCATCGTCGTGATGTTGACCGTCAACGGCGTGCTGGTGCATAAACTTGTGCTTCCTTCCCTGCGCAAATCAGTTGGAACGCGGCTGTTTGACGGCATCAGTCGCACACGTTTGGCTGGCATGACGTTTCTGGGAAGCGTGTCCCTAGTATCGTGGACACTGCCATTCGTGCTTGGCAAGGCCACGGAACTCAACTACGTGACGCCAGTACTGGAAATCCTCGCCGTGTATGGAGCGTCCATATTGGTTGTGTGGCCTACGATGTTCACGGTCATGAGCAGCATTCACCGCATTCAGAGTTACTTGCGTCGGGCCGCGTCTCTCACTCTCATGCCCAATGATGCGTGGGAAAGTGATCTGGTGCCGGCTGGCTTTAATTGTTCCGTGCATCCAATTGGCAGATCGAAACATTTCGCGGCACGTTTCTAATTCAATAAGGTGCAGCGGAGCATCCCATGCTCCGCCGCAGCTCAATCATAGACGGCCACCCAAAGTTCATCGAGCCAAAAGTCAGCCGGTAGAAATGAGTTGCAGCGTGAACTCGCGAACTCCGCCCGTATCTTCCAGAGCAATCAAATATTCACCAGGTGAAACAACCTCGACATCGCTGGCCCCTGGCACCGCATTGTCCACTCCACGGGACAATTTGATTTCGTAGCGTGTAGAACCAAACCGCGTCACAATTTCATACTCCTGCCATTCATCTGGAACGCAAGGTTTGATACGCAGCAAATTCCCCTCGCGGGTCACGCCCAGAATCGCTTCGAGGCCAGCCCGATACATCCACCCGGCCGAGCCCGTATACCATGTCCACCCGCCGCGACCAGCATGCGGTGAAACTGAATAGACATCAGCCGCGATGACATATGGTTCTACCCGATATGTTGCTGCGCCTGCTTCATCTCTTGCCTGATTAATAGGATTCAGCAGCGAAAAAATTTCTGTGGCGCGCTCCGCTTGATTTAGTTTCGCGTGGGCAAAGATAGACCAGATAACACCGTGTGTGTATTGGCCACCGTTTTCACGGATGCCTGGCGGGTAAGCCTTGATGTAACCGGGATCTTTCTCGGTCTTGTCGAACGGTGGCGTAAACAACAGCATGACCTTGTCTGAGGGGCGAACCAATTGTTGATAGGACGCTTCCATGGCGATTACGGCACGCTCGCGGGATGCGCCGCCTGATATTACTGCCCATGACTGGGCGATGGCGTCGATGCGGCATTCTTCGTTCTGGGCAGAGCCCAGCGGTGTGCCATCATCGAAAAAACCGCGCCGATACCAGCCTCCATCCCAACCATTTCGCTCAAGTGCCGCATGGAGTTCATTGGTGCGTTGACGCCAAATTTTTGCGCGTTTGGCATCGCCGCGTCTTTTTGCCAAAGGAACAAGCGCGTTAAGCGTCTCCAGTAGAAACCAGCCCAGCCAAACACTTTCACCCTTGCCACCTTCTCCAACGCGATTCATGCCGTCATTCCAGTCGCCTGTCCCGATCAGCGGCAGGCCGTGGGCACCAAATGGCAGGTTGCGTTCAAGCGCCCGCGCGCAGTGTTCATAGAGTGTTGCGTTTTCTTCCGAGACCGACGGCAAAAAGAATGCGTCATGCTCTCCCTCTACCAGTGCCTGCCCCTCAAGGAAGGGAATGTTTTCGTCAAGAATGCTCCAGTCTCCGGTTACCTTGATGTAGCTGCCGACACAGTTTGCCAACCAAACCGTGTCATCGGATATGCGCGTTCTGACCCCCATGCCTGTTGCCGGAATCCACCAGTGCTGGAAATCACCTTCAACGAATTGCCGTGCGGCGGCGCGCAGAATGTGTTGGCGCGCCAGGGTTGGCTGGGTGACCAGCAAGGCAGTAGAATCCTGCAACTGATCGCGGAACCCATAGGCGCCGCTTGCCTGGTAGAATCCTGAACGTGCCCACATGCGGCAACTCAGGGTTTGATAGAGAAGCCAGCCATTCAGCATGATATCCATAGAGCGGTCGGGGGTTTTTACATGCACAACCGCAAGAGTTTCGTTCCAGTAGCGCTGAACTTCAACCAATAGGTCTTCAGATTTAGTTGCCCTATAGCGCATGACTAACGCCTGAGCCTCTGCTGCATTTGGTGCTCCTCCGAGCAAAACAGTTACTTCAGCAGAACCACCGGGTGCGAGAGTGATGCTGGTTTGTAATGCGCAGCATGGATCCATACCGGCACCGGTCCGGTTCGATAATTTGGTTGCAGGAGCCAAGGCACGTGGCGCGGCAAGGCTGCCATAGGCTCCCAGGAATTCGCGCCGGTCGCCCGTCCAACCTGTATGAACGCCGCACATGTCAGCAAATCCGATCTGTTCGCCGGATTGAATGCTCCACGGGTTGCGCGCTAACAATGCGCCGGTCTGGCTGTCAATTGCCGTTGTTACAAATTGCGCGGTGGCAGCGCGGGTCGCTCCCAATACCCACTCGGCATAAAAAGTCACGGTGAGAGTTCGTGGAGATGTCGAGTCATTTGTCAGGCGCAAACGCGAAAATTTTATGGAATCCGTCAGCGGCACCATTTGCAAAAGCTCCATGCGAAGCTTGCGTACGTCACGTTCGTAAATGGTGTAACCAAAACCGTGGCGCACGCGATGTGTGCCTTCGTTAGATCTTAGCGGCGCCAATGTAGGACTCGCCAGAAAACCGCCCGTTTCATCGCGGACATAAAACGCTTCGCTTAACCGGTTGCTGACGGCATCGTTGCTCCAGCCGGTGATCTGGTTCTCGCGACTGTTTCCAATCCAGGTGTAACCGCCGCCGTCCGCGGCGCATTGGAAACCGAATGACGGGTTGGCTATGACGTTTATCCACGGGGCCGGAGTTGGGAGATCGGATTCAAGCGCCATCACATACTCCGTTCCGTTGGCGCCAAATCCGCCGAAACCATTGAAAAATTCAAGATCCGTTGGCATGTCTTTTGCCAATTTTGCTTTTGGCAATGAACGGAGCGGTTCGTTGACGTAAGTCGGAAGTGGCGCGGCGGCTTCCTTCACTCGTGCGAGCTGACTGGCGAGGTCGCCCCGGCGCCCGAACAGTACCACCCGGGCTACGGCGGGAAGCACGCGCAGCGTTTCTTGCGACAGGAGATCAACCCGGAGGGTGAAGATCTGCCCCGTTTCACCAGTGCCGCCAAGCTGGTGTGGCACGTTGATCTTGCGCACCAGCGCTTCAATGGCACCTTGCAAATCCTGCACATACGACGACATCCGATCATTGAGGATGACAATATCCACCACAAGTCGTTTTGATTTCCAATATTCGAAAGCCTGCAGGAGCTGGTGAACGAGTCCGATATTCTCAATTTCGTCGATGCGAACCAGCAGGATCGGTCGGTCCCCTGAAATTCCCTGCGGCCACAGGGCTGACTGTGATCCCATGTTCTCTAACAGGATTTTTGCTGGCGAGCGCAATGTTGCGTTGCCGTAAATCAGGTGGCTGGCGAGAGTCTGAAAAAGATGCGCTTCATCAACGCCGATGGACAAATGTCGCAATTGGACTTGTGCTTGGGTCCAGGCCAACATGAGCGCCCTGTCATAGGCAGCAGTTTGACGATGACGGTCAACAAGCTCCAATACGGCTTCGCGCGAGTCTGCCACGACGGTCCACAGCGTGCAGCGGACCTGTCGCCCGGCAGGTATCCTCATTCTCTGGCGCATGGCCAATATGGGATCAAGAACCGTGCCGACTGTGTTCGCGAGTTTTTCATTTCCCGCCATAGCCTTGGGCATTCTTGTGCTATTGCCGGAGCCAAGAAAGCGGGCGCGATCCGTCTCGAATTCCATCACCCCAACGGTGGTGCCCTGCACAAGCATGAACTGTGCCAGCCAGATTTCGGGATCACTTGGTGATCTCCGGCGACGGGTTGCAAGAACGGTTTCAATTTCCGGGATGTATTGTGTTTCAACAAACATTTTCGAGAACGCCGGGTGCGCCGTATCTGCCGCAGCAGGCGCCAAGACGAGTTCAGCATAGGAGGTGAATTCAATCTCGCGTGCAGTCAACCCGGAATTGATGATGGTGACGCGACGTGCTTCCGCATTGTCCTCTGGTGAAACGACGCATTCAAGCGTGGTTGTGAAATTTTCATCTTTGCGGATGAATTCGGCCTTGTCTTCAGTGAACGAAGCCAGATAGCTATCTGCAGGAGCTGCAACAGGCATGTGGCCTGCTGACCACACCTTGCCGCTTCTGGGCTCCCGCAAGTAAAAGTAGAAACCCCAATCATCGCAGACACTGTCCTCCCGCCAGCGCGTCAGGGCCTGGCCATTCCACTCGCTGTAACCAGAACCAGCCGCTGTGATCATGACACTATATTGGCCGTTCGAAAGAATATGGGTGGAGGGCGAGGCTGTGCGCGAGATATCGAATGTTCTGGCAGTGGGTGAAACTATATCTCGAACCGCCACGCCGCCGCCTGATACATCTGCCCTGGCGTGCGACACCGGCACATTGCGAGGAGCGCGCTCCTGCAACAGTAACTCACTGGCGCGCACCATGGGCTCTGCGTGAAACCTGTCACGCATTTCACCGTTTTTTACCGCATTCAGGATGGCAACTATCGTCATGCCCTGATGATGGGCAAAGTAAGCCTGCACAACAGCAACTGACTCACCCTTGCGCAACCGCGTTGGTGTGAAGTCAAGTGCTTCGTAAAATCCATAAACGCCACGCCCACCTTCTCGCACTAGCCTTTCGTAATTTCTGGCCGCCAAACACGGCGTAACCATTGCCGCAAGGCCTGTGGCATAAGGTGCTATCACGAAATTCTCCGAAAGCCCCCGCTTCAGTCCAAGCTCCGGCAGACCGAAATTCGAATATTGATAGGTGAATTCGAGATCGCGTGCATTGAAGGCAGACTCTGAAATTCCCCATGGGATGCCATGAGCCTTGGCATAGGCTATTTGGCGCAGCACCACCAACCTGGTGGTTTGATCGAGCAAGCCGCCGCTGGGAGCGCGCATGACCAGTGATGGCATGAGATATTCAAACATGGAGCCGGACCAGGAAACCAATGCGGCTCCCCCTTTGACCGCCGTTACCGTGCGCCCAAGCCTGAACCAATGTCGTGTTCGCAAATCGCCTTTTGCGATCGCAAAGAAGCTGGCAAGCCGTGCTTCGGACGCAAGCATGTCGTAACAACTCTCGTCTCGCATCTCTTCTGCTACGCGGTATCCAATTGACAAGAGAAGTCGCTGGGGATCGAGGAGAAACCCAAACTCCATGTCGAACGCAAGTTCCCGCATGTCAGCGACGAGTTTGTTTAGCCGCGTCTTCAGCGAGACTTGATCTTCTGACAGATCTTTGAAATGACTTTCAACAGTCTGTCTCAGGGCGCCAGCCCAGTGCAGCAGCAGCCCACAGGCTGGTATGCCGATCTCGGTTTGCAGCTGTGCAACCGTGGCATGGATGTTTGCGGCGTGGACAGCAAACTCTATGAGCCGGACAGAAATATACTCGGGTGTTGTGCGTGCCTTGTCGACGGCTTTTCTGAAGGCCGCTATCTGCGATTCAATTTTTTTGCGAAGCGGCCTGAAAACGCGCCGGTCATCTGGTATCGCCGCAAGATCCTGCGAGAGAATGCCGAGGGCGTCTTCAATTCCATCGAGGCCGCCGGCAACCTTTCCGGGATTTACAATCCAATCGGAGCAGCAGTTCGAAAGCGCGATCAAGTGGCCGGCCAAGTTTCCGCTATCCACAGTGGATACATACTTTGGTTCCAATGCGACCAGGCTTGTCGTATCGTACCAGTTATAAAGGTGTCCCCTGCACTTTTCCATGCGCTTGACGGTGGCAAGGGTAGATTCAATTTTTGCAATCGCATCGCTGCGGCCAATCCAGCCAAATTCCTGCGCGCTGGCCACGGAGAGTAAATAAAGCCCGATATTTGTGGGTGAGGTGCGGTGCGCAACCAGCGGTTTGGGGTCCTCCTGAAAATTGTCGGGCGGCAGCATGTTGTCGGCCGATGTGACAAAAGTTTCAAAAAATCTCCACGTCCTGCGGGCCACCAGCCGCAATATCCTGCGATCTGCAGGTGAGGACTCGAGCGCGTCTTCCAGCTTTGGTGAGCGGCTCATCCATAGCGCTACGGCCGGCGCAGCAATCCACGCCAGGATGAACGGCAGGATGATGATCCAGATGTAGCTGCCGCGATAGATTGCGGCGGCGCCAGCAAATATGCCGAATGCCAAACTGGACGCCATTAAACTGTAATTTCCAATAATTGTTGGTGTGGGGCTCGCGCTAGCTTGTGCTGCGGTTGTCCACTCAAGGAGATTTCTCCGGCTGATCATAAGCCGGTAGAGTGCGCGCCCTATGGCATCAACAACGAGGAACGCATGGTGCCCGAGAAACATCAGGTTGGTTCCGGCAAGGGCAACCGCGTGAGTGAAATCATCGAGTGATGATTGTATCCGGCTTGCGATAGTGAGCGGCAGTCGCTTGGGCATTGCCCCGGCGAAAGCGGGAATGAGAGGAGGAATAAGAACAGTGAGCACTATGCAGCCAGTCCAATATGCGGCAAGCCCGGAGGGCAAGAAAACCCAGCCTGCAAAAAAACTCAACAGAGTAGCTATTGGAACGAGGGAGCGCCTCAAGTTATCGAACATCTTCCACAGGCCCAGTGGAGGCATGCCACGCCCGGAGCCATTTTTTCCGGTCAGGAACATGGACAGAATCCAGGGTAGCAATTGCCAGTCACCGCGCACCCACCGATGTTGCCGCGAAGCAGCCACGCCGTAACGTTCGGGATATTCTTCAACTACTTCAATGTCGGTTACCAGGGCAGCGCGCGCAAAAATGCCTTCAAAGAGATCGTGACTGAGCACGCTGTTTTCCGGGATTCGTCCCGCCAATGCCCCTTGAAAGGCGTCAATATCGTAGATGCCTTTACCTGCGAAAGAACCTTCTCCAAAAAGGTCTTGATAGACATCAGAGACGGCAAGAACGTAGGGGTCAATGCCACGCGAAGCGGAATATATGCGTTGGAAAAGCGAACCGTAGTGGCCAACGGGAAGTGACGGTGTGACCCGGGGCTGCAACACTCCATAGCCCTCAATCACCCTGCCAGATTTTTGGTCGAATTTCGCGCAATTTAGCGGATGCGCCAGTTTTCCAACAAGTCTTCGCGCTGCATCACGAGGAAGTTTTGTGTCGGCATCGAGCGTTATGACAAACCGGATCGACTCGGGGAGTTTGCCACCGATGACCATAAACGTTGTGTCAACCGCGCCGCGCAGCAAGTTGTTCAATTCGTGCAGTTTGCCCCGCTTGCGTTCCCATCCAATCCATTTTCTTTCCCCGTCGTTCCACCTTCGCGATCTGTGCAAAAGAATGAACCGATTGGTATTGTGACGTGAATTGAGGCGGGCAATTCCCTCCAGTGCGTCAACAAGATATTCGCTGTCAGTGACTGCATGCTCGTCTACTGAATCAGTCCAGTCTGTCAATAGCGCAAAATACAGCTCACCATCGGCATTAGATAAATAATGGACTTCAAGACGATCAACCAGGTCTTCAATATCGTCATGCGATGTCAGCAGCGAGGGAATGACAACAAGTGTGCGGAATTCCTCTGGCACACCGTCACGCAAGGCAAGACCGGGAATCGTTGCCGCGTCCATCAGGCGCGTCACAGCGAAGTTGACAATTGCCTGGGACAGTTCCGAAAATGGTAAAATGGCGAGCGCTGTTGCCAGAATCAGCAGCGCTGATGACACACCAGCGTCAAAGAGCGTCGACAAGGCCAATGCCAGGATTGTGCCGGTGAGGATAGCAATGATTCCCACATATCCATTCAATCCCCATGACCGGATCGCTGTCCTCACGCGCCGAAAAATGGGAGGTTTGAAACCGAGATTCATTTCGAAAGCCGCCCTGCCCGGGCCTATAAGGTGATACCCCGGATCGGCGGCTGACGGATTTTCCCAGCCCTCCCCCTTTGAGGCACTTTCAATGGCTTGCTGCGCCACATCAAACTCGCTCCAGCCGGACCCGCGTGATAGTTCCTCTATTGCCGTGCGGTAAATGGTCCGGCTTGGAAAATCCATTTCACCATAACCCAGATGGGTTCGAAGCAGTTTGTCGACCTCGCTGGCGCTGTCAAACCACAGATCCCAATTGACATCCGCGATCAAGCGCATGCTTGTGACGATGTTCCGCACAGTGACATTTGCCGCCGCCTGCCGATGATGTTCGGCGCTGACCGCAGTCTCGAAGGAATATCCCAGCGCGTCTGTTTTGAGTTTTAGCCAACTGAGTATTCTTGCTGCCAGGTCATCGTGATCCCGCAGGCGCTGAATAAGCTGGACTGCAAAGGGTTGGGAAACGGCGGGTTCCCCCATTTTCCCGAATACATTGGCAACGCTTGTCTCATTGTTTTCCAGATCAAGCACATGATCAGCGAGCCTGTCGGCTGCCTCCCGCCCACGCCTTGCAGCCACGATAACGTCCGCGATGCGCCGCAGGTTTTCAATGAGAATCAAGCGCAGGCTGATGGCCACAGCCCATAGTTCGCCGATCGTCAATCGCTGCACCTGTTGGTACTCGTTGACAAAGTCTGTGAGTGTAGCGGGATCAAAGCGGCTGTCAGAGTGAGCCACATATGCCCAAACAAGGCCAAAAATCCGCGGGTGGCCCGCCAACGGCCCTTCTGCAAGTTTCGGCAACTGCCGATAGAACCCTGGTGGCAGATCAGCTCTTGTTTGCTGAATCTGTTCTTCGACGAGGTGATAGTTGTCAATTAGCCATTCAGCTGCTGGTGTAACTGCCCTGTCGTTTGCGATGGCGACACAGATTTCACGATACGCTTCCAACAGGGCCTGGGCGTTATCATTCACGCGGTCAATAATTGAGTAGACGGGAATGGGCTGGTCTGTAACGCGCTGTGACTCGGCTAGGCTATGCGCATGCTGTCTTGAACGCTCTTGCCCAAATATCTCCGCACTGATTGGTTGGCCATCATCCCAAGGCGAGGGAGGGCGATCTTGGACAAGCTTTCCAATCAATCGCAGCAGCATGAAATTAACTCCGATTCATTTTTGAACGCTCGCTTCTGCCACAGGTGCAATTTAGCCTTCCTGTCACCAAGGCGCTACAGGCTGGGAAAGCTTAAAGCTTTCCAATGTTCTGGGAGGAAATTTTCGTTTGCCGAACTAACTGTCTTCCTCCAGGCTTTGATGGCTCAAGACCTAGCTCATTCCTGTGCAACTGGTTGAGCGGGGTCAACTACCGAACTTATTTGCGTCGGTGAGTCATCCGGTTTCAGGGTCAACGTCAAGGTGATAGATCCGGCCAACACCGTAAGGGCAAGAAGTGCTAGCCTGTGTTACGGAAGAACGCTACGTCGGGCGCCAGCGCGCTGTCAGATGACAATGCCATGATTGTTCTCAATATCCAAACGTTAATCGCTACAGGACATCAAACAGATAGAGCCCGATGATAATCGGAATGGGAATACCAACCAGCCACAGCAGAATACCACGCATTTTTTCCTCCTGATGAATTCCAACAGTTCGGTAACGCGGAGCCGGGCAACTTGTTCCCTCGAAGTTGAACTATACTTTCGGTGGCGCGGAACCATCCGCCAGCAACGGTGTTGTTGAAAAATGGGGTCCCGAGCGGACTCCTGTCCAGCCGCATGGGCAGGGCGAAGCATAAACTCAACACAACTCAGGAGGCCGACATGGCTGTAAAAACACTGGAAAACTTGTTTCACGAAACCCTTAAGGATATGTATTACGCGGAAAAAAAACTTGTAAAGACGCTTCCAAAAATGGCCAAGATGGCGGCTTCACCGGATTTAAAGGCAGCCATCGAGGGTCATCTTCAGGAAACCATGGTACACGTCGAGCGTTTGGAAGAAGTCTTTGCTCTTGTTGACAAGAAGCCTACGGCCAAAAAATGCGAGGCCCTAGAGGGACTGCTCAAGGAAGCAGAAGAAGTGATAGCCGATATCGACGATGGCCGCACACTGGATGCGGCGATCATTTCCTCGGCCCAGACGGTGGAACATTATGAGATCGCACGGTATGGCACGCTGGCGTGTTGGGCGGGGGAACTCGGCTTTGATGATGCCAAGACCATACTGGAGGACACACTCGATGAGGAACAGGCCGCCGACCAACACCTTTCGCGGCTTGCCGACACATCGGTAAACCGGCAAGCAGCTGCATAGTGCTTTCCAAAAACAGCAAGGGAGAGGCAAGGCCTTCCCTTGCTGTTTACCAAAGGGTGAGGAACTGGACGAGCCAGTCGATTGGCCGTCAACAATCTTGAATGGGGCTGACCATGGTGACTGAATTCGGTCGAATTTCGCATTCAATACTCAGATACCGCTACAATAATCGCGGCGGCAGCAGCATGCTGGAGAAATCCGTCATCGCCGTCATTGTCATCGGAGCGCTCCATTTTGGGTGAGGCACGGGCCTTGCCGCAAAGCTTCGCCGGGGGGTGGAAACGGTTATGCCGCTTCCGGTGGAGTAGAGAAACGCGAAGAACCGCTCTTCATGACGTGTCTGGCTTCAGCGCATCCCAGGCAAGCCCATGGCATTCGATGAGGACCTCATCGACTTCGTGAATAGGCTTCCGGCGGTAGCCCGGCGGATGGCCGGGCCGCAGCGGCGACAGGAACTTCTGGCTTGGCGCGGCTTTCCGCTTCACCTGCCAGCGGGCGAGACGCTTGGCCTGGCGCGGCAAATCCTCAAGCGCGGATTTGAGGGCCTGGAGCCTGCGGGAGAGGCGTTGGGCGTTGACAAGTCCATCGGGCGGCGGCGGGGGTTCAACCACAGGCCGGGGTGCTGGCCACAGCGCTGCCACCCGGGGATCGCTTCCGAAGAAATGAATGCGCGGGGAAACCTTGGCGAATGCCCGGCGGCGCGGGCCTTTGAAATTCTTGCGCGGATCGAAAAGCTGAAAGGACGGACGTGGCGCGCTGCTCTTTCCAATCACGTGCCCCTTGGGCATGGGACGCGATGGCGCCAGCTTCACCACAATCCCGCGCGCCGCGATGACGATCAGGCGCCGCACGGCGGATTCGGCGGGCCGCAGCACCCGCAGCACGGCGCTGTGGAGGAGCGGCGGAATCCGCGAA
>JANNXN010000010.1:0-23305 GCA_031409595.1 Rhodobiaceae bacterium
CTTCTTTGTCGCCATTGACGACATTGAAAACGCCTGCCGGCAGTCCGGCTTCGGCCAACAGCTCGGCCAAAATTATCGACGTGCTAGGGTCCTTTTCCGAAGGCTTGAGAATGAAGCAGTTGCCACATACGATGGCCAGCGGAAACATCCACATCGGCACCATCGCCGGAAAATTGAACGGCGTGATACCGGCTACCACTCCGAGCGGGCGCATCTCCGACCAGGAGTCAATCTCCGGCCCGACATCGCGACTGTGCTCCCCTTTGAGCAAGTCAGGCGCGCCGCAGGCGTACTCAACGACTTCAATGCCGCGCTGCAATTCGCCCAATGCGTCGTCCCAGACTTTGCCATGCTCTTCGGTGATGGCATGAACGACCCGGTCGGCGTTGCGCTCGATCAATTCCTTGAACTTGAACATCACCCGCGCGCGCTTGAGAGGTGGTGTATCGCGCCAAGCCGGGAACGCATTCGCGGCGGCGGCGATCGCAGATTCAACCGTGGTCTTCGACGCCAGTGCGACATGCCGCGCCACCGCGCCCGTGGCTGGATTGCAAACCGCTTGCGTACGAGTGTCGTCGGCGACTAATACGCCATTGATCCAATGTCCTAATGTGTCCACGGCGATGCTCCTAAGCCACCGCGCGCAGGGCGCGACGGATGGTGTCAATGATGCGAATCAGTTCGTCGTCAGTTGAAGCGAAAAATGGAGAAAGCTGAATGATGTCGCCGCTGTTTCTGATCACCACACCTTCATCGAAACAGCGCAGGAATACCTCGTAGCCGCGTGCGCCGGGACTGCCCGCGCGTGGCGATAATTCGACGCCGCCCATCAATCCGATATTGCGAATGTCAATCACATGTGGCTCTGCTCTCAGCTCATGCAGCAGCGTCTCGAATGTGCCTTCTATGCCGCGGACCTGCGCAAAAGTTCCTTCGTCTTGGTAAATTTGCATGGTCGCCAGACCCGCCGCTGCGGCGACCGGATGACCGGAATAAGTGTAGCCGTGGAACAACTCGATTAGGTTCTCCGGGCCACTCATCAATGCTTGATACACCGACTCTTTGACCAACACCGCGCCCATCGGAATCACACCGTTGGTCAATCCCTTGGCCACCGTGATGATGTCCGGCGTGACGCCAAAACGTTGCGCACCGAAGCCTGCGCCAAGTCGACCGAAGGCGGTAATCACTTCATCAAATATCAGCAGGATGCCATGTTTGTCGCAAATTTCGCGCAGGCGCTTGAGGTAGCCCTTGGGCGGCGGCAACACGCCGGTTGAGCCTGCCATCGGTTCAACGATCACGGCAGCAATCGTTGAGGCATCATGGAGGGCAACGAGGCGCTCCAACTCATCGGCATAATGCATGCCATATTCGGGCTCGCCCTTGGTGAAGGCCTGCTCTTTGCGGTTGTAGGTGTGGGGCAGATGATCAACGCCTGCGATCATGGTGCCAAACATTTTGCGGTTTCCTACCATGCCGCCCACGGAAATGCCGCCGAAGTTTACACCGTGATAGCCACGCTCGCGGCCAATCAGGCGGGTGCGGCTGGCCTGGCCTTTGACGCGCTGGAACGCCAGCGCAATTTTCAAGGCTGTGTCGGCTGCCTCAGAACCCGAGTTGCAGAAGAAAGCATAGTTCAGATCGCCGGGCGCCATGGCGGCAAGCCTTGCTGCCAGCTCGAATGCCTTGGGATGGCCATATTGGAAAGTTGGCGCGAAATCGAGCTCGGAAGCAGATTTTTGAATCGCAGTCACGATCGGATCACGGCAATGGCCGGCGTTGGTGCACCAGAGGCCAGCACTGCCATCAAGAATCGGGCGGCCACCCATGTCGTAGTAATGCATGTCTTTTGCCCTGGCGATCATGCGGGGGCGCTGCTTGAAGGCGCGATTTGGCGTGAAGCCCATCCAGAAGGATTCGAGATTGTTGGGCGAAGGTTCCCAGGTTTTGGCGTCTGAATGGATTTGCGGCTTGTTCATGCGAGTTCTCCGGCTGATAATTGCTGCAGTGTAGCAGAAAGCGGGGGTAAGGAAACAGACCAGACTTGCATATTGCCCCCAGCCAGATTTCAGGCGATTGTAGCGCTGTTTTGCACAGGAGGCATGATGTGATGCCAAAATCACTTTCCGCAGCATTTTCAGTTCTGTTTTTGCTGGCAATCGGCCAGGCGCAGGGTGGAGAGATCGCCGATGCGGGCCTGGCGGCTGAGAAATTTGCGGCCGAAAGTAAATATGATGAAGCTTTCCAAGCGCTTGAAACGGCCAGGGATGCGATTTGGAACCAGTCGCCGCTGGCATTTCGAAAGACACTATTTGTCGCTTCCGAGCCTCAAGGCTTTGGATTGTTCGATATCCGCGAAAGCGACGCGTTCAAACGCAGCGAACCGCTTGTCATCTATACGGAGCCGGTTGGATTTGCCTATGGCCGTGATGGGCAAATGTTTATTACCGACCTGGCATTGGATTTCGAAGTATTCGATGCATCTGGCGCCAGCATTGCCGCCCAGGAAAATTTCGGCAGCTGGACCTTGCGCAGCCGCGTTGCAAACAAGGAGTTCATGGGCAAACTGGATTATGATTTCTCTGGCCTTGAACCGGGTGACTATGAAGTTGTGACGACGGTTCGGGACAAGAATTCCGATAAGAAAGCTTCATTTGGAATGAAATTCAAATTGCTGCCTTAGGCTGCCGGCGAATTGCGCCCCAGATTTTTGCTTGCAAAGGAAACCAGCTTGTGTGACGACAGTCCGATTGGCTTTCTAGAATAACGGGGAGTAACAATGTGCCAAATTTTTGCGGGACAAAACCCGCGCAACTATGCCTGTGAAACACGATCTGTCCGGCTCATGGGACATACAACCAGCGTCAGGCTCGAGGCAAAATTCTGGGTCATCGTGGAGGAGATATCCGCAGCCCAAGGCATGTCGCTCGCGCGCTTCCTGAGCAAGCTCTACGAAGAGGCGTTGGAAATACATGGCGAGGTCAGCAATTTTGCGTCGCTGCTGCGGTGCTCCTGCCTCAACTACCTGGAGCGGGATTTTGACCGGGCGCGGCTGCTGTCGCAGGCTCAGGAAGCAGCGTAGTATTCCAGTAATACCAAGGTAACCTTGCGACGGACTAGTCTCTCCGAACCAGTAACGGGGGAGAGTGGCGATGTTGCGTTCAACGATTGTTTTAGTGCTTGCGTATTTTTTGCTGGCGCTGCCGACACTGGCTGCTGACGAGGCGGGCGCCAAACTCTTTTTGAACCACTGTGGCACCTGTCATTCCATTGATCCTGCTGCGGCACCGCGGCAAGGCCCCAATCTAAATGGTGTGTTGCAACGCAAAGCTGGCACTGTGGAGGGCTACAAGTATTCCCCCGGATTGAAAACTGCCGGGTGGCAATGGACACCTGAACAGCTTGACCTTTGGCTGACCGAGCCCAAGGCGCTGGTGCCCGACACGCTGATGTCCATCTATAAGCAAAAAAATCCGGACAAACGCAAAATCATCATCGATTACCTCATCGCCAACACGCAAAAGTAGAGGACATGCTCATGGCGAAAGCCATCCACACGATGATCCGGGTTATGGACGAAGCCAAATCAGTTGATTTCTATGGCAAGGCTTTTGGACTCAAAGTGAAAGACCGGTTTGATTTTGATGGCTTCACGCTGGTCTATCTCAAAAATGACTCCAATGATTTTGAGGTGGAACTGACCATCAATCACGGGCGCATCGAAGCCTATAGCCATGGAACCGGCTATGGCCATCTTGCCCTTTCGGTCAGCGATATCGAATTTGAGCACCGGAACTTCGAGAAGCTCGGCCTCGATCCAAACCCCATCAAGGAATTCCACCGGGATGGCACATTGATGGCCAAATTCTTTTTTATAAGTGACCCCGACGGCTATAAGATCGAGGTTTTGCAAAGGCACGGAAGATACACATAAAAATCACCAAGGAGGAAACACCATGAGATTGATCGACAAGACGCCCAAAATTTCCCGCAGGACACTGCTTCGAACCGGAAGCATGACAGCCGCCGCCGTGGCTGTTGTTCCCGGTTCTGCCATCACCGGCAAGGCGTGGGCTGCGGCCCCGGTTGCGGTTTCTGCCGATACGTTCGCCACGCTGGTGAAGATGGCGCGCGATATCTATCCCCATGACAAGCTCAGTGACCAGCACTACGCCAAAGTCATGGAAGGACTGGATGCCGCTGCCAAAGATGACGCGGCAGCAAAGGCTTTGCTCGAAGAAGGCGTTGCCGGGCTGAACACGGCAGCCATCGGCATGAAGTATGCGGGCTACACCGAAATTTCAGATGAAAAAGAGCGCGTTGCCATTCTCGCAGGCATCGAGACAACGCCGTTTTTTCAAAAAGTTCGCGGTTCCCTGGTGACCGGCATTTACAACAACCCGGAAGTCTGGGCGATCCTTGGTTATGAAGGCGAAAGCGCTTCCAAGGGTGGCTACATCAATCGTGGCTTCGATGACATCGACTGGCTGAGCCAGGGTTAAGGGGAGAAAAACAATGGCTACTTTCGACAAGAATGATGCAACAGTTGTGGTCGTCGTCGGCTCTGGAGCCGGTGGCGGAACGCTATCCAACGAGCTCGCCCAAAAGGGCATCAAAGTCGTTTGCCTCGAAGCAGGCGGACGCCATGAGACGGAGGATTTTCAGAATGATGAGTGGGGCAGTTTTGGCCAGATTTCATGGCTGGACAAGCGCACCACTTCGGGCAGCTGGCGTGTGGCCAAGGATTTCAGCGGGCTGCCGGCCTGGATCGTAAAGGCGGTGGGGGGCTCCACCACACACTGGGCTGGCGCTTCGCTGCGCTTCCAACCGCACGAGTGGAAGGCGCTTACGACTTATGGCGAGGTTGCCGGTGCCAGCCTTCTTGACTGGCCCATTGGCCATGATGACATGGCGCCCTACTACGACAAGGCCGAATTCAAAATGGGCACGACGGGCACCAACGGCATCCCGAGGCTTCCCGGCAACAACAACTTCAAGGTGCTGGAAGCTGGCGCCAAGAAGCTGGGCTACAAGGAAGTCCACACCGGCAACATGTCTATCAACTCCGAGCCCCGCGATGGCCGCGGTTCCTGCCAGCAGATCGGCTTTTGCTTTCAGGGATGCAAATCAGGAGCAAAGTGGTCGACGCTGGTTTCGGAAATTCCAAAGGGCGAGGCTACCGGCAATCTCGAGGTGCGCGCCCAAAGCCAAGTGCTCAAGATCGAGCATGATGATTCAGGCAAGGTCACCGGCGTTGTCTATGCCGACAAGGACGGCAACCAGCAGGTGCAAAAAGCGCGCATTGTCTGCGTGGCCGGCAACACCATTGAAAGTCCGCGCCTGCTCTTGAATTCGGCGTCTTCCAAATATCCTGATGGATTGGCCAATTCCTCCGGCAAAGTGGGCAAGAACTACATGCGGCACATGACGGGCTCGGTCTATGCCACGTTTGAGAAGCCGGTCTATTTCTACCGCGGCACCACCATGGCTGGCATCGTCCGGGATGAATCCCGCTTTGACGCTTCGCGGGGTTTTGTGGGCGGTTATGAGATGGAAACCCTGGCGTTGGGCCTGCCGTTCATGGCGGCCTTCCTCAATCCGGGCGGCTGGGGCCGCGAGTTCACGACCGCCCTTGACGCCTATGACCATATGGCTGGCATGTGGCTTGTCGGCGAAGACATGCCACAGGAAACCAACGCCGTCACCTTGCATGCCACGGAAAAGGACCAGTACGGCCTGCCAGTTCCCAACGTCAATTTCGACGATCATCCCAATGACGTCGCCATGCGCGATCATGCCTTCAAGCAGGGATCGGCGGTCTATGACGCAGTGGGGGCGCTGCGCACCATTCACACGCCGCCTTATCCATCCACTCACAACCTCGGCACTAACCGGATGAGCGAGCTGGCGAAAGATGGCGTGGTCAACAAACATGGCCAGACCCACGACATTGCCAATCTCTTTATCTCTGATGGCAGTCAGTTCACAACGGGTGCGGCCGAAAATCCGACGCTCACGATTGTAGCGCTTGCCATCCGTCAGGCTGACTACATTGCGGCTGAGATGGGCAAGAACAACATCTAAGATCGACCTATCCAAAAGATTGAGCCGCTCCTGATTTTGGGGGCGGCTTTTTTGTGCAAATGATTCGTCAAGAAAGCAACACAATGACTGGGCAACAGTGCTGAACGGGCAAATTTCAGGATAATCACATGTCGTCAGTTTCAAATATTATCGCCGGTGGTCTCATTGGTTTGGGCGTTGCCAGCGGAGGGTTTTTGGCTGGTGATTCACTGGTCAAGAGCAGGCTGGGGTTTCGCACCGTCACAGTGAAGGGTCTGTCTGAGCGGGAAGTGAAAGCGAATATCGGGTTTTGGCCAGTGCGCTTTGTGGCGACTGGCGCCAGCCTTGAAGATGCGCGGGCGGCGCTTGAAACCTCCGAGAAATCCGTCAAGGCTTTTTTGGGTGGCCGCGGCTTTACCGAGCAGGATATGCAGGTTCAGAACATTCAGGTTGAGGACCGGCTCGCTGGTTACAACAACCAGGGCGTTCCGCCGGAAATTCGTTTTGTTTTGACGGAAGACATTCTGGTGAAGTCCTCGGAGGTGGAAAAACTTGCCGACGCTTCGCGCATGATCGGCGATCTGCTGAAATCTGGCGTGGTGTTTTCGTCGGATGCCTATAACGCCGGACCATCATTCATCTTCACCAATGTGAACGAACTCAAAGGCGAGATGCTGACGGAGGCCACCAAGCGGGCGCGTGAGGCTGCCGACAAGTTTGCCCAGGAATCGGGGGCGAGGGTTGGCGATATTCAAAGCGCCAATCAGGGAATTATCGAGATCAACCCGGCCGTTGAAATTCCCAACGACCGGCCGGAAAAACAGATCGACAAGAAAGTCCGCGTGGTGACAACGATCACTTATTTCCTGTCGAACTGAGCCCCCGGTGCGAGGCCACAAGGCGCAGGCGTTCGGCTTCCCAGATGCAATCGACTGAGAGCGGAAGCTTTGCCAAGTGCGCAAGCTCGCTGCGCGTGAGGCCAATGTCCTTCAATTGATGATTGTCGAGCAGGTGAAGTTTCAAAAGATTGCGCCTGGCGTGCCAATTGCGGACGTAAAACCACAGCTTGCCAAAGCCGTAGGCATTGCTCCTTGATTTTGCGGTGTTCAGCACATAGTCACGCATGATTTTTTCCTCTTAACTCCAAACAATTGTATCTATTGTATCTATAAATATTCCCACAAATCACTTGATTAAAGATACAATATCTGCATTATGGATGTCAAAGAGGATATTGTATCCATGACAATGTGGACACCTACACTGGCTCAGGGCAAGCCCATCTATCTGGCGATTGCGGATGCCATGGCGGATGCCATCAAAATGGGTGTCTTGCAGCCTGGTGAAAAATTGCCACCACACCGGGATTTGGCGTGGCGCCTCAAGGTGACTGTGGGAACCGTGACCCGCGGCTACAGGGAGGCTGAAATCCGCGGGCTGCTGGCCGGTGAAGTTGGGCGTGGAAGCTATGTGAGGGCGCGCACTGGCAGCGCCTCAATTCCGCAGGCCGGTGATGAAACCGGCACTGTCGTGGACCTCTCCCATTCCATTCCACCACCGGTCATTACGACTGCAGAATTTGATGCCTCACTGGCCCATGTCATGCGCGAACCCGGACGCCTGACGCTGCTGGACTATACGCCACCCGAAGGCTACCTGCGGCATCGCCAGATGGGTGCGCGCTGGCTGACGCGCTGCGGCATTGATGTTGCTGATGCGGATGTGGTGGTTTCTGCCGGGGCCCACATGGGGTTGGTTGCCACCATGCCGGATATCATTGAGGCAGGTGAAGCCATCATGGCTGAAAACCTGAACTATCCCTCGCTGAAGCCGTCGATGAAAAGTTTGGGAATCGGCACCATTGGCCTGGAAATGGATGGAGGCGGGCTTTTGCCTTCGGCCTTTGAGCAGGCTGCCCGCGACGGCCAGTCGCGCGTGCTCTATATTGTTCCCACTTTGCAAAACCCCACCACCAGCACAATGACCCGCGAACGGCGCGAGGCCATCGTTGCAATTGCGCGGCGCTATAACATCACCATTGTGGAAGATGATATTTTCAGGTTGCTGGACGAGCGCGTGCAGCCGCCAACATTCTACAGCCTGGCGCCGGAACGCACATTTTATATTACAAGCCTTTCGAAGACTTTGGCGCCGGGCTTGCGGGTGGGCTTTGTGGCCACGCCGCCGGGGCGCGCGCGCATGCTGCGGGTGAACCAGCAGGTGGCCAATGGACGGGCTGTGGGCATGACAGCGGAAATGGCGCGGTACTGGCTGGAAACCGATATTGCCGATAGCGTGATCAAGCGGGTGATTGCCGAGATGGCCCTGCGCCGCAAAATTTTTCTTGAGGTCTTCAAGGGCCAGCGCTTTCGCTGCGAACCTGGAGCCCCCTATGCGTGGCTTTCATTGCCCGCCCATTGGAAGCCCAGCCGCTTTGCTGTTGAGGCCCGCCAGCGCGGCATTCATGTGTCGCCCGGCTCCTATTTTGCAATTGGCGCGCGCGCCCAGGAACAGAACATCCGCATCTGCTTTGGCCAGCCGGCAACGGCGGAAGATTTGCGCCGTACACTGATTAAAATCCATGAGCTGATGGCCGAAACTCAAGTGGATGATTTCACCCCTGTTGCTTAATTCGCCTCGGCTCCCAAGGTTTCGGCAATTGATCGCCTGATATCCATGAGGATTGCGTCGGCCATGGCCGCCTGGCCTTCGGCATTGGGGTGCATGGTGCCGGTGGTCTCGATGAAGGTTTGAGCTGACGCCTTGTCATCGATATAGCCTGACTTGGTCATGACTTTCTCGTTCACCGTCATATAGGCATCGTTGAACGTGCGGACCCAGCGCTGGCGCAGTGCGTAGGGGAAGTTTTGTGTGGTTGGGTCATAGGGCCGCCATTCCCGTATCTTGCCGGACCAGCTCGACTCGCAGGTTTGCGTTGGCCGTTCGGCTTTGCCCCAACAGGGTATCATCAAGACTTCTGTTGGCTCAGACGCGAGCTTGGGATTTTGCGCGCAGAAGCCGTGGGTGGTGAAGACGCGGGATTCATGAACACGGCCGGCAAAAGTCCAGCCCTGATCACCGGCCAAATCGCCCATGCGGGTGTGAAGCGCTGACAGCTGATCATGCACCGATTTCAGGCGGCCAGACGTGGTGGCGAGCCAGGATGAAAAAACATCCATGGATTGATTGGCGGCGAACTGGTCTTCAAATTCCGTGTCGCTGTCACCGGCTTCACAGACCGAACCTGTCTCATCGACCAGCATATCCGGATAGCTGGTGAGCACCACGCGTGAGGGATCAAAAACGGGATCGCCTGAATAGAGCGGGATTGCAACCTCCAGCGCCTTGGCCAATTGCGCATAGGCGCCAGGCAAGATGTCGCGCATATTTTCGGCAAATTGTTTCGGAGGCACGGTGGCGCCAAAGAATTTCGCCAGCGTGGCGGACGTGCCTTTGCGGAGTGTTGCCCAAGCCACGACGTTGGCAAAGCCAATGTCATTGCCGCCGATGGACAGAAAAACATAATCGACGGGCCTTCGATATTTGTTGTCTGGACAGGTCCATAGATCACCTGCCTGCTCGGGCTTCACCTCGCACAGCTCGCGCAGCAGCCAATAGATTTGAGAGTCCTTGCTGCCGCCAGAAACGTAGCGGGACGCTGGTCCGGCGCCATCCGTTGCAACGCGCTGCACATATTCCTGGGGTCCCAGGATGCCGTTGGCGATGCTGGCGCCTGAACATGCATAGCCCAGAAACGTGACTGAGCTTTGCTCGTTCTCAATGGCAAGCTGCAAGGCGGCGCGAAGCTGGTGACCATAAAGCGAGCGATGGCAGAGCTCGTCGATCCATTGGGCCGAACCTGAGACGTCATTGTTCAAGCGGCGCGGATAAAGGTTTTGATGGCGCTTTTCGGAGCCGAACTCCACGGGCACATCAGGATTTCCTTCGCCTGAGGCGAAGCTGTCACCTAATCCAACAATCAGAAGGTCACGCACTTTGACTTTGAGCGTGATGGGTTGTTCGCCAACCAAGCCAACCGAAATATCTGCGCCATTGGGATAGGGCAGCTCGACTGTCACGGGCACATCACACGGGGCGGCGGCTGCAATTGCAGCATCGACGCGCCATTCGCAGATATATTCCTTGATCAAGCTGTTGGGCACCAGTTGACGGAGACTGAGCTCTATCTGGTGGGATTTTGGCGTTACATAATTTTCAACGCCATTGCAGAGGTCGTGGCGACGGGTCTCGCGGTTCCAGCAGAGTTTGTCAGCGCCTGCCGCAGCCCAGCCGCGCCAATCAAACTTTGACCGCAGAATGCGCGAGAAAGCGATGTAGCGGTCGTTGAGCACATGCTCAGACCCCAGAACCGAGGCCGCTTCCACGAGCAACTGCTTCTGGTCCTCGGATATGGCCTGCTCGCCCACATGAATGAGATACTGGTTCCAGGCGCTCTCATGGCGCTTGAAAAAGCTCTCATCGCTGAACAGGCGGAAGCGGTTGGAAACTTTCCACTCGATCTGGAAGTCAGACGTATTCAGGGTTTGGGCCTGGGCGGGAAAAACTGAAAACGCCAAAAACAGTCCCACCAGTAAGCTCAATACCCGCATCTTTACAAATCACCTGATTGTTTGCCCCAAACGCTTTTGGCAAGGCAAGACAACCGAATTGTGGCGGCGCAATAGATTCTCGCTTGACCTTGGGCCATTGTCGCCCTATCTGAAAGCCAGCTGTTAGCACTCTCCTTTGGTGACTGCTAACAGAGAACGATCCGGGTTCCTGGATCGATTTTAAATATAAATAAATCAATATGTTATGAGGAGTTCTCACATGAAATTCCGTCCTTTGCACGACCGGGTCGTGGTGAAGCGGGTTGACGAAGACACCAAGACCAAGGGTGGCATCATCATTCCAGAAACAGCGCAAGAGAAGCCCATGCAGGGCAAGATCATTGCCGTTGGCCCAGGGGCCCGCGACGAAACCGGCAAGATTGTGCCGCTTGACGTGAAGAAGGGCGACACCGTCCTCTTTGGCAAGTGGTCCGGCACGGAAGTCAAGATCGACGGCGAAGAGCTGTTGATCATGAAAGAGTCCGACATCATGGGCGTGCTCGACAAGTAATTTTCCACTGCAAGTACAAGTAAAGGAATAAGCACATGGCTGCAAAAGAAGTCCGCTTCGGCGGCGAAGCCCGCGAGAGAATGCTCCGCGGCGTTGACATTCTCGCTAACGCGGTGAAAGTCACTCTCGGTCCAAAGGGCCGCAACGTTGTTATCGACAAGTCTTTCGGTGCGCCTCGCACCACCAAGGACGGCGTTACCGTTGCCAAGGAAATCGAACTCGAAGACAAGTTCGAGAACATGGGCGCCCAGATGGTGCGCGAAGTTGCCTCCAAGACCAACGACATCGCAGGCGATGGCACCACCACGGCAACCGTTCTGGCACAGTCAATCGTGCGCGAGGGCTGCAAGTCGGTTGCTGCCGGCATGAACCCGATGGATTTGAAGCGCGGCATTGATTTGGCGGTGGCTGCTGCCATTGAAGACTTGAAGAAGCGTTCGAAGAAGATCAAGTCCACCGAAGAGGTTGGCCAGGTTGGCACGATTTCGGCCAACGGCGAAAAGGCGATTGGCGACATGATTGCCAAGGCCATGCAGAAGGTTGGCAACGAGGGTGTCATCACCGTTGAAGAAGCCAAGACCGCTGAGACCGAGCTTGAAGTTGTTGAAGGCATGCAGTTCGACCGGGGTTATCTCTCGCCCTACTTCATCACCAACCCGGACAAGATGCTGTGCGAGCTGGAAGATGTTTACATCCTCCTCCACGAGAAGAAGCTGTCATCGCTGCAAGCCATGCTGCCAATTCTCGAAGCTGTTGTTCAGTCTGGCAAGCCCTTGCTGATCATCGCTGAAGACATCGAAGGCGAAGCTTTGGCCACACTCGTTGTGAACAAGCTCCGTGGCGGCCTGAAAGTGGCTGCTGTCAAGGCTCCAGGCTTTGGCGATCGCCGCAAGGCCATGCTCGAAGATATCGCAACGCTTTCCGGCGGCCAGGTTATTTCTGAAGACCTCGGCATCAAGTTGGAGAATGTTGGCCTCGATATGCTGGGACGCGCAAAACGCGTTCGCATCGACAAGGAAAACACCACGATCATCGATGGTTCCGGCAAGAAGACCGACATTGCCGGCCGCGTTGCCCAGATCAAGTCGCAGATCGAGGAAACCACTTCGGACTACGACCGTGAAAAACTGCAAGAGCGTTTGGCCAAGTTGGCTGGCGGTGTTGCGGTGATCAAGGTTGGCGGTTCAACCGAAATCGAAGTGAAGGAAAAGAAGGACCGCGTTGATGACGCGCTGAACGCCACGCGCGCTGCCGTTGAAGAAGGCATCGTTCCAGGCGGCGGTGTTGCACTCCTTCGCGCCAAGAAGGCGGTTGAAGCCTTGACCTCAACGAACCCTGACGTTCAGGCTGGCATCAACATCGTGTCGAAGGCGCTGGAAGCGCCCTTGCGCCAGATCGTTGAGAACGCCGGCGTTGAAGGCTCCATCGTGGTTTGCAAGCTGCTGGAGAAATCCGGCAACTTCGGCTTTGACGCCCAGAACGAGGAATATGTCGACATGGTGGCCGCCGGCATCATCGACCCAACCAAGGTCGTGCGCGTGGCACTCCAGGACGCGGCCTCGGTTGCCTCGCTGCTGATCACGACGGAAGCCATGATCGCCGAAAAGCCAAAGAACAGTCCAGCTGGCGGCGGTATGGGCGGCGGCGGCATGGGCGGCGGCATGGGCGGCATGGGCGGCGGCATGGATTTCTAAATCCAACCCTCAGCGCATCGCTGAAACACATGAACCCCGGTGGAAACGCCGGGGTTTTTTGTTGTTGCGATGCTGGGACTTGCCACTTTTCTTTGCCCAATCATTTCGACAGGGCAACCGTCATGGCGTCAAGCGCATCCATAAACGCTTTGAATTTTTCAGCGCCGAGCAGCTTTCGACATCTGGTCTCGATCAGGCGTTTTGCCTGGTTGGCGTCGTGCATGGCTTTCAGGCCCTTGGCGGTAAACACAACGAGATTGCTGCGCTTGTCGCCGGGGGCCGCCTTTCGTTCAACAATTCCATCGGCAACCAACTCATCAAGAAGTTGCTGAACGGCCTGCTTTGTGAGCCCCATGCGAGCGGCCAGCACAGTTTGCGGAAGCGCCTTGGGACCGATATGCCTGACGATGTTGCCGCGCGCTTCGGCAAACCAGAGGTGACCCTTCCCAATCATGATTGAATCGAGCTGGGCCTTCCAGAATTCACTGGCCTGCCACAAGCGCCAACCGACATGGTCGATAACGGGCGGATAAGAATTTTCGTCAAGTAACTTGACCATATCTCAAAACCATGTATAGTAAAGTTACTTGACGTTATGACAAACAGGGGCGGGCGGCAAGTTTTCTTTATCATTTAAGATGAACTGGAGTTTCGCATGACTTATTTACCCGCTGCAGCCACTACGCGCCACGAACTTCCTGGTGTTGTTTTCATGGCTATGGTTTCGCCGCAAAAGGGCTCCACCGCCAATTCGGTTTGGCGGCTGACGGTTGCGCCTGGAACACCTGGAACGGCGCACCAACTTACAAAGGAGGAAATCATCATTGCCACGGCGGGTCAGGCACGTGTGACCATTGACGGCAAACGGCACGACGTACGGCCGGGAGATACCATCATTGTTCCGGCTCTGACGGACTTTTCCCTCTCAAATGAAGGACACGAGGCCTTTGAGGCAATTGCTGTTTTTCCGGTGGGCGGGCAGGCTATCATAGGTGACGGTCCGGCTTTCACGCCACCGTGGGCCGCATGACAAGCTATCTCCGGCGAAAAATCCGGAGTTTTTTGCCGTGATGCTATATTAGGAAAATCACAGGGGTTTGGATAAGGTTGCTCGCATGAACACACAATCTCATATCCTCATGGGGGCCGTGCTGTTTGGGCGCGCTGTGCCGCAGCGCGCCTGGGCGGGGGTGCTGGGTGGATTGCTGCCGGATGTGCCGATGCTGATGATTGTGTTGGCGCTCAAAATTTCCGGTGTGCCGGACCAGACTATTTTTGGCGAACTCTACTGGCAGAACTGGTGGCAGATAACCAATGCGGTTGCGCACTCATTCATCCTGTGGAGCGTGCTGCTGTTGATCAGCCTGGCATTTCGCCACAGGGCCATGGGGTGGACGCTTGTCTCCATATTTGCGGCCTCCGCACTCATCCACACCAGCATTGATTTTCTTGTGCACCGGGAGGATGCGCATATGAGCCTGTGGCCACTGACGCGGTGGAAATTTGTTTCACCTGTATCGTATTGGGACTGGCGGCATTA
Organism: Rhodobiaceae bacterium; assembly: GCA_031409595.1. Classification (GTDB taxonomy): domain Bacteria; phylum Pseudomonadota; class Alphaproteobacteria; order Rhizobiales; family Aestuariivirgaceae; genus Aestuariivirga. Next base: position 14,422 of record JANNXN010000010.1, read on the forward strand.
CGGCAGATATTTCAGCGTGTTTGAGGTGACCCTTGGGCTGCTTATGGCAGGCCTGCTGTTCATGCGGTACAGACACAGGCTTGTGCGCGCTGCTCTGGGGTTTGCGATGTTTGCCTATGTGGCGCTGCCCGCCTATTTCATTTTCCTGTAACGGCCACCTCGCAAAAAGGTGACCGCTTGTGAAAAGACAGCTGACGCGAGTTTTGCTATAGAGACGCCATGACACCCATCACCGACAGACAGGGAAGATTTTCCCCCCTCAAAACCGCAACGCTTGCATTGGCGCTTTTGCCTGCGCTGGTTATTTCCTATTGGTTCTTGACCGATCAGCTTGGGCCGCTTGCGGTCAAGGCAGCTCTCAGGCTGGTTGGCGACTGGACCATTCGCTTTCTGGTTATCACCCTGGCGCTGACGCCCTTGCAGCGGGTGCTGAACTGGCCAAGGATTGCGCTGATCCGGCGCATGTTGGGGGTTACGGCGTTCGCCTATGCGCTGGCGCATTTCCTGCTTTACATCGCTAACGTGAAATATGACCTGGTGTTTGTGGCCACTGAAATTGCCTTGCGCATTTATCTGACCATTGGATTTGTGACGCTGCTGGGTTTGAGCCTGCTTGCGGCCACATCGTTCGACGCCGCTGTTCGCAAGCTGGGCCGCAAGTGGAAACTGCTTCATCAATCTGTGTACGGACTAGCTGTGCTGGGGCTATTGCATTATTTCATCCAGACCAAGGCGGATGTGAGCCCCGCGACATTGATGGCTGGATTTTATTTCCTGCTCATGATCTACCGCGTGTTCATCAACCGGCGCATCGCCTTGAGGCCGGTTGTGCTGGCCGCGAGCGCCGGGCTTGCTGGGCTTCTGACCGTTATCACTGAATTCGCATGGTATGGGTTGGCCACTGGCATTGACCCCTGGCGCATCGCGAAAGCCAATTTCCTGTTCACATTCGGGCTGCGGCCCGCAATCATTGTCATGCTCGCGGGACTTGTTCCTGTCGCCTATGTCATTGCGCGGGACAGCTTTGTGAGGGACTGGCTCATTGCACGAAAAGCTGCCGTTTCAAATTTGTAATTTGGACTCTTGCGTGCAAGACCCTATATTGGGCGTGTGAACATTCGGAATTTGCCAGACGCTGACGAAATTCAAACTTTACTCGGCATGAGCCGCAGGGGCATGGCCAGGCGTTGGCTCAAGCGCATCGTCTGGCTGGCGGTTCTTTGCACTGCGATTGGCATCGGCTCCTGGTGGTACCAATCCTCGCAATCGGCTGCAAACCTTGTTAGCTACGAGACAGCGCGGCCTCTGCGCGGCGATCTCACAATTATTGTAACAGCCACTGGAACCATACAGCCCACAACGCAGATTGATGTATCCAGTGAAATGTCCGGTGTGGTGCGCACCGTCAATGTGGATAACAACAGCCTCATCAAGAAAGGCCAGGTACTGGCAGAACTGGATTCCGAGAGATACAAGGCGCAAGTCCGCAGCCTGCAGGCCAGCGTCAAAGGATCCAGGGCCAAGCTGGCGGAAACAGCAGCCACTCTGACGGCTGCAGAGCTGGCGCTTGAGCGGCAACTGTCATTGCAGGCAAAGGGCCTGGCGGTCAAACAGGAGCTGGAATCGGCACTTGCTGCCCAACAGCGCGCCGTGGCTGCCATTGCATCTGCTGAGGCCGATATTGAGATCGCCAATGCCAATCTAGAACTCAAGCAGCTCGACATCGACAAATCGCAAATCACTTCACCGGTGGATGGCATTGTGTTGAAGCGCGCCATTGAACCAGGGCAAACGGTTGCCTCATCCTTGCAGGCGCCCGTGCTGTTTACGCTGGCAGAGGATTTGAAGCGCATGCAGCTTGAGGCCAATATTGATGAGGCTGACATTGGCGCCGTGAGGGTCGGCCAGGACGCCACATTCACCGTTGATGCATTTACGGCACGGCGTTTTCCGGCCCGCATTGAAACAATCGAATTCTCACCGCTCGTTACGGAAGGCGTGGTGACCTATAAGGCCGTACTCAGTGTTGATAATTCTGAACTGGCATTGCGGCCCGGCATGACGGCAACCGCGCAGGTTGTCGTGCAGCAGATTTCCAACGCGTTACTGGTGCCCAACGCGGCGCTGCGTTATTCGCCACCTGCGGCCGCAAGGCAAGAGAGTTTCAGCCTGTCCAGATTGTTTCTGCCGCGTTTCCCGCGCAATGAGCGGCCCGTAAAGAAGGATATCAAGGCGGGAGAACGCACAGTCTGGATATTGGAAGGTGGCGTTCCAAAATCGCTGACGATTGCGATTGGCGCAAGTGATGGCAAAATGACCGAGATTACCAAAGGAGAAGTTTCGCCCGAAACGCCCTTGATCACCGCTACAAAAAAAGGCGCGTGATAGCCGTGGGCGCGTTTCTGGCATTTGAGGCTGTCAGCAAAACCTATGGCGAAGGCGGCGGCATGGTCAAAGCGCTTGACCGTGTGGACCTGGGGATTAACCGTGGTGAATTTGTAGCCATCATGGGGCCTTCCGGCTCTGGCAAGTCCACGGCCATGAATATTTTGGGGTGTCTTGATTCGCCCAGCGGGGGCCGCTTCCTGTTCAATGATGTGGACGCCACAAAATTGCCGAGAGACGGGCGCGCGTTGCTGCGGCGGCATTTTTTGGGTTTTGTATTTCAAGGTTACAACCTGCTCAGCCGCACCACAGCCATCGAGAATGTTGAGTTGCCGCTGATCTACCGGGGGACGCCGAAGCGCGAGCGACGCGAGCGGGCAGTCAAGGCCTTGCATCTGGTTGGCCTCAATGGCCGCGAACATCACACGCCTTCCGAGCTTTCAGGCGGGCAACAGCAGCGCGTCGCCATCGCGCGGGCCATTGTAACTGATCCGTTGGTGCTGCTGGCTGACGAACCGACAGGAAATCTCGATACGGCGCGGGCGCGGGAAATCATGGAACTGATTTCCGATTTGAACAAAACGCGTGGGTTGACCGTTGTCATGGTGACCCACGAAGCCGAGATGGCGGCTTTCGCCAGCCGTACGATCAAATTTGTTGACGGCGCCATAGAAGTGGATTCGCGGGAAATGGTGGCCTGATGCTGTGGGAAGCGATCAAACTTGCCAACCAATCCGTGCGCCGCAATGCGCTACGGTCCATCCTCACGCTTCTGGGCATTGTGATTGGCGTGGGCGCGGTGATAGCGCTTGTGACCATCGGCAATGGCACCACACAGAAAGTCATGGAAGATCTTTCCAAGCTGGGCAGCAACATGTTGATTGCGCGGCCGGGCCGAGAAACCTTCGGGCCCGGCGGGGGCGGCGGTGACGCGCGGAGCTTTACCGAGCGCGACGTGGCCTTGTTGCGGGAAAACCTGCCAAATGTGCGCGCCCTTGCCCCGGCTTCCGTGCGCGCGGTCAAGATTGTTGTGGGCGCTGAAAATCTCGACAGCAGCGCCACGGGCACGGATGGCGATTTTTTTGCGGTTCAGGACTGGGTTTTTGAACAGGGACGGCCTTTTTCGGAAAGCGACGCACGCTCGGCAAGCGCTGTCTGCGTGATTGGCCAAACCGTTAAAAACAGTCTGTTCGGACCGCATGATGTCATGGGTCAGCGGATCAGGTTGAACAATCTTTCCTGTGAAGTGATTGGCATCGTGGCAAGCAAGGGCCAATCGGCGTTCGGCAGTGATCAAGACAATATGGTGTTTATGCCACTTCGCACTTTTCAGCGGCGGATCGCTGGCAACCAGCGCATTTCGACGATTTATGTTTCGGTTGAAACGCCAAGCGCCATGGTCCCTGTGCAGGGCGCAATGGAAGAGATTCTTCGTGAGCAACGGCGACTGGCGCCTGATGAGGACAATGATTTTTCGGTGCGCGACATGAGCCAGATTGTTAACACACTGAGTTCCACATCGAGCACAATGACAGGACTGCTCAGCGCTGTGGCAGCGGTCAGTCTTCTTGTAGGCGGCATTGGCATCATGAACATCATGCTGGTTTCGGTCACGGAACGGACCCGGGAAATTGGCATCAGGCTTGCAATCGGCGCCTTGGAAAAACAGGTGCTCACGCAATTTCTGGTCGAAGCCGTGGTGCTGGCGATTTTTGGCGGCATCATCGGCATTGGATTTGGCTTGGGGTTGGCGGGCCTGGCTGCCTATGCCATGGTCATTCCCTTCACTGTGAACGCCAGTATCGTGGCTGCTGCCTTCGTGTTCTCAGGCCTGATTGGCTTGGTGTTCGGATATTTTCCGGCGCGCCGCGCGGCACGCCTTGATCCCATCGAGGCGCTCCGGCATGAATAACTATCCCCGCTTGAGGCGTGAAAGCAGTTCGAGTGTGGGATAGGAATCGGCTGGAAGGCCCATCTGACTTTGCATTTCCTTGACAGCGGCGCGCGTTCCCTTGCCGATCTTGCCATCAAACTTACCGACATCATAACCCCTGCCTGCCAGGATTTTTTGCAGCTCAACAACTTCCTTATAAGTCAAAGGCACCACTTCGGAATTTCCAGGGCTTAACCTTGAGGCTCCCGCAATGCGGGTCGCAAGATAGGAAGCCGTTGTGGAATAGACCAGGGATTCATTCCACTTGAGATAGGCGGTGGTGAAATTTTCGTAGACCAGGAAAGCGGGGCCGTCCTTGCCCATGGGCAGCAGCAGAGATGCGGGAAAACTATCCGCCTTGAGTGGCTTGCCGCCTGCCGCCTTCACGCCCCACTTGGCCCATTGGCTGCGGGGGTGCTGAATGGTGATGTCGGCTTCCTCCCATGGCAATTCGCCCGGAACCCGCACTTCCTGCATCCAGGGTTGGCCCGGCCGCCAGCCATGCTTGCGCAAGAGATTTGCCGATGAGGCCACAACATCAGGGATGCTGCCGCGCAGGTCACGCCTGCCGTCGCCATCAAAATCAACCGCACTTTCATTGTAGTCATAGGGCAGGAATTGGGTTTGGCCAATTTCACCGGCCCAGGCGCCGCGCATTTCATCTTCGCTCAGGTCACCGCGATCAATGAGTTGAAGGGCGGCCAGCAATTGCGGGCGGAATTTTTCTGGCCTTCTGCAGTCCCAGGCGAGAGTCGCGAGGGAGGGAATGGTTGGCAAATCGCCGACGTTGGCGCCGAAATCTGTCTCGAGCGCCCAGAACGCCACGATCACCGGGGCTGGAACGCCGAACTGCTTTTCAACGCGAGCAAATGTGGCTTTGTGCTTCTGGATCAATTGGGCGCCGTGCTTGATGCGAAAGTCTGTCACCATGCGGCCCTGAAATTGCAAAAAACTCTGGGCGAAAACATTCTGGGCGCGGTCTTTCTTGACGATGCCCGGTTCGTAAACCAGGCCATCAAGGGCCGACAGGGCGCCTTGCCCAACGCCATTGGCTGCCGCTTCCTTTCGAAAAGCTTTGATAAAACTGTCGAAGCCCTTGGCGCTGTTTCCGCAATCGGCGGCAAATGCCGGATAGGCGGTCAAACCTGCAACCGCTGCAACAGATAACATAATACGCACGATACTGGATTTCGACATTCCATCTGCTCCCTGATTTTCTCCTTGACTATTCATCGTCTTGGTCAAAATCAAGGCCGCTCTTTATGGTTGCAACGCTGGCCTCGACCGATTTTCCAAAATACACATCCGGCTTTCTTATGCCGTTGCGATTGAGTTCACGGCGCAGAGCGGGTGTTGTTCCGGTCAGGTAAACTGCTGCGCCCTGCTTTGTGGCTTTTTTCAAAAACCCCTGCAAGGCCTGGGCGGCGGAAGAATCCACAAACGGCACCTGCGCAAAGTCCAGAATATATGCCTTGGGAATTTCATTGATGCGTTCAAGGGTTGTCATAACCGCACTGGCAGCACCAAAGAAAAAGGCGCCGGAAATGCGATGAATTATGATGCCGGGGGCTCCTATGTATTCGGCCCGCGTATCCACATCTGCGTGGTGGTGGGTTTGTATGTCGATGGCCTCCGCCATGCGGTGCATGAAAACCAGACAGCCGAGAACAACACCAACGGTAATTCCTGTTGGCAGATCAACAAAAATCACCAGCAAAAAAGTTGCCAATAAAACGGCCGCATCGCCCCTGGAGTTCAGCAGCAGGGACTTGAATGCAGTCCTCTCGGCCATATTGGCAGCAACGACAACCAGAATGGCGGCAAGCGCTGCGAGCGGAATATATCCGGCAAGCGGGGCAGCCACGGCCATGAACAGCAGGATGATGCCCGCATGAAAAATTCCCGCCATGGGGCCATGAGCGCCGCTTCGCACATTGGTGGCGGTGCGGGCGATGGTGCCTGTCGCTGTGATGCCGCCAAAAATTGGCGCCAGCAAATTAGCAAGGCCCTGTGCCACCAGTTCCATGCTGGAGCGATGCCTGCGGCCTGACATGCTGTCGGCAACGACCGCCGAGAGGAGTGATTCAATTCCTCCAAGCAATGCAAGCGCCAGGGCATCCGGCAAGAGCAGGAGCACTTTCTCAACTGAGATTTGGGGAAGGGTCGGGACTGGAAGGGTGCGCGGAATCTCGCCAAACCGCGTTGCTATGGTTTCAATATCCAATTGAAGAGCCCAGGCCAAAAATGAGGCACAGAACACAGCTATCAGGAAGCCCGGCCAATGGGGGCGATATTTCCTTAGTCCCAGAATTATGATGACAGAGAAGAACGCTATTGCCGCAGCGTGGAAATTGAAGCCTGGCAGTGCAGACCAAAGCGCTTGCAGTTTGGGTATGAATTCGGCGGGCTCGGCGCCCACCAGCGTCAGCCCAAAAAAATCCTTGATCTGGCTGGCAATAATTATGATGGCTATGGCTGCCGTGAACCCAATGATTACGGGATGGGGAACATATTTGATGTAAGTTCCAAGCCGCAAGAATCCCATGGTCATCATGATGACGCCGGCCATCATTGTTGCCAGCAGCAAGCCATCAAATCCCTGGCGATCAATGACGGATGCGACCAGGACAATGAATGCGCCGGCCGGCCCTCCGATTTGAAACCGGCTGCCGCCCAATGCGGAGATGATGAAGCCGCCGACAATGGCCGTGTACAGGCCATTCTCCGGCCCCGCATGAGAGGCAATCGCAATGGCCATTGAGAGCGGCAGTGCAACGATTGCCACAGTGAGGCCAGCAAGAGAATCCTTGCGAAGCTCCGATAGGCCGTAACCTTCTTCCAGAGATGAAACGAGCTTAGGAGTAAACTCGCCTGCGGGAGGCTTATTCGTGTATGGCGTATTCTTCAAAATGCGCTGCCTGCTGTGAAGGAATCAGTTGCAGGACCATAGCCCGGAATCGCAAAGGGCCGTACAGATGCACGGCCCTTTACTCAGGTTTTAGGTTTGAAGTCTCCGGATTGCGCCACAGATCGATCATCTGAACCGGGGGCGATACCAGACTCTCGCCAGCGCCGAATACAGAAACTTAACCCCTACCTTAGCTCTCAACTGTTCCAATATAGAGCAAATCAATTGTAGTTAAATAGGTGACTTATGATTTCTGTGGATTTATTTCAGCGCTTCTGCCAATTTTACGGCACTACTGCTGACCAATGTTTTTGGCGTTGCTGCTAGCACCGCAGTCGAGCGCAGGATGATGCCATCGTCCAAAACTTTCAGGTGATTTGCCGCCAAGGTCGCTCCGGTTGTGGTTATGTCGACTATGATTTCGGCGGTTCCGGCTGCCGGTGAACCCTCGGTAGCACCTAGGCTTTCCGCGATTCTGTAGCCTGTGACACCTTTCTCGGCAAAGAAACTGCGGGTGAGATTCAGGTACTTCGTAGCAACCCTAAGCCTTCGCCCATGGCGTGAGTAGAAGCTCTGGGAGACATCATCGAGGTCAGACATTGCGCAGACATCGAGCCAACACTCAGGCACAGCCACGATCACGTTCGCGTTACCGAAGTTGAGGTGCTTCAGTATTGAAACGAATCGGTCGTCAGTTCCCGCCTTTTCAGCCAGGAGATCGGCGCCGGTAATTCCGAGGTCAATTTTTCCATCGCGCAGGTTTTGCGCAATTTCACCAGCGGACAGAAAAGCGACCTCGACGCCGTCAATGCCCCTCAGGATTCCCCGATAGCCGCGCTCGGCGCCACTGCGTTCGATGGTGAGGCCTGCCGCCGCCAAAACTGCGATAGCCTGATCCATCAGGCGACCCTTTGAGGGAATGGCAAGCGTTACGGGCTTCATCCAAGCACCGCCTTTAATCGCTCCGTGTGGATGGCGCAGCCAACGGCTGAGACCGGCACGGGTGAACCCATATCAGACAGGAGATTGTCATAGCGGCCACCACCGGCCACAGCCACAACACCCTCGGCTGTTTCAACCTCGATCTGAAATACGAAGCCCGTATAATATTCGAGCTCGCGGCCAAATGTTGCCTTGAATTCGAAACGTTTGGTGTTGAGGCCGAGCTCTTCCAATTCAACAAGACGGGAGTCAAAGTGTTTTGCGGCGCTGTGAAAGTTTTTGCCCTGCTCCATGCGATTTAGGCGACCCGCCAGATTGCTGGCTGGTTCGACGATATCAAGATAGCTGGTAATCGCGTCAGCCTTGGCCTGTGCCAATCTTGGTTCTGACCTATCGGCGGATTTGTCGCCCAGTCTGGCGGCAATTTCCGCAAGCGTGCGGCCTCCGACCAGCGGCAAATTGCGGGCATTCATTTCCGCCGCCACAACCTGTTCAACGGGTTCCGTCTCCAGCCTGTCAATGAGCGCTGAGATGCTGGTGCGCTTGATGGAGCGGACAGCGGTAAAATTTTCCAGCACTTCGCGGAAAGCATGGGGCCGCCAGAAATGATGTTTCAGCCGGTTGCGCCAGCGGGCGGGCATGGGCGTGTCTTCGAGGAGTGCCGAAAAGAGACCAAGATCGCCGAGGGTCACGCGGAATTTCGTGAGGCCCGTTGC
>JANNXN010000011.1:0-10765 GCA_031409595.1 Rhodobiaceae bacterium
GTCAGCCTTGTCCTGGAAGAAGTGGTTGGCCCCGCTCACTATCTTGTGCTCAATTGAAATGCCCTTCTGCGTTTTCAATTTGGAAACCAGACTGTGCACAGCCTCCGGTGGAGCAACCACATCCTTTTCGCCGTTCACAAATAGTCCTGAAGCCGGACAGGGCGCCAGGAATGAAAAGTCATAATGCTTGGCAAGTGGTGCGATGGAGATAAAACCGCCGATTTCCGGCCGCCGCATCAGGAGCTGCATGGAAATCCACGCGCCAAAAGATACCCCGGCAATCCAGCAAGTCTTGGTCTCGCGGTTGAAAGACTGCAGCCAATCCAGCGCCGACGCGGCGTCCGACAATTCACCGGCACCATTTTCAAAAAGTCCCTGACTGCGGCCAACTCCGCGGAAGTTAAACCGCAGAACTGAAAACCCCCGGCTCATAAACGTCTGATAGAGCGAATGAACTATCGGGTTGTTCATAGTGCCGCCGAAAGCTGGATGCGGATGCAGAATAATGGCAATGGGGGAGCCGACGGGCTTGGCATGGTGATAGCGTGCTTCAATACGACCGGCTGGGCCGTTAAATATGACTTCTGGCATCCTGTGGGGTCCGTTCCGCTGTTTTTGCCCGTTATTAACTTCTGGCGAGCCTCACCGAATAGTTGACTCCAGAAGTCGGGTTTAATATATGTCTTCTTTAGAATGGTTCAAGAAAGCAAATGGCCGCCCATCCCGTAGTGTCGGAAAGGCTTTAGCACACCACCGGGGGCAAAAAGCAAGCTTTTCGTGGTCCGGACAAAGGAAATAGCAGATGAAAATGAGCACAAAGGGTCGTTATGCCGTTATGGCGATGATTGATATTGGCCAGAATTCTGCCGGTCAGCCCGTTTCGCTAGCCGAAATCGCCGATCGGCAGGATATCAGCCAGGAATACCTTGAACAACTCTTCAGCAAGCTCCGCCGTGCCAACATTGTGGAAAGTGCCAGGGGGCCAGGCGGTGGCTATAAGCTCGCAAGGAATGCCAGCGAAATCGCTGTCTCCGACATTGTTCTGGCCGTAGATGAAGCCTTGCGCGTCACCCGCTGTTCCGGCGATGCCGTGGATGGCTGCGTCAAAGGCCAACAGTGTTCGGCCCATGATCTTTGGTCTTCCCTGGGCCGCCAGATGATGCATTTTCTGGGTTCAATCACACTCGAAGATGTTTGCGAGAAACGCAATCTCGCACTTGCCGCCACAATCAAGCAGGCCAAGGAACGCCATGTGAGGCCGGTAGCTTGAGAACATACCTCGACCATAACGCCACCAGTCCACTGCGGCCAAGCGCAGCTGAGGCCATGCGCGCCGCAATGGAAATCAGCGGAAATGCCTCATCCGTCCACCGCGAAGGCCGGACCGCACGCAAGTTGCTGGACGATTCCCGTGAAACCATTGCTAAGATGATCGGTGTCATTGCCCCCATGATCTCCTTCACATCAGGCGGCTCCGAAGCCAACAACCTGGCGATCAGAGGGGCATCTGTTGAACGTCTGCTCGTATCAGCCATAGAACATCCCGCAGTTATTGAGGCAGCCAAAGCCAGCGGCAAGCCCACCACATCTATTCCGGTAACTCAGCAGGGCGTGGTTGACCTTGAGGCATTGGCAAAGTTGCTGGAAGGCCCCAAGGCATTGGTGAGCGTAATGCTTGCCAACAATGAAACAGGCGCCATCCAGCCCGTCCGCGAAGTTGTGGCACTGGCGCAGAAACATAAGGCGTTGGTGCACACCGATGCCGTGCAGGCATTCGGAAAAATGCCAATGAACTTCGGATTGCTCGGCGTTGATATGATGACAATTGCTGCCCATAAAGTAGGCGGGCCTGCAGGTGTTGGGGCATTGATTGTTCGTGATGGACTTGCACTGGAACCGTTGGTTCATGGCGGTGGCCAGGAATTGCGCCGCCGTGCTGGAACGGAAAACCTGATCGGCATCGCTGGTTTTGCTGCAGTTGCCCGGGAAAAACTCATTGATGCCAAATGTTTACAAGATGAACTTGAGAAACAACTCTCAGAATCCATTGTCTTCAGCAAAGACGCGCCACGACTTTCAAATACGACGTGCTTCGCCCATCCCAGCATGAGTGCTGAAACCCTGCTGATGAATTTTGATTTGGAAGGCTTGGCGGTTTCCTCAGGCTCAGCTTGCTCGTCGGGCAAGGTCGCGCGCTCGCATGTTCTGGAAGCAATGCAGGTGCCGCATGAACTTTCCCGCGCTGCGATCCGCGTAAGCCTGGGTTGGAACACAACATCCGAAAACATCAACCATTTCATCGCCGTTTGGAAGAGCCTGCTGGCTCGCCATTCAACCCTTACTCGTCATTCCGGCGAAAGCCGGAATCCCATCAGAATTAGCGCTTAACCAGACTCCGGCTTTCGCCGGAATGACGGACAAAATTTGGAAGAACCATGGCAGACCTAGAAACAATCGAACTCGTTAAAGATATTGAAGTCGACAAATACAAATACGGTTTCATCACCGATATTGAATCCGACTATGCGCCAAAGGGTCTGAACGAGGATATCGTCAAGTTCATTTCCGACAAGAAGGGCGAACCCCAGTGGATGCTGGAGTGGCGTTTGGAAGCCTACGCCCGTTGGCTGCAAATGGACGAGCCGAATTGGGCCCGCGTGTCGTTCCCCAAAATTGATTTCCAGGATCTGTATTATTATGCCGCTCCAAAGAGCATGGCATCGCCCAAGAGCCTGGACGAAATTGACCCCAAGCTTCTGGAGACCTACGCCAAGCTCGGCATTCCGCTGAAAGAGCAGGAAATCCTCGCAGGCGTCCGCAAGCAGGGCGAAAAGAGCACGCTTGACGATGAGGGAAACGAAATCGTCACGGGCCGCGTGGCAATTGATGCGGTTTTTGACAGTGTTTCCGTTGTCACAACATTCAAGGCCGAGCTTGCGAAAGCCGGTGTCATATTTTGCTCCATTTCCGAAGCCCTGCGCGAGCATCCTGAACTGGTGAGAAAGTACCTGGGTTCAGTGGTCCCGCAAGGCGACAATTTCTATGCCGCCCTGAACTCAGCCGTATTTTCCGATGGCTCCTTCGTCTATGTGCCGCCCAACACGCGCTGCCCCATGGAGCTTTCAACCTACTTCCGCATGAACGCCAAGAACACGGGTCAATTTGAGCGCACGCTTATCATCGCGGACAAGGGCTCTTATGTGTCTTACCTCGAGGGCTGCACCGCTCCCACCCGTGAGGAAAGCCAGCTCCACGCCGCTGTCGTTGAACTGATAGCCCTTGATGACGCTGAGATAAAATATTCCACCGTCCAGAACTGGTATCCAGGCGACGCAGAAGGCAAGGGTGGCGTTTACAACTTTGTCACTAAGCGTGGCGATTGCCGGGGAAAAAACGCCAAGATTAGCTGGACACAAGTTGAAACCGGTTCCGCCATCACTTGGAAATATCCAAGCTGCATTCTCAGGGGCGACAATTCGCGTGGCGAATTCTACTCCATCGCCATTTCCAATGGCCGCCAACAGGTGGACAGCGGCACCAAGATGATCCACTTGGGCAAGAACACCTCCAGCCGCATCATCTCAAAGGGCATTGCCGCAGGCCGCAGCGACAACACCTATCGTGGCCTTGTGTCAGCCCACCGCAAGGCCACCAACGCGCGAAATTTCACCCAATGCGACTCCCTGCTGATCGGCGACAAATGCGGCGCCCATACAGTGCCTTACATCGAGTCGAAAACCTCAACCGCACAATTCGAGCACGAAGCCACCACCTCAAAAATTTCCGATGACCAGATGTTCTACTGCATGTCCCGCGGCCTCACCCAGGAAGAAGCAGTAGCCCTCATCGTAAACGGCTTCGTCCGCGATGTGCTGCAGCAGCTTCCGATGGAATTCATGGCCGAAACCCAAAAACTTATCGGCATCAGCCTGGAAGGATCAGTCGGGTGACCCAAACCATCGTCAACGTCGCAGATATTGCACTTAAAACCGAATCTCATGGCACAAAATTTGCCGTGCAAACCGGAGAGATTGGTCAAGCGTTGGGCCTCTACAGACTGGGCGCAATACTGCACATCGTGCCTCCGGGCAAGGCGGCTTTTCCATACCACCGGCACCACGTATCAGATGAAATGTTCCTCATCCTTTCTGGTACTGGAGAATACCGTATTGGCGAAGAACGGTTGCCAGTTAAAGCAGGTGATTGCCTCGGCGCACCCGCAGGCGGCAAAGCGCATCAGATCATCAACACAGGATCGAAAACATTGCGCTACATCGGCTTCGCCAACAGCGATCATGCAGAGATTGTCGAGTACCCGGACTCTGGAAAGATCGGCATGCGGGCTGGGCGCACCGGATCGCACCACGACAATCCTACCTTCAAAGCCCGCGGCCGCCTCGCAAGCGCTGACTACTGGGATGGCGAGTGATGGTTGAAACCCAAAAGATTAACGGCATCTCTCTGGAAGGAAGTATTGGCTAATTGGCCAATACTAGAAACAAGGAAAATGACATTGTCAGATATTGATTTATACGCCCAGCAAGTTGCCGATATTAACGCGACGGCCAAAGCGCTTTTGGAAAAGAATCGCTCCGACAAGCAGCTCTTTCTGGACAAGTATTATGACGAGAACGTTTCAAATTCTTCGGTTCTGAAATCCGGCGGAATCGAAGTCAGTCGCGCCGAAGGCGGGATTGTGCTGAAGAAGGAAGAACGCTCAATGCTGGTGACTGCAACGCATGATGAAATAAAATTCAAGATTTGGCCTTATCCTATGACCGATGTTCTGCCGTTGATGTTTCAGGCAGCCGACGCTGATGGCGAGGCCGCTGCCAAGCGGGAAATCAGCACCCGAATTTTCAACTGGCTAAAGCCGGCAGACAAGAACAAATCCTAAGTGGGTCAGAAAGAAGAATTGAAGAAAAAATGCTCGAGATAAACAACCTGCACGTCAAACTCGCCGATGAAGATCGTGTCATCCTCAATGGCCTCACGCTGTCCGTAAAGCCCGGCGAAGTGCATGCCATCATGGGGCCAAACGGCTCTGGAAAATCCACGCTGTCCTATGTGCTGTCGGGTCGCGAGGGTTATGATGTGACCGAAGGTTCCGTCACCTACAACGGTGAAGACCTGCTGGCTATGGAACCCTCCGTTCGCGCGGCCAAGGGTGTTTTCCTCGCTTTTCAGTATCCCATCGAAATCCCAGGCGTTGCCACCATGCAGTTCCTGAAGGTGGCGCTGAATTCCCAGCGCAAGGCCCGCAGCGAAAAGGAAATGACCACGCCGGATTTCATGCGCTACGTGAAAGAGCGCGCGGCCAGGCTGAATATCGGTCCAGACATGCTGAAGCGGCCGGTAAATGTTGGCTTCTCTGGCGGCGAAAAGAAGCGCGCCGAAATCTTGCAGATGGCGGTGCTCGAACCCTCGCTGTGCATTCTTGATGAAACAGACTCGGGCCTCGATATTGATGCGCTGCGCGTGGTGGCCGACGGCGTAAATGCGCTTCGTTCGCCAGATCGCGCCATGATTGTGATCACCCACTATCAACGCCTGCTGGACTATATTGTGCCCGACCACGTGCATGTCCTGTCCCGGGGGCGGATTGTAAAGTCGGGTGATAAGTCCCTGGCGCTCGAACTCGAAGCAAAGGGGTATGCGGAGTTTACGGGGGAAGCCGCGTGAATGTGATTGTTCCAAAAACCCCCGCCGAATTGACTTTCGGATTGTCGCTGCCCCATCGCAAGATGGAGGATTGGCGCTGGACAGATTTGCGGCAGCTCATCGACAGGCCGTTCCCTCCGCGTCAGGCAGTCGTTGCAAAGCATGTCGAAAATCTCATCAAATCTTCACCCTTCGCCAAAGTGGCGGGTGCCAGAATGGTGTTCGTGAATGGGCATTATGATGCCAAGCACTCTCAGCTGAAAAATGATGAGTTGGCGTCGAATTTGAAAGTCGACGAACCGGTCATTACCATGAACACCGCTTTCGAAACCGGCGGCGCCCGGCTGAGGATTTCAGGCAATGCTGACACGCCAATTGAATTGCTGTTCGTTTCGACTAACGCGGCGGCCCGCACAATTGCCACGCGTAATATGATAGAAATTGCCAAGGAGGCTTCCGCCACCATCATCGAAACCCACGTGGGTGAGGGGGCTTATCTCAGCAATAGCGTGACAGAAATCGTACTGGGCGAAAGTTCCAAGCTGGACCGCGTTAAAGTCGAGCTGGAGGCGGAAGACTCCATTCATCTCAGCCACACACATGTGACTTTGGCCAAGAATTGCGTGCTCAATGATTTCACATTGACGAGCGGCGCACGGGTCAACCGCCAGAACGGCACGGTGGAATTCCAGGGGCAGGGGATAGACGCCAAAGTTTCTGGCGCCTTTATGTTGGGTGGCAAGCAGCACGCCGATACGCGCCTCGTCATTGATCACCAGCAACCCCATTGCACCAGCCGCGAACTTTTCAAGTGTGTGATGGATGATCACGCGCGGGGGATTTTTCAGGGCAAAGTCATGGTGCGCAAGGACGCCCAGAAAACCGATGGCAAACAATCCAGCCACGCACTGCTGCTGTCTGAAACGGCCGAGTTCGATGCCAAGCCTGAACTGGAAATCTTCGCTGATGACGTCGTTTGCGGTCATGGCGCCACGGCGGGCGATCTTAACCACGATCATCTCTTCTACCTGATGTCGCGCGGCATCCCCGCCGCTGAAGCCAAATCCCTCCTGATAGCGGCCTTCGTCGGCGAGGCCTTTGATGTTGTGAGCCATGATGGCATCAAGGAAGCCCTGGTAAAATTCTCCCGCAAATGGCTAACGCAGCATCGGAGGGTGAATTGACGGTCACATTCTCATTTGGCCTTCCCCCCTCGTGGGGGAAGGTGGACACCGCGAAGCGGTGGACGGAAGAGGGGGCCTTTGTTCAACAGGCCCCTCTCCCGGCCTCGCTGCGCTCCGCCACCCTCTCCCACGAGGGGAGAGGGAAGTGTTAGATATACCCACAATCCGCCGCGATTTCCCCATCCTTTCCCGCGAGGTTTATGGCAAGCCGTTGGTCTATCTTGATAACGCCGCATCGGCGCAGAAGCCCAAAGCCGTTCTTGATGCCATGATGAAGAGCTATTCTCAGGAATATGCCAATGTGCACCGGGGACTGCACTATCTCTCCAACACGGCTACCCAAGCCTTCGAAGACGCGCGTGAATCCGTTCGCCGGTTCTTGAATGCGCCTTCAAAAGATCAAATCATTTTCACCCGCAACGCCACAGAAGCCATAAATCTGGTGGCCCAGAGTTTTGGCGGTCTCGTCATCAATGAAGGTGACGAGATCGTTCTCTCCATATTGGAGCATCACTCAAATATCGTACCCTGGCATTTCCATCGCGAGCGGCGCGGTGCCGTGATCAAGTGGGCGCCGATTGATGATGACGGCAATTTCCTGATTGAAGAGTTTGAAAAACTCCTCACACCGCGCACCAAAATTGTCGCCATCACGCAAATGTCGAATGCGCTCGGAACCATTGTTCCAGTCGGGGAAGTCATCAAACTCGCCCACGCCCGCGGCATTCCTGTGTTGATCGATGGCAGCCAAGCCGCCGTGCACATAAAAGTCGATGTGCAGGCGCTCGACGCGGATTTCTTCGTGTTCACCGGTCACAAAACCTATGGCCCCACCGGCATCGGCGTTCTTTATGCCAAGATGGAACACTTGAACCGCATGCCACCCTATCAGGGCGGCGGCGAAATGATCAACGAAGTGACCATGGAGGGCATTTCCTATAACAACCCGCCACACCGTTTTGAAGCCGGAACCCCCGCCATCGCCGAGGCCATCGGCCTGGGTGCGGCGTTGGACTACATGACCTCCATCGGCATTGAAAACATCGCCGCCCACGAAAACGGCCTCCGCGACTACGCCACCCAGCGCCTGTCCGAGATCAATTCGCTCCGCATCTTCGGCCGCGCCAAAGAAAAGGGCGCCATCATCTCCTTCAACATGAACGGAGCCCACGCCCATGATGTGGCAACCGTGATTGATCGGGCAGGCGTTGCGGTCCGCGCCGGCACCCACTGCACCCAGCCCCTGTTGCAGCGTTTTGGCGTAACAGCCACTTGCCGCGCCTCATTTGCCATGTACAATACCCGAGATGAGGTTGATAAACTGGCGGAAGCCCTTATCTCTGCACAAAGGATATTCCTGTGACAGAAACTGTAACCGATAATGCCCCAAACCCCTCAGCCATCCCGGCCGAGGAATTAACCAGAATGACCGACGATATCGTTTCGGCCCTGAAGACCGTTTACGATCCGGAAATCCCGGTTGATATATATGAGTTGGGCCTCATCTATAAGGTCGATATTGATGATGATCGTAACGTGGCGATTGAAATGACATTGACGGCTCCGGGATGCCCCGTGGCTGGTGACATGCCGGGTTGGGTTGAAAACGCTGTTTCAACCGTGGCCGGTGTGGCCAGTGCCAAGGCAAACCTGGTCTTTGATCCCCCCTGGGACCACAGCAGAATGTCAGATGAAGCCCGCGTTGCGATGAATATGTGGTAGGATTGTAATATGGCTCAAGCAACGCTCCGGCCCCGCCCCAAGGCAATGTCGCTCACCGAAGCGGCAGCCGAGCGCGTGCGCCAGATAATTGCCAAGTCCGATCAACCGGTTCTGGGCCTCCGCGTCGGCGTCAAAAACGGCGGTTGCGCTGGTATGGAATACACCATGGAATGGGCAACCGAGCAGAAACCCTTCGATGAAGTCATTGAGGAAAAAGGCGTGAAGGTCTTGATTGATCCCAAGGCCATACTGTTCCTGCTCGGAACCGAAATGGATTACCAGACTTCAACTTTGAAATCCGGTTTCACATTCAATAATCCAAATCAAACCTCGGCTTGCGGCTGTGGTGAGAGTGTTCAGTTGAAACCGGCAGAGGCCGGAGTTTGAGTGTAAGTCCGGAGTTCAAGGAATTCCTGATCGAGCAAATGGCGGGGTTTGGCGCCGTAACTATCCGGTCAATGTTTGGCGGCGCCGGTGTCTATCACAATAGCTTGATGTTTGCCCTGATTGACGATGACATGCTTTATCTCAAGGCAGATGAATCAACCAAGTCAGCATTTGAAGCTGAAGGCCTCACGCAATTTGTCTATCTGGCCAAGGGTGGCACGAAGATGGAAATGGGCTATTGGCACATTCCTCCGCGTTGCCTTGACGAGCCCGATGAAATGGCCAAATGGTGCCGCGAGGCATACGATGTGGCGCTAAAAGCAGCGACAAAAAAGCCAAAAAAGAAGTCCTGAGACAGAACTACTTCCGCATCAAAAACGCCGGCATATTTCCCTGATGGAAACCGCCAACATCTGGCGCGTCTTCAAGCTGGCGCGGCGGATTTATCTTGCGTGGTGCTTGCTGCCTTGCTGGCTTGTCCACATGCGGTCTTGCGGCGGCAACTACTTTCACGTCATCAGGCTTTTCCTTTTGCAGCGCGTGTGGCTTGGCAGAGCGTGGTGCGCGCTTTTCCCTGATTGGCGCATCGCTGCTATCTTCAACCGTGCCTATATCGAAGTATTCAATCTCTTGCTTGATCAGTGCTTCAATGGCGCGAACATATTTTGCTTCCTCGCGGGTCGCCATCGTAAACGCATGGCCTTCGCGACCGGCACGCCCCGTACGTCCCACGCGGTGAACATAATCTTCCGCATGGATAGGAACATCGAAATTGAACACATGGCTCACTTCCGGAATATCGAGCCCGCGTGCCGCAACGTCTGAAGCGATGAGGTAGGTCACCTCATTGTTTCGGAAAGCTGCGAGCATTTTGAGGCGTGCCGATTGATCCATGTCGCCATGCAAGGCGCCAGCGCTGAAGCCGTGCTTGCGCAATGATTTTTCCAGCAATGCAACGGTTGTTTTGCGATTGGCAAATACGATGCCATTTTTCACATTGGTTTGCGTGCGCAACAGATTGCGCAGCGCATCGCGCTTTGCCGCCGCGTCATGGGGAACCTTTACCAACCGCTGTTCGATGGTCGCGGCGGTCGAACTAGGGGCACTCGCTTCGATCCGAACTGGATTGTGCAGGAACGCCGTCGTCAAACGATGAATTTCGGGAGGCATGGTCGCGGAGAAAAACAGCGTCTGCCGCGTAAATGGCAAAAGCTTGCAAATCTTTTCAATGTCCGGAATGAATCCCATGTCGAGCATGCGATCAGCCTCGTCAATAACCAGCATCTCAATGCCCGTCAGCAGCAATCCGCCTCGCTCCATGTGATCGAGCAAACGACCAGGTGTTGCGATAACTACATCGGCCCCGCGATTGATCTTGACGGCCTGAGGTTCAAACGCCACGCCGCCAATAAGCAGGGCGACCGTGAGCTTGTGCTGGGCTCCCAGAGTTTCAAATGCCTCGTGCACTTGAGCGGCCAGTTCGCGGGTTGGTTCCAAAATCAAGGTGCGTGGCATGCGGGCTTTGGCACGGCCTTTTTCCAGCATGGTTAACATCGGCAAAACGAATGCCGCGGTCTTGCCTGATCCAGTTTGGGCAAGTCCCAAAACGTCTCTGCGTTGAAGAGCATGCGGAATCGCCTGCTCCTGGATGGCTGTAGGTGTTGTGTAACCAGCAGTTGTAATGGCTTCGAGTACTTTGGGGCTGAGCCCGAGTTCAGAAAAATTCATGTAGTGTTGAAAAACCGTTCTGGCGATTGGGAGTCTGGTGAGCGCCCTGGGCCGTATCGCCACATCCGGGGGCGCGCTATCTG
>JANNXN010000012.1:0-12111 GCA_031409595.1 Rhodobiaceae bacterium
GTCTTCCCAGCTTGCCGCGGCAACCGCGCTGAATGCTACGCTGGGGTGAAACTGCCAAATATAGGTGAGTTCCGGAGTGAGCGTCAGTGTTCCGCCTTGCCCCGGGTCATCATCATACTCAACAAGGGTTGAAGCAATGAAAGACATGTCGTCCTGCAATTTGTAGGCAACATCGAGCTTCGACGCGTAAAATGGATCGCCGCGCACGGCGCCCACCGTTTCCTGGTCGATCTGGGCCGCCGCCGCAAAGATGATCTCAGTCCTTGGGTTGGGCCTGAATGTGACATCAACATAGGGTCCAACGACAGTGGTTGCTTCGACTCCCGGCTCGGCATATTCCCGGTGCGTTATGATGGCAGCGATTTGGCCCTCGATATTCTGCTGCTCGGTTTGCATGCCCGCGATGAGCTCCGGTCCGTACATGTGGCGTCTCTGGCCTGCCAGGCTGCGATCTGAAAGATAGCGCCGCCCCACATAAGCCAGCTCAATGAAGGGTTGCCAAGCGTTGTCTGGACCGATGCTCACCCGAAGCGCTGCCTCCGGATCAACATAGTCTTGCGCGTCGCGGTTGAAGCGCAGTCCGTCGTCACGGCGCGTGGCTCCATGCAGAACGCTTACAGCGCCAACGTCAAACACGAAGCCGATGCCGCCGGCCTCCCACTCCAGCCCCGCTAAACTGCCAATCGTGTGATCGG
This sequence comes from Rhodobiaceae bacterium, assembly GCA_031409595.1. Lineage (GTDB taxonomy): Bacteria > Pseudomonadota > Alphaproteobacteria > Rhizobiales > Aestuariivirgaceae > Aestuariivirga. The sequence goes on from JANNXN010000012.1 coordinate 696, forward strand.
TTGAAGCGAGCCCAACACCCGATGCGCTTCGCTCGAGTTCATGTTCAAATCCATAGCTGGCATCAAGCTTCAGCAACAAATCCGGTCTGATTTGCAACTGGTAGTTGGATATCAAGTCGGCTGTAGAATCGTCCAACCGTCCCTCGTCAAGGAGATACTTGAGGCTTGCATCCGTGGTGATCTCAAATGCGCCATCCGACCATTGGCGCGAATAAATGGCGCCAGGATCGAGCACCAATGACTGGCCTGTTTCGCTGCTTGTCTTGATGCTTGTCCCGATCGACGCAGCCAAACCCGCCTTCGCCTGGTCCGCCGGGATGCTGGCTTTATTCACTTCCGCCGCCTGCAGACTGAACGAGGTCATGGATGCAAGCGCCAGAAAAACTCCAACCATGCATCGCATAGTGTGTTCCATGCCATTCATCCTGCCGCACCCGCGAGACGCTCGCCTTCGCCGCATAGGTCTTATGAAACAGCGCGCCTTACGCGCCCATGAGGCGGACTGTCAGAAAAATGTCAGTTTGCGGAATGGCTGGCCCCTCTGCCCGATCTTTTTGCATTGTCCGCTCTCCGGCACTTTCTATTGCCGCTTCTTCCGCAACGCCGCCCAATATTCCAGCCGCTTGCGCACGTCGCGCTCGAAGCCACGCTCCACGGGATTGTAATATTGCTCCCGTCCCATCTGATCCGGAAAATAGTTCTGGCCGGAAAACGCTTCCGGCTCATCATGGTCATATCTGTAGCCTGCCCCATATTCCTGCTCCTTCATGAGCTTGGTTGGCGCATTCAGGATGATCTTCGGCGGCGCCAGAGAACCAGTTTCCTTGGCCCGCGACATGGCCGCTTTGAAGGCCACATAGGCCGCATTGGATTTGGGCGCGGTGGCGATGTAGATCGTGGCCTGCGCTAGGGCCAATTCGCCCTCGGGGCTTCCCAGAAAATCAAACGTCTCCTTCGCCGCTAGCGCCTGGTGCAAGGCCTCCGGGTCCGCCAACCCCACATCTTCAATTGCCATGCGCACCAGTCGCCTGGCCAAAAACAGCGGATCTTCCCCCGCCGTCAACATGCGCGCCAGATAGTAGAGCGCCGCGTCCGGATCAGACCCCCGGACCGATTTGTGCAGCGCTGAAATCAAATTGTAATGGCCATCCGCCGCCTTGTCATAAAGCGGCATCCGCTTCTGCACGGTCTTGGCCAATGCTTCAGAATTGAGTGGCAGCGCACCCTCTGCAACGCTGGAATAAATCTCCTCCACCAAATTCAGGAAATAGCGCCCGTCGCCATCTGCCATGGCAATCAGTGCCGCAAGCGCATCGGGCTCCACGGGCAGCGTGCGCTTTTCAAACATCTCCGCCCGCCCCACCAGCGCCGTCATTGCCTCCGCGCCCAATCGATTCAAAACCAAAACCTGCGCGCGCGAAAGCAAAGCTCCGTTCAATTCGAATGAGGGGTTTTCCGTGGTGGCGCCAACAAGCGTAATCGTTCCATCCTCCACATAGGGCAAAAATGAATCCTGCTGCGATTTGTTGAAACGGTGAATCTCATCCACAAACAGAAGCGTTCCCCGCCCCTGTTCGCGCCTGATGCGCGCTTGTTCAAACGCTTTTTTCAAATCGGCAACGCCGGAAAAAATCGCTGACATCTGTTCGAACGCCAATCCCGTTTGGCCGGCCAGCAACCGCGCAATGGTGGTTTTCCCCGTGCCAGGCGGCCCCCACAAAACGATGGAAGGAATGCGGCCCGATGCCAGCATCCGGCTCAATATGCCATCAGGCCCCGTCAGATGATCCTGCCCCACCACGTCCACAAGCTTCTGCGGGCGCAACCGGTCAGCCAGCGGTCGCGGAGCCTCAGCGCCAAATCCGGCTGCCTGAAACAGCGTAGACATCAGCGCAGCGTCATCTGCAATTTGCGTCCGCCACGGCTGATTTGGATTTCCCAATAATCCGGACGACCCGAAATGACCTGCTTCAAGTCTTCAACGTTTGCGATCAGGCTTCCGTTCACATCCAGGACAATATCGCCTTTCTTGAAAAACCGCTGCGCCACACCGCGCCCGACATCGAGCGCAATCACGCCGCTCGACGCAGTCGGCAAACCCATTTCTTCCGCAACAGCTGGGGATAGATTGGCCACGACCAATCCCTGCAGCGGGCTTCTCTCCTTGATGAGAGTTTCCGCCCGCTCAATCGTTTCAGGCGCTGCGATGAGCCTGACGCCGGTTTCGCGAGTTTTTCCACCGCGGTGGTATTCAACAATGGCTTCTTCACCAATCTTGGCCGTGGCGATGCGGTAGTTGAATTCCTCCGCGTTCTCAATCGGGCGGCCGTCAACCGCCAAAATGACATCGCCCTGCCTGAGACCAGCTTGCAGCAACGGGCTTTGCGGATGCAGATTTGCAACCAGGGCACCCTCCGGCCGCGGAAATCCCAAGGATTCGGCAATGTCGGCAGTCACGTCCTGCAAGTCGGCGCCGCTCCACGGCCTTTGTATCCGTTTGCCAGTTGCCGCCGACTGCACAACAGTTTCCACCATGTTGGAAGGAATGGAAAATCCTATTCCGATTGATCCGCCAGAGCGCGAAAAAATGGCGGTGTTAATGCCCACCAGCTCACCCGCCATATTGACCAGGGCGCCACCGGAATTTCCGGGGTTGATGGCCGCATCCGTTTGAATGAAAAACTGGTAATCACTGATGCCGACCCGGGTTCGCGCCAGTGCCGACACGATGCCGCTGGTGACGGTTTGCCCGACACCAAATGGATTGCCGATCGCCAAGACCAGGTCACCCACTTCAAGCTCATCTGAATCGCCAAAGGCAACCGATGTCAACGCCTCATCGCCCACGTCAATCTTCAGCACCGCCAAATCAGTGCGTTGATCCGCGAGCAAAACCACCGCTTCAAACTCGCGCTTGTCGGCCAGCACGACACGGACATCGGTGCCACTCAAAATCACATGATTGTTTGTAACAATGATGCCCGACGGGTCCACAATGACGCCAGAGCCCAACGAGTTTTGAACCCGTTCGCGCGGTCGGCCAAAGCTCCCCCGGTCGCCAAAGAACTGTCGGAAAAACGGGTCTGAAAAAATGCCCACACTATCGTTCTGAACAGTTTTGGCGGTGGAATAAACATTCACAACTGCTGGCGCCGTTTTCTTCACGACTGGCGCAAACGACAGCATTATTTGCGCTTTGGACGCGGGCACTGTCTCAGCCCATGAAGCAGAACTCACAGCCAGCAATATCGTCAATGCCAAACCAAACAAAACACGCATATCTTTGAAAAATCTCCAGTTATTTTTCCGCAATACTTAGCGTATAACACGAATCTCGCCAATTCACCCCCGTCTCAAAGTTTCTGCAATGTCCAAAATACAATCGAATTTGACTTTTGAATCTGCAGCCACCGCTGCTCACCAGCTCCAGCCTGATGAGCCGATGTTTTGCTTCAGTGCCCCCCAACTCCGCGAGCGGGCAAAGATATTTCTAGACGGCTTTCCCGGCGAAGTCTCATTCGCGGTCAAATCCAATTCCGCGCCAGAAGTGCTCAAAGTGCTTGCAGAAACAGGCATCAAGACTTGGGATGTAGCCTCGGTCCATGAAATGGCCATGGTGAACAACGTGGCAAAGAAACAGCGCTTCCATTATCACAACCCGGTCAAATCCCGCCGCGAAATTGCCGATGCCTACAAGCTGTATAAATGCAAACGCTACGTTGTTGATTGCCGCGAAGAGCTGGCCAAGATTGCTGATATTGTGGGCCAGGACAGAGACATTGAGATAGCCGTTCGCTTTGTGCTGCCCCGCGACCGTGGCAGCTCTGTTCACGATTTTTCCACCAAATTCGGCGCGCCTGAGCACATTTGCGTTGAGCTGCTGAAACAGGTCGTGGAACTGGGATACACGCCCCTCCTCACGTTCCATCCCGGCTCCCAAAGCAAAGAGCCCTACACTTACGTCCGGCATATTGAAGCCGCAGCCCGCATCGCAAGTCTGGCCAATGTTCCAGTCACAAAACTCAACGTCGGCGGTGGTTTTCCCGCAAACTATGTGTTGAGCACAGCGCCCGAACCCAATGTGTTCTTCAGGATTATCAAAGAATCCGTGATCAATGCGTTCCCTGAAAATAGAAGGCCAACACTCGAATGCGAGCCAGGCCGTGGAATTGTTGCCACCTGCATGTCATTGCTCACCCGCGTCAAACTGGTGTGCACAGATGGCGATGACATCTTCATCAACGACGGCGTTTACGGCGGGTTGATGGAGTATATGCAGGTGCCTGAATTGAAACCGCCTTTCCGCGTCATACGAGATGGCAAATTCCTTGAAGGCGAAGCAAAATCATTCAAGGTTTTCGGCCCCACTTGCGATCCGCTCGACGTGCTGCCCCACAGGCTGGACATCCTCGCAACCCTTAAAGAAGATGACTACATTGAGTTCGGCTCATTGGGGGCCTACGGCTTGGCCACCATGACAAATTTCAACGGCTACGGCGGAAATCCGATTGTCGCCGTTGACCAGGCTTTCTCGCTTTGAACCCACCGGTTACAAACAACCTGCGTGGCATATGTTTCATCATCACATCCACGGGTTCGTTTGTCGCCAACGACAGCTTCATGAAGTTTGTGCTGGCTGATACGCCACCTCAGCAGGTGTTGTTCATGCGCGGCATCGCGGCCTGCATGTGGTGCCTGCCTCTGCTGGTCATTTCCGGACACGCCAAGGCGTGGCGTCAGGCATTTAATGTCTGGATACTGTTGCGGGCGGCATTCGAAACTCTCGCAGTTTGCAGCTTCATTTACGCCCTCAGCCATATGCCAATCGGCGACGTAACGGCAATTTTCCAGATTTCGCCACTTCTCCTGCTCGTTGGCGGCTCAATCATTTGGCATGAAAAGATTGGGGCCGTGCGCTATGGGTTGATTGCCGTGGGGTTGGGGGGCGCCATCCTCATTGCCCAACCAGGCAGCGCTACCGCTTCTTCCTATGCGATCTTTGCCTTTGGGTGTGCGGTTTTCGGAGCCGGGCGAGATCTCGCCGCGCGCAAAATCCCCCATAACATTCCAGTTCTTGTGGCAACGTTCACAACACTGGTCTCAGTCATGACCGCTGCAGGAATTGGCAGCTTCCTGTTTGAAACATGGTCGCAGCCAAGCTCCACGAACATCCTGATGATGCTGACGGCGGGCTTCCTGCTGATCGGCGGGCACACGTTCATGTTCCTGTCATTCCGCTTTGCTATGCCAACGGTGCTCGCACCCTTCTATTACTTCTTCACGCTTTGGGCCGTGCTATCGGGAATTTTCGTGTTCGGCAATCTGCCTAACTGGCTGTCCGTGGCCGGCATGATCCTGATCGTGGCGAGCGGATTGCTGAGCATTGCCTGGGATAGGAGCCAAAGGGTCGTAACAAAAAATTAGGGGCAGCAATGACGCCACCCCTGATAAATTGAAACTATCGAAAATTAAGCAGCAACTGCTTCCTGGGCATCTGCCGATTTCATGGTCGGGCCCGAATCCTTGCCCTTTGCGGTTGGATCGCGGTCAACAAACTCGATCACAGCCATCGGTGCATTGTCGCCCATGCGGAAGCCCGCCTTCATGATGCGGGCGTAGCCACCCTGGCGATCCTTGAAACGAGCAGCCAGCACATCAAACAGCTTCTTCACTTGCGTTTCATCACGCACCTGACCCATGGCCTGGCGACGGGCATGCAAGCTGCCCTTCTTGGCCAGCGTAATGAGCTTCTCAATGACCGGGCGCAAATCCTTGGCCTTGGGCAAAGTTGTTACGATCTGCTCATGCTTGATCAGCGCAGCCGACATATTTGCAAACATCGCCAAACGATGTGGCACGGTGCGGTTGAACCGACGACCTTTAAATCCATGACGCATAACCGTTCTCCTTCATTCCATCCGGCTCTCGCCAGATGTTCAATCACTTAATAATGGGTTTCAAATTTCTTCGCGAGATCTTCGATGTTCTCAGGCGGCCAATTCGGCACTTCCATGCCGAGATGCAGGCCCATCTGCGCCAGAACTTCCTTGATCTCGTTCAGCGACTTGCGGCCAAAGTTCGGCGTGCGCAGCATTTCTGCTTCCGACTTCTGGATGAGGTCACCAATGTAAACAATATTGTCGTTCTTCAAGCAGTTTGCGGAGCGAACTGAAAGTTCAAGCTCGTCAACCTTCTTCAGAAGAGCCGCATTGAACTCAAGTTCAGGACGGGACTCTTCGTGCACGACCTTGGAAGGCTCTGCGAAGTTGATGAACACTGTAAGCTGGTCCTGCAGGATGCGGGCGGCATAGGCCACGGCATCTTCAGGTGTCATCGAGCCATCGGTTTCGACGGTCATGATCAACTTGTCATAGTCAAGGATCTGCCCCTCGCGGGTGTTCTCGATCTTGTAGGAAACGCGGCGAACCGGGCTGTAAATCGAGTCAACTGGAATAAGCCCAATCGGCGCATCTTCCGGACGGTTGCGCTCGGATGAAATGTAACCCTTGCCAGTGTTGACGGTGAATTCCATGCGGACTTCCGCACCTTCATCAAGCGTACAAATCACATGCTCGGGGTTGAGCACATGGATGTCTGCCGTCTGCTGAATGTCGCCAGCACGAACCACGCCAGGACCTTCTTTGCGAAGAGTAACCCGCTTCGGGCCTTCCGCATGCATTGAAAGGGCGATTTCCTTGATGTTCAGAATAATGTCGGTCACATCTTCACGCACACCGGCAATCGACGAGAACTCGTGCAGCACGCCATCGATTTGTACCGACGAAACAGCAGCACCCTGCAACGATGACAAGAGAATGCGGCGCAGGGCATTTCCAAGCGTCGTTCCAAACCCGCGCTCAAGCGGTTCGGCAACCATGGTTGCAACTTTACGACGTTCACGGCCCGGCTGAATATCGAGCTTCGTTGGGCGGATGAGTTCCTGCCAGTTTTTTTGATTCACATGCATATTTTGCTATCCCGTGGATTTTCCAGTTGAGCCATCAAAAACTCACCGGTGATCGGCCTTCTAAATCCGGCCCCTTGATCGAGGCCAGTCATTTTACCTGTTAGACGCGGCGACGCTTTGGAGGGCGGCAGCCATTGTGTGGAATAGGTGTGACATCGCGAATTGAAGTGACCTGCAAACCGCAGGCCTGCAAAGCGCGCAACGCCGACTCACGACCCGAACCCGGGCCTGTAACCTCAACTTCGACAGTGCGCATGCCATGTTCCATTGCAGCGCGAGCAACCTGTTCGCCAGCCATCTGGGCGGCATAAGGTGTCGACTTACGCGAACCCTTGAAGCCGAGCTTTCCAGCAGATGCCCAGACAATCGTATTGCCCTGAACATCAGTTATCGTGATCATCGTATTGTTGAATGATGAGTTCACATGAACAACGCCCGATGAGATATTCTTGCGCTCTTTGCGGCGCGGGCGTGCGGTTTCTTTAGCCATTATGCTTGATCCTTACTTCTTCTTGCCAGCGATGGCTTTGGCCGGGCCCTTGCGGGTGCGAGCGTTCGTATGCGTGCGTTGACCACGAACCGGCAGCCCCTTGCGGTGACGCAGGCCACGATAACAGCTCAAATCCGTCAAGCGCTTGATATTCATGGAAACTTCGCGGCGAAGGTCGCCTTCCACAACATAATCACGGTCAATGACTTCGCGGATTGCCAGAACTTCGGCATCGCTCAGCTCATTCACCCGCTTACTGTGGGGAATTTTGACCTTGTCACAGATTTCGACAGCATTGACTGGACCGATTCCGTGGATATAGCGCAGCGAAATAACTGCACGCTTGTTGGTTGGTATGTTAACGCCTGCGATACGGGCCACTCTATTTCTCCTAAGCTTTCCAAGGACTTGTACAGTCCCCAGGCTTCTTTATAATTCAGTCATAACATGCGCTACAATGGCACAAAGCCGCACTCGGAGAGGTTTCCCTCCCTAAGCCAGCTCTCATGCAGACCAAGATTGTGGGTGTCATTAGGCTGGAATCGCTGACGCGTCAACCAGATTGACCCACAATTCTAGCGTTGCACACCATCCAAAATGCGCCCGATATCGGCAGTTACATGGTTAATGTCTGCCATACCGTCCACACTCCGCAAATTGCCCCGGGCAGCGTAGTAGGCCACCAGTGGAGCAGTCTGTTTATTGTATATATTCAAACGGTCTCTGACCGTCTTTTCGTTGTCGTCAGCGCGGCGCGTAAACTCGGTTGAGCCACACACATCGCAAATTCCAGGCTTTGCCGGCCTAGCAAACTTATCGTGGTAACCCTTGCCGCACTTGGCACAGGTATAACGGCCGGAAATCCGCTCGATGAGAACTTCGTCCTCAACCTTCATTTCAATGACGGCATCCACCTTTTGGCCACGCGCGACCAGCATTTTGTCCAACGCCTCGGCTTGCGCCGGCGTGCGCGGAAACCCGTCAAACACCACTCCGGCTTTGATGTCTGGCTTGTCCACTCGCTCAGCGACCACGGCCACAATAACATCATCCGAAACCAAGTCGCCGCGATCCATGATGGCTTTGGCCTTCAATCCAACTTCACTTCCGGCCGCTACCGCTGAACGCAGCATATCGCCAGTTGAGAGTTGTTTGAGACCGCGTGATTCCTCAAGAATCTTGGCTTGCGTGCCTTTGCCAGCACCCGGAGGTCCGAGAAGTATCAAATTCATTTACGATTGCCGCGGAGTCTTGATTTCTTGATCAGGCCTTCATACTGCTGGGCATAGAGATGCCCCTGAACCTGCGCCACTGTATCCATCGTAACGCTGACCACGATGAGAAGCGATGTGCCGCCGAAATAGAAGGGCACGCCTGTGTAACCAATCAACAATTCTGGCAGGAGGCAAACAACGGTCAGATAGAGGCCACCGACGACCGTGACGCGCGTGAGGACGTAATCGAGGTATTCCGCGGTTTTCTCGCCAGGCCGGATGCCAGCGATAAACCCGCCCTGCTTCTTCAGGTTTTCGGCCGTTTCTTTTGGATTGAACTGGATGGAGGTGTAGAAAAACGCAAAGAAGATGATGAGCGCCGCAAACAACAGCAGATACAGCGGCTTTCCGTGTCCCAACAGGGATGTAACTGAAATGAGCCAGTCAGGCCCCTGACCCGCACTGAAATTTGCAACAGTCAGCGGCAGCAGCAAAAGCGATGAAGCGAAAATTGGCGGAATAACGCCCGCCGTGTTGAGCTTCATGGGCAAATGGGAACTTTGGCCTTCAAAAACCTTTTGGCCAACCTGGCGCTTTGGATATTGGACGAGCAAGCGCCGTTGGGCGCGTTCAAACAAAACGATGAACGCAACAACGCCTAACGCCATAATCAAAATACCAAGCACCAGGAATGTGGACATTTGCCCCGTTCGACCAAGCTCCAGCATGGCAGCAATGCCGCCCGGCAAGCCCGACACGATGCCTGCAAAGATGATGAGTGAGATGCCGTTGCCAATGCCACGCGACGTAATCTGCTCGCCCAGCCACATCAGAAACACCGTGCCGCCTGTCAGCGTAATAACCGTGCTGAGGCGGAAAAACATCCCGGGGTCAGTGACGAGATTGCCCTGCCCTTCAAGGCCCACGGCAATGCCATAGGCTTGCAACGCCGCCAGAAACACAGTGCCGTAGCGGGTGTACTGATTCATCTTTTTGCGACCAGATTCGCCTTCCTTCTTGAGCGCTTCAAGATGGGGCGAAACCGTCGTCATCAACTGTATGATAATGGAAGCTGAAATATACGGCATGATGTTGAGCGCGAATATCGCCAGACGGCCAAGTGCGCCGCCCGCCAGACCGTTCACCCAGCCGAGAATACCGGAGGAGTTTTGGGCGGCAAATTTGGCCAGCTCAATAGAATCAATTCCGGGAACGGGAATATAGGTTCCAAGGCGGTAAACGATCAACGCGCCCAATGTGAACCAGATACGGCTCTTCAAATCTTCCGATTTAGCCAGCGCACCGAAATTCAGGTTTGCGGCAAGTTGTTCAGCTGCAGATGCCATCTCGTACCTTTAGCGTTAATCCACCAATCCACTTATGTGGGGTGGCATACTCACGCATGCAACCTTACTTTTTATGTTCAGACGGCACTTCAACAGGCCGTAAGACCTTGACACTGCCACCCAATTTCTCAACCGCGGCAATCGCACCCTTTGTGGCATAAAATACCTCAAAGGCAAGCTTTGCCTTGAGTTCCCCCTTGGCCAGCAGCCGGACGCCGCCATATGGCCGGGTCAAAACGCCTGCCGCAATGAGTGTCGCAACGGTCACCGGAGCTTTCACGTCAAGCTTCTTGGCATCAACAGCGGCCTGCACCGTTTGCAGGTTGACCTCGTTATACTGCACCTGATTCGGCTTGTTGAAACCGCGCTTTGGCAAACGGCGATAGATAGGCATCTGGCCGCCTTCAAAGCCTGCTTTGGCGCCGCCCTTACGAGCTGTCTGCCCCTTGCCACCGCGGCCGGCAGTTTTGCCAAGACCTGAACCCAGACCACGGCCTACGCGCTTGCGGATTTTGCGTGAACCCGGATTATCGGAAATTTCATTAAGCTTCATCTTCGTATTCCTTAAATCTTACTCGACCACGCGGACGAGATGGGCAACCTTGGCAATCATGCCACGCACCGAAGGCGTGTCGGCCAGCGTTGAACGCCGGTTCATTTTGTTGAGGCCAAGGCCAACCAACGTGGCGCGCTGGTCAGCCGGACGCCGCTGCGGGCTGGCATACTGCATAACAGTCACAGTCTTTGGTGTTGGAGCTTTGGCCATAACGATTATTCCTCGAATTATTCTACAGATGCTGCATCAGGATCACGACGCCGTAATACATCGCTCACCTTCTTGCCACGACGCGCTGCCACCGAACGTGGGCTTGCCTGGTTTTTCAACGCATCAAACGTGGCGCGAACCATGTTGTAGGGGTTCGACGACCCCTTGGATTTCGCCACAACGTCATGAATGCCAACGGATTCAAATACAGCGCGCATCGGGCCGCCAGCAATGATGCCGGTTCCCGGAGGGGCTGCACGAAGCGTTACTTTGCCAGCGCCCCAACGACCATCAATGTCGTGATGCAGGGTACGGCCTTCGCGCAACGGCACGCGAATAAGCACACGCTTTGCCGCTTCCGTTGCCTTGCGCACCGCTTCCGGCACCTCTCGCGCCTTGCCGTGACCAAAGCCAACGCGGCCCTTTTGGTCACCAACAACAACGAGCGCTGCAAATCCGAAGCGCTTACCGCCCTTCACAACTTTCGCGACGCGATTGATGTGCACGAGCTTGTCGGTGAATTCGCTGTCGCGCTCTTCCCGGTTGTCCTTGCGATCTCCGCCGCGCTCGCTACGTTCTTTAGCCATATTGTATCCGCCTATTGATCCATGATCGGATTAGAAATTCAGTCCA
>JANNXN010000013.1:0-35507 GCA_031409595.1 Rhodobiaceae bacterium
GGAGACCATGCCAAGCCCCAAGTTCAAGTCGCCGCTCCGGCCGGGCCATCCTCCGGGATACCGCCGGAAGCCCGTTCACGAAGTCGATGAGGTCCTCACCGAATGCCACGGCCTCGCCTGGGATGCCCTGAAGCCCGACACAAGCTGATGCGGAGCAAAACCATCCGCCTACGGATTAATTTGGCGGAACGACCGGATGGGAACGGCAAAACCGTTTTCATCCCCGGCGGAGCCGTGCCCAAACTTCCGGCTGCGACTAAGGATCGCCCGGCACGCCGTAGCTGGGGGCGGCGGTGGGGTCGATGGCGCGTTGCAGGTAGGCGCCCATTTGCGGTTTGTAGTCGGTCCAAAGTTTTCGCAATTTGGCTATGGGGTTTTCGTCGTCCCAATCGACGCGGAGGCTGACGAGTGGGAAGGATTGTTCGTGGTAGACAATCAATGCAGCGGAATGGACGGGGCCTTCTTCGCCGCCGGAAGCCAAGCCTGCTTCCAGTGAACGCAGCAGGCGCTCGGCCAGATGTTCGCTTGAATTGGCAGCGAATGTATCTGTCATGACTTCCGGCAGTTTTGCTGATTTCAAAAGATTTCCAGCGGCCACGCAATTTGGTTTTTCGGAAACACCGCGGGTGCCCAGAATATTCTGGCCCGACCAGCTTGCCGAAATCCCCTTGGCGTCAACCGCCGTCAACTGGCGGTACTCGATGTGGGGCCTGTCCCGAACAACTGAATCAATTGCGTCTCTTGCACTCAAGCCTTGCGACATCAGATCAAGCAGGAGCGGTCCAAGATCGGGATCGGTAATGTTTTGGGTTGCGACTGCTCCCACACCTGCGCGCGCATGGGGGCAGCGGGCGCCCACGGCTATGGAGGATGTTGTAATGGCCACACCGAATGCGCCGGATTTGGCGCAGCGCCCGGCGATTGAAAATGTCATGGCCTCAGTCCGGAATGACGGCGGTGGCTTCGATTTCCACCACCCATTCAGGCCGCGCAAGGGCGGTGATGACGAGGCCGGTTGAGACTGGAAAAACGCCCTTCAGCCATTTCCCCATTTCGCGGTAAACATCCTGGCGATAGCGGATGTCGGTGAGATAGACCACGATGCGGCAGATGTGGTCCATGTGGCCGCCCGACTCTTCCATCAGCATCTTGATGTTGGCCATGGTTTTTGCGGTTTGTGCCTCGGCGTCGCCCACATGAAGGGACTCGCGCGTGTCGAGGTCCTGGGAAACCTGGCCGCGCACGAATACCATGGCGCCTTTCGCGACCACGGCCTGACACAAATCATTGTCAAGCTTTTGCTCGGGGTAAGTGTCTTTGGTGTTGAACGGCCTAATGCGTTTATGCGCGGTCATGGTGATCATGCTACTTTCGAAACAAGTTTACGAACAGACGATGTGGGCTTTCTAAGCCTGGCCCGAGCCAAATCGTAATTCACCTGCATCCTGAGCCAGAGGCCGGCATCTCCTCCAACTGCTTTCTCAAGTCGAAGAGCCATATCGGGCGAAACAGCGCTTTCGCCGCTTATTACCCGGTAAAGCTGTTGGCGCGTAACACCCAATCCATCTGCCGCCTCGGCCACACTCAAGCCAAGTTCTTCAAGTTCGGCTTTAATCATGCGCCCCGGATGGGACGGGCTTTTCATCGGCATTTCAACATCTCCGTCTCAATGATGGTCCACAAAATCAACTTCGCTCGCGTTGCCATTCGAGAAGCGAAAAATTATCCGCCAGTTTGCCCGAACAGTCACAGCCCAACACCCTTTCAGCGCTTCCTTCAATGGATGAAGCCGGAGGGATGGCAGATTGAGTTCCTCCACAGCCAGCGCTGCATCCAGAATGGTCAAAATATCCTGAATGCGTTTAACCGATTCAGGCGGCAATTTACGACTGTCATCTTCCTCATAAAGCTTCTTCAATCCCCTGTGCCGGAAGCTCCCAATCATTGGGGGGTGTAACATGTTACGTTACAAGTGTCAATTTTTCTTCGGTGGACCCCAGATGTTGGCGCTCATCCCACCAGCCTTTTGGGCGAATTTCAAGGTGCTGTTCCAATCGAAATTGCGATAGACGGCGGCGGACTGGGCGAAGGGTGGCGATTGGGCGAAGAGCTGGAAGGTCAGCCGGTGGCCGGCATAATCGGAATTCAGCAGGTCACGGGCCAACACCAGAAGCTTGCGCCTGTCATCGGCCACCCATTCCGCATTGACGGTGTAGTATTTATCCATCCACTTCCGGGTTTCCGGGTGCTCGAACACGGCCGCGTCAGGTGTCACACAAATCTGGCCGCCGCAGAGTTCGCGCGCGAGATGCATCATCTTGGGCAGGTTGTTGAGCGCGTGACAGCGACCCGACATGAGCAGGGATTGGTTTGGCATCAGCAAGCCGTTGGGGCTTTTCTCCGCCATCACAATGGAGGCCGTGAGATGGGCGTTGATGCCTTCGCGCCAGACGGCGATTTCGGTGAGCTTTTCCTGCACGGCCTGCTGCTTGTCGAGGCCGGTTTGCTTGGCATTCCACAGTGCCGCACCGATGATCAAATCAGCATAAGCGAGGGTTCGCTGCACGAATGGGAATGCTGAATAGCGATGCAGGGTCTGGCGGATGAATGCGGCGGCCCGCGTATGCTGATAGAACAGCACATCTTCCCACGGCACCAGCACGTCATCGAGGATCACGATGGTGTCCACTTCGTCGAATTTGTTGGACAGGGGATAATCCCGTTCAGGTGCGCGCGTGGCAAAGCCTGTACGGCAGATGTGTTTTACGCCGGGCGCATTCATCTTGACGATGCAGCCCAGCGCATATTCTGAAAGTTTCGCGTCGCCCCAGTTGGCAATTGTCGGCTTCAGGAACGCCTGGTTGGCATAAGCTGCTGCCGTTTCATATTTTGCGCCGCGAATAACAATGCCAGCATCTGTCTCCTTCACCACATGCACCAGCATGTCCGGGTCCTGGTCCTGGGGTGGTTTGGAGCGGTCGCCCTTGGGGTCCGTGTTGGCCGAAACATGAAAGGGATCGAGCGCTATGGACTGGTGGATGTGGCGCTCGATATTGGCGGCAAAGCGCGGGTCGATGTCGTTGAGAATATCCTTGCCGTCCCACAGCGACCACATTTCGCCAACGGTCTCATCGCCCATGCGGGTGACGACGCCACCCACTTCGTACATGATCGCGTCAACGGCGGCGCGCTTGTCGGTCCAATCTTTCTGCTCGCGCGGCAGGCGGTTGCCGATGGCAAATCGCTCACCCTTCTCCTCATAGGTCATGGCGGATTGCGTTGCCGCGTCATGCTGCATGTCATAGATGCGGGCGCGGATATCAACCACCGGCTTGAACATGGGATGGCAGGTCACATCTTTCACGCGCTCGCCATTGATCCACACCTCGCGGCCATCGCGGATCGAGTCACGGTATTGTTCGCCGGTTCTGATCATGTTTTCTCCTTAGAGTTGGGCAACCCGGCCGAAGGCGCGATTGCAGTATATCAAGGGCTGAACGGCATTGCGTTTCGCGTTGATGACGCGGCCAATGAAAATGCGGTGGGAACCCACATCCTGCGAGCATTCGATTTCGCATTCGAAATTTGCCGTGGCATCGTTCAGAACCGGCATTCCGGTTTCTCCATCTTCCCACCCATGGCGTTCGAAATCATAGGGCTTGCCATGTTTCGGGCGACCTGAAAACACTTCCGCCACGTCCTGATTGTGGAAGCCGAGGACATTAACCGCAAAGCGTCCGTTCTCAACAATGGCGGCGGCGGCAGGGCTCTTGCGATTGACGCAGGCAAGAAGCATCGGCGGCTCGGCAGAGACAGAGGATACAGCGCTCACGGTGAGGCCAAAACGGCCGGCCGAGCCTTCAGTGGTAATTACGGAAACGCCAGTTGCTGCGGCTGCCATGGCCGAGATGAAATCTGCAGATATGGCTTCGGCTTCAGTCATTGAACCCCTCCCTTTGCTCCCACAGGACTTTACATAACATCGCTATTAAACTAGAAAAAATAGATAATATCTTTCTTTTGGATAGCTTTTAGCGATGTTAAGATTCACGCTTCGCCAACTTGAATATGCCCTCGCCATTGCTGAACATGGTTCGCTGGCAAAGGCGGCGCAGAATTTGGGCATTGCCCAGCCAACGCTTTCGGCGTCCTTGCAAAAGCTGGAAGAGCAGCTTGGCCTGCAGCTGTTCATTCGCCACCATGCGCAGGGCGTAACACCTTCACCGCAGGGGTTGCGGCTCTTGAATGAGGCGCGGAACCTGATTGACCATGGGCTGGATTTTGAACGGGCCTCGACTGACGCCAGCGACGTTGTCGAAGGTGATTTGACGATCGGCAGCTTTCACACGCTGGCGCCTGCCTATGCGCCGAAACTCATTGCGGGGTTCAAGCGGGCGCACCCAAAATCGCGGCTGAAGCTCGAGGAAGGCGCCCAGGACAGCCTCATCGAGGGATTGCGCGCCGGGCGCTATGACCAGGTGTTGCTTTACAAAGTAGATATGCCTGATGACCTCAAGATTACCGAACTTGCCGCCCTGAAACCTTATGTTCTGCTGAATGCGGACCACGCGCTCGCCCGCAAGCGCGAGGTTTCGCTCCACGACCTCGCGAACGAGCCCCTCATATTGCTCGACGTGCTGCCGAGCCGGACTTATTTCACGCGCCTGTTTGTGTCGCAGGGGATCACTCCAAAAATCAGCTTTGCATCGCCTTCGCTCGAATTGGTGCGGGGGCTGGTTGGGCAGGGCCTCGGGTTTTCACTTCTGGTTACGAGGCCATACGGCGATCACACCTATGATGGCGAAAAGCTGGCCATACGGCCCATTTCCGAAGATGTTGAAAAAGGCGTTATTGCGCTTGCGACATTGCATTCGCTCCGCCAGACACGGCTGATCTCGACCTTCGAAGAATTTTGTGTCAGCTTCTTCAAGAAAATTCATTCCGGGAAAAAATAACACATCATGGCGCAGCCTCATGCCACAATCATTGGCGCTGGTATTATTGGCGTTTCAACGGCGGCATTCTTGCAGAGAGCGGGTTACCGCGTCACTCTCGTTGACCGCCTGCCGCCGGCTGAAGGGTGTTCATTTGGCAATGCGGGCGGTGTGGCGTTTGCGGAAATCATGCCGACAATCAGCCCAGGTGTTTTCCTCAAATTACCGGGATGGCTTCTGGACCCACTGGGACCGCTCACAGTTCGTTGGTCCTATTTGCCGAAAGCGTTGCCGTGGTTCATGGCGGCGGCGCGAAACACCCTGCCCCAGCACATGAAATCCATAACGGCGGCGCGGGCGGACCTGGCGCTACGGGTTGTCAGCGATTTTGAAACCCTGCTGAAAGCCGCCGGGCACCATGGCCTTATGGTGTATCAGGATACTTTACGGCTTTATGATACGCCGGCGCAATTCAGGGGCGATGCCCATGAACGCGCGGTGAAGAAATCCTACGGTTTTGAGTGCCGGATTTTTACAGGCGATGAATGCCGGGAAATGGAACCGGCAATTTCCAAAAGCGTTACCCACGGCGCATTTCATGGGGGCTGGTATTTTGTGAAGAATCCCGAACGGGTGGTGAAATCAATCGCCGAACAGGTGGTGCGCAATGGCGGTGAAATCATTGCGGATGATGTGGGCGCCATCACGATGAGCAATGGCAGGGTTACTGGCCTTGGCCTGAAGCAGCGGGGTGAATTTCGCGTTGATCAACTCGTGGTGTGTGCAGGCGCCTACAGCCACCTGCTGGTGCAACAATTGGGCGAGAAGGTTTTGCTGGAGGCGGAGCGTGGCTACCATATGGTATTGCCAAATTCCGGCGTTTCGCTCTCCCGCTCGCTCACCTATGCGCGAACGCCAGGAGTTGCAACGCCCATGGACATGGGACTGCGGCTTGCGGGCACGGATGAATTTGCAGGGCTGGATGCCGCCCCCAATTGGGCGCGCGCTGATGCACTTTGGAAAGTTTTCAAGCGTGTATTGCCTGGCCTCAACGAGCCCGATGCTGCGACCACGCGCTGGATGGGGCGGAGACCCGGCACGCCAGATTCACTGCCGGTTATTGGGCCATCAAAGCGCGCCTCCAACGTGTGGTATGGTTTTGGCCATGGGCATATGGGTTTGACCTGGGGGCCAACGACTGGGCGGCTCATCAGCGAATTGATGACCGGCATCAAAAGCAATGTCGATCTATCACCTTTCCGGGTTGACCGATTTTAGAGCGAGACAGACATGAAGCAGCAAACGCCAGCGACCACCTATCTAAAAGACTATCGGCCTGCACCCTTTCAAATTGAAAAACTGTTTCTGGATTTTGCGCTGGAGCCAAAGTCCACGCGGGTGAAGTCGCGCATTCACATCAGGCCAATTGAAATGAATGCGCCCCTGGTTTTGAGTGGCGAAGCCATCAGGCTCGTAAGTGTCGGCATTGATGGCAGGGTTCTGGCGGCCACTGAGTATTCAGTTGATGAAGAAAACCTGACGATTCCAGACTTGCCGGCTTCTCCATTCTTGTTGGAGATCGAGACTGTGTGCGATCCGGCTGGGAACACGGTGCTGTCGGGATTGTATCAATCCAACGGGGTATTTTGCACGCAATGTGAGGCGGAGGGATTTCGGCGCATCACTTATTTCTACGACCGGCCTGATGTGATGACACGCTACACTGTCCGCATGGAAGCGCCCAAAGCCACCTGCCCTGTTCTGTTGTCGAACGGGAATTTTGTGGAAGGTGGTGATGTTGCGGGAACGGACGGGCACTTTGCCGTTTGGGAAGATCCGCACCCCAAGCCCAGCTATTTGTTTGCGCTGGTGGCGGGCGATTTGGCGGCTGTGCACGACAGCTTCACAACCATGTCTGGCCGCAATGTTCAACTCGGCATCTATGTGGAGAAAGGCAAGGAAGATCGCTGCGCCTGGGCCATGGAATCCTTGAAAACCTCGATGCGCTGGGATGAGACAGCTTTTGGGCGCGAGTATGATCTGGATGTTTTCAATATTGTGGCCGTGTCGGATTTCAACATGGGGGCAATGGAAAACAAGGGGCTCAATGTATTCAATGACAAGTATATTCTGGCGCTTCCCGAAACAGCCACCGACGCCGATTACACAAATATTGAAGCCATCATTGCGCATGAGTATTTCCATAACTGGACAGGCAACCGCATCACCTGCCGCGACTGGTTTCAACTTTGCCTGAAGGAAGGCCTCACGGTTTTCAGGGATCAGGAATTTTCATCCGATCTGCGCTCGCGCGCCGTCAAGCGGATTTCCGATGTGAAGACGCTGCGGGCGCGGCAGTTTCCGGAAGACGGCGGGCCGCTTTCACATCCGGTGCGCCCCGCGTCCTATATTGAAATCAACAATTTCTATACGCCGACGGTTTACGAAAAAGGCGCTGAAATTTGCCGCATGATGAAAACGCTCATCGGCGAGGTAGCCTTTCGCAAGGCGATGGATTTGTATTTTGAACGCCATGATGGCGAGGCGGCGACCGTTGAGGATTTCGTGCGCTGTATGGCGGATGCTTCGGGGCGCGATCTCTCGCAGTTTTTCAAATGGTATGAGCAGGCTGGAACACCCAAGGTTGAGGTCTCCACCTCCTATGATGCAAAAGCCAGGACATTTGACCTGACACTCGAACAGAAAACCGCACCCACTCCCGGCCAAACAGAGAAATTTCCGCTGCACATTCCCCTGAGTTTGGGTCTCGTTGGCCCAGACGGAGAGGACATGCCGTTGGATCTGGAGGGTGTTGGCATTCTCAATTCACCGTTGATTGAGCTGACAGAGGAAAAGAAACTGTTTCGCTTCCGTAATATTTCGATACGGCCCGTTTTATCGATAAACCGGGGATTTTCAACGCCAATTTCGAGGAGCGGATTCGTTTCGGAGGCGGATCAATTATTTCTGATGGGTCATGACAAGGATAGCTTCAACCGCTGGGAGGCCAGTCAGGCGCTTGGCATGAACCTCATTACGGCAGGCTATAGGGGTGAGCAGCCAAAGTCATCGGGCTTCGCCAGGGCCCTCAGGGAAACTCTCGAAAACTTGAAACTGGATGACGCATTCAAGGCCTTGATGCTGGGCCTGCCCACAGAGGCAGACATTGCGGCGGCCCTGGGCTCTGATGTTGATGCGGATTTGGTATTCAAATCACGGGAGAATTTGCGGAGAGAACTCGGGCAAGACCTGAAGGACCGGCTATTGGCGATCTGGTCCGAAACTGCAGAGCACGGAGCCTATGCGCCGACGCCCGCCAACACCGGCCGACGTGCGCTGCGTTATGCCGCTTTGGGATTGCTGGCTTCGGCATCGCCAGAATTCGCCGTCGGCCTCATCCAGCGCGAAATTTCCACCGCCTCCAATATGACCGCAGAAATCAGCGCTTTGGGCGCCATGCTCGGCATCAACGCAGCCGAAACGGTTGCGGAACTGGACACGTTCTATGAGCGCCATGCGAGGGATCATTTGCTGGTCGACAAGTGGTTTGCGCTCAATGCCCAAATTCCGGGGGAAGGTGCGGCCGCCAGAATTGAAAAGCTGATGCAGCACCCGGCCTTTCGCCTGACGACGCCAAACCGAGTCTATGGGCTCATTGGCGGCTTCACATCTGGCAATTTTTCGGGTTTTCATGACGCCAGTGGCGAGGGCTACCGCGTCGTTGCCGACACCATCCTGCAGCTCGACAAGATCAACCCGCAAGTTGCTGCCCGCATAGCCACGGGCTTCCGCAGTTGGCGCCTGATGAATCAGTTGCGCAGGGATGGCGCTGCCCGGCAGCTCGAAAGGATTTTGGCGACGCCGAAGTTGTCGCGCGATACCTTTGAAATCATTCAAAAAACACTCAACGGCTAACGCTCAAAAATTCACACCTAGACAATCGGTTTCGATTGCGAATCAATGGGCTAAATTGATTCGGCACGAATAGTGTTTTCGAATCAATTGCCGCAAGGCACGATGACTGAAAAGGTCGGGACGTTGGGCAAGACGCAGATAGGTGAACTGTTTTTCCGGGAGCGGATGTTGCGACTGCCGTCGCCGCTGCCTGAGCGCTGGCGCATCCTGATTTCGGAAGCAGCACTGCGCCGAATCATTACCGGTCTCACGGCGATTTTCCTTGTGGCGTTGTGCGTCTCGCTGTTTTCGCAATTGCTGCAGAGCCGCTATAGCCACCTGACCGAGCAGAACCGCATTTCAGTTTTGCATGTTCAACTTGCGGCGCAAAATATCATCAATTCACTCTCGTCTGATTTGGTCAGCGGGCAAACTGTTCGCCCGCTGAACGGCGACTTGCTCGTGCGATCGCTTGGAGAAAATGCCCTGGCGGACAAGCGCGTGTTTGCCCTGGTGGATAATTTTGGACTTGTCATTGCCAGCGCGCCCACAACTTCCCAACTTGAAGGAAAGAGAATTACCGATCTTCTTGGCACAAAATTTGCGACGAAAGCCGACACTGATGCGCAAGACATGCGCCTCTTCACGTTTTCCAACGGTGAGAGCGCCTATGTCATTGCCCAGGCCTTAGGCGATTTTCCTGGCAGCCTCGTGGTCATTCAAAACCGCTCGGATTTGCTCGCTGCGTGGTGGACAGGTGTCATCCGCCTGGCCATCCTGTTTGTTGTGACTCTGCTGGTTCTTGCAATGCTCGCAGGCGCATTTCATTGGCAGGCGGCCAAGGCTGCTGAAGCAGACAATGTTCTGTCCATTGCGACTGAGCGATTGGACAAGGCTTTGGACCGCAGCAACTGCGGGATGTGGGATTGGAACCTCGCGGAGGGAACCATTTTCTGGTCCAAGTCGATGTTTGAAATATTGGGAATTCCACCGCGGGACGGTTTTCTCAGTTTCGGTGAAGTTTCTGAAAGACTGCATCCGGAGGATTCGAATATCGAGGGCATGGTTGAAGAATTGCTGCGGGGCCAGCGCACTGTTTTCAACCGCGAGTTCAGAATGCGCCACGAGGACGGCAGCTGGATTTGGCTGCGTGCGCGGGCGGCTCTGGCGCCGGGTGACAGCATCGACACCCCGCATCTCATCGGCATTGTCTTTGACATCACCGCGCAAAAGCAAACTGACAAGATGAACCAGGAGGCAGAACTTCGCCTCAAGGACGCCATCGAGAATATTTCGGAAGCTTTCGTTCTCTGGGATACGGAAAATCGGCTGGTGATGTGCAACTCGAAATATCAGCAGTTCCATTCGCTGCCACCCGCTGCCTGTGTTCCGGGCACGCCCTACGCTTTCGTTACCCAATCAGCGAAGGAGCCAATTGTCCGGCAGTTTGTGCCGACGGTTGGGGGCGAGCATCTGGAAGGCAAGTCACTTGAAGTTCAACTCGGTGATGGCCGTTGGCTGCAGATAAACGAGCGCCGCACGAGGGATGGCGGATTTGTTTCGGTGGGAACAGACATTACCGCCCTGAAGAAGCAGGAGGAGCGCCTGCTGCGCTCGGAACGCACGCTGATGATGACGGTGCGCGATCTGCAGAAAGAGCGCCTGTCAGCTGACCAGCAGGCGCAGCGTTTGGCTGAATTGGCCGACAAATATGCCCGGGAGAAAACCCGCGCTGAATCTGCCAACCGGTCCAAGTCGGAGTTCCTTGCCAACATGAGCCACGAACTGCGCACACCGCTCAACGCCATCATCGGCTTCAGCGAGGTTATGCAAGAGCAGATGTTTGGCCCGCTGGGCTCGGAGAAATACACCGAATACTCCCATGATATTCATCGGAGCGGCCAGTTCCTGCTCGACGTGATCAACGACATTCTTGACATGTCGAAAATCGAAGCCGGCCGCATGGAGATGGAACTCACGTCGCTGTCGCTGCCCTCGGTCATCAAGGATGTGATGCGCCTGATTGGGCCTCGTGCGACAGAAGGAAAAGTTGATATTGTCCTTGATATGCCAAAGACCTGCGAAATTGTGGCTGACAAGCGGGCACTCAAGCAGGTGTTTATCAATCTGCTGTCGAATGCCGTGAAGTTTACGCCGGAAGGTGGGCAGGTCAGGGTGAGCATCAGCAAGTCACGCGAAGGCGCCAAGGTTACCATTGTTGACACGGGTATTGGCATTCCGGGCAATGATATTGAAAAACTTGGCCGCCCCTTCGAGCAGGTTGAAAATCAATTCACCAAGAGCAAGGGCGGCTCTGGCCTGGGGCTCGCAATTTCCAAATCGCTGGTGGATTTGCACAATGGCTCGCTCGCTATTTCCAGCGTTGTGGGAGTTGGCACCACAGTAACAGTGAACTTCCAGAATGCGCCTGAGGCCGCGTTGCTGAAATCAGCCTAACTATTTAAGCTGTTTCTTGCGTAGGACTTCGTGGCTAGTATGGCCCCATGAACGGGGCTTTCATGGACCGATTAATGCAGCAGTTGCCAGCGCCATTTGACGTGGCCGCTGGCGGAATGTTTTGGGATGATTTAACGCCTGATTTTCAAAGCAGACTGGAACAATTCAAGCCATTCCTTCAGTCCGTTGCCGCCGGTTCACCCTATCTGCGGGCATTGATGTTGCGGGATCCGGGGTTTCTGGCCGGTATATTTGAACAGGCGCCTGAAGCCCTGCTGGAGCAGATTTGCGATGCCGCCCGGTCGGCCCAGCATCAGGAAACACAGCCTGAAATCATGAGAGAACTGCGCCTTGCCAAGGCGAAGGCCGCACTGTTGATTGCGCTTGCGGATATCGGCCGCGTTTGGATGGTGGAGGACGTTACAGCGGCACTCACCAGCCTGGCCGATGTGCTGCTCACCACAACGATCAACTGGCTCTTGCGGGAGGCAGCACGTGGTGGAAAATTTGCGGTTGCTGATCAAGAGGATGTTTCGAAAAATTGCGGGTACGTGGCGCTTGCCATGGGCAAGCATGGTGCTGGCGAGCTCAACTACTCGAGCGATATTGATTTGATCATTCTTTATGATCCGGAGTTGGCGCCATTGGTTGCGGGCACAGAACCTTCCACCTTCTTTGTGCGGATGACCAAGCGGCTGGTGAACATTCTTCAGGATGTTACGGAGGATGGTTACTGTTTGCGCGTGGATTTGCGATTGCGTCCAGACCCACGCGCCACGCAAGTGGCAATTTCGATTGAAGCTGCCGCAATCTATTATGAAAACATGGGGCAGAACTGGGAGCGCGCTGCCATGATCAAGGCGCGGCCTGTGGCTGGCGATTTGACCATCGGCGGTGAATTTCTTCAACGGCTGACACCCTACATCTGGCGAAAATATCTGGATTTTGCCGCGATTGCCGATGTGCAGTCACTCAAGCGCCAAATTCATGCGGTCAAGGGGCACGGCGCCATTGCGGTTGAGGGACACAACATCAAACTGGGGCGCGGCGGCATTCGGGAAATCGAATTCTTTGTCCAAACCCAGCAACTCATTGCGGGCGGACGCAATCCGTCGCTTCGGGGTTTGCGCACGCTCGAAATGCTGGATGCATTGGCGCAGGCCCGGTGGATTACGCAGGACGCCTCCGACAGTTTGAAGGCAGCCTATCGGTTTTTGCGCGAAATTGAGCATCGCATTCAAATGGTGAATGACGAGCAGACCCACACGTTGCCTTCAGACGCTTCAGCGTTTGAAAGTCTCGCCCGGCTGTCGGGCTATGCCTCGTCAGCGGCATTCGGTGCGAAACTGCGCCGAACATTTGAGCTGGTGCAGTCCCATTATTCGGCCCTGTTTGAAAGCGCCCCTGAACTTGGCACGTCAACTGGCAGCCTGGTGTTTACCGGTGGAGAGGACGATCCGGAAACCATTGAGACTTTGGCTCGCATGGGGTTCCGGGGTCCAAGCGAGGTTTCGGCCACCATCCGGGGCTGGCATTTTGGCCGCTATTCCGCAACGCGCAGTGGAAAATCCAAGGAGTTGCTGACCGAGTTGATGCCGCTGTTGCTCACAGCACTGGCGCGAAGTGGTGATGCGGATGCGGCGTTTTTGGCGTTTGACCGGTTCATCGCAGGCCTTCCTGCGGGCGTTCAGCTTTTCTCGATGTTGAAGGCCAATCCAAACCTGCTTGACCTTATCGCCACAATATTGGGAACGGCTCCGCGTTTGGCTGAACAACTGGGTGCCAGGCCCCGCGTTCTGGACGCTGTGCTGGATCCCGGGTTCTTTGGCGCACTGCCGCGGGCTGAAGAAATTTCCGGGCTCATTGCTGCGGCTATTCCGGCGGATACGCCGATTGATGAAGTCATAGACCGCGTTCGCATTATTGGCCGGGAACAAATGTTTCGCGTCGGTGTCCGGGTGCTGTCTGAAACGGTGAGTGCGGTTGAGGCGGGCACTGCATTTTCCTCGATTGCCGAGTTGCTGTTGCAGCGGCTCCACGCTGGCGTGATGCGCGAAATGGAAACCCGGCACGGCAAGATCGCGGGCGGGCGGAGCTGCATTGTGGCGATGGGAAAGCTGGGCGGCCGTGAAATGACGGCGGCTTCCGATCTCGATTTGATGCTGGTCTATGATCACGAAGCAGGGGCGGAAATTTCGGATGGCGCAAAGCCGCTCAGCGTGAGCCAATATTTTACCAGGCTGACGCAAAGACTTATTGCGGCCATAACGGCCCCAACTGGTGAAGGCCTTCTCTACGACGTTGACATGCGGTTGCGGCCTTCGGGCAGCAAAGGGCCAGTGGCCACAAGTTTTGAGAGCTTCCGGAATTACCAGAAAACTTCCGCCTGGACCTGGGAAAAACTGGCGCTCACGCGGGCTCGCGTTGTGAGTGGCGATCCCAAACTGGCTGATCACCTCACACGAGAAATTGCCGCCAACCTGCGGGCTCAACGTGACGTCACAGCCACGCGCCAGGATGTGCTGGACATGCGGCAGTTGATGGTGCGTGAACAGGGCGTCACAAATTTGTGGGACATCAAGAGAGCGCGCGGCGGCCTGGTTGAGGTGGAATTCATTGCGCAGTTTCTCCAGCTCATTCATGCGGCAAAACACCCCGATATTCTTGACGCCAATACCCATGCCGCCCTTGCCAGGTTGGGGAGCGCCGCGTTGATCCCAAGCGGAATGGCGAGCGAACTCAAAGACGCTGCTTTGCTCTATCACCGGATAACACAGGTTCTGCGGCTTTGTGTGGCCGGCGCATTTGACCCATCGCAGGCGCCAGCAGGCCTCAATCAAATAGTGGCCAATGCCACTTTGCTTCCAGACATCGCCGCCGCCGAAGGACTGATCATCGAAACCCAGCAGCGGGTTGCAGCCATTTTTGAGGACGTTATCGGGGCGCTGAATTAATTTTCAAAAGCAGCGACGGAATTTCTCTCATCCCCCGTCTTAGTATCGGGAAGCTTTGTTTCCTGAAACCCAAGGAGAGAAAAAATGCGGAAGACAATGAGTGTTCTGGCCAGTGCGGCCATTGGTTTGTTCGTCTGTGGTGGTGTTGCAATGGCTGGCGAGCCCTATCTGCCCAAGGCTCAAAAGACCTTTGACAAGTTGGACGTGGACAAGAATGGCAAAATCAGTTTGCAAGAATTCATTCCGGTGGCAGAACGAAGTTTCTGGAAAATCGATGCCAACAGAGACAATTCGGTGACTACCGCTGAAATTGATGCCTCCCTGCAGGCGGCAATGGAACGCCGCCGGAACGGAATTCTGGCAAAGATGGATGCGGACAAGAATGGCAGCATCACCCGTGGCGAACTCGACACATATGTTGAGGCGATGCTGATGGGGGCTGACAGCGACAAGGATGGCGCTGTTTCATTCAGTGAAACAAAAGTGTTCAAAATCGCAAAATGGCGTAAGTTGTCCGGCGAACTGTCAACAAATTAAGCTGTTTGGGTAAGTGGACATCAGCGGGGGACAAGCGTTGCCGACGGCGAGTGATGCGGAATTGCTTTCCGCATCTGCGCGCGGCGATCAGGCGGCCTTCGCTGAACTTGCCTCGCGGCATTATGGGCCAGTCTACCGGTTGGCGTGGCGCATGCTGAATGGCAGTGTTGAGGCCGAGGATGTGGCCCAGGAAACATTCGTGAAATTGTGGGTCAATCCGCATCAGGTGCGGGATGCGCTGGCGCTCAAGGGGTGGCTGATGCGGGTTGCCTCAAACCTTGCCACAGATCGCTTGCGCCGAAAGCCGCTGGTGGACCTGGATACGATTGGAGAGATTGCCGATGCCAATGCGAGACCTGACATGGCAAGGGATGCATCGCGGCGGGTCGACTTGGCCATTGCGCGGTTGCCGGACCGCCAAAAACTTGCCGTCACGCTGGTTTATCTCGAAGACATGACAAATATTGCTGCAGCGGTTGTCATGGAATTATCAGTTGATGCCATTGAGTCTCTTTTGGCGCGCGCGCGGCGATCATTGAAAACAACCCTCGCTGATGATTGGCGGGAAATTATTGAAGAACTGGCAGCAGGAGCCGGATGAAGGTGAAGCATGGAAGAGCACGACAAAAAAGAATTTGATGAGACGTTGGGGAAACTTCTCAAGCACGCAACCAGGCCTGACATTCCGAAGGGCGCTGAAAGTCGGTTGTTGGCGGCCATTGCGGTTGCCAAACAGCAGGAGGCCATTGTGGTTGCCTTCAAGCCGAAACCCAAATGGAGCTTGCCCGTCTCGGTTCCACTCGCTGCCTCGTTGCTGCTTGGAATGATTGTTGGATCAAACGGGGTGCTCGACAGTTATCTTCCTGACGGAATTATCATTGAAATGCTGAACGAGGGACCAAATGGCGGCATGTCCAGCGGCCTGGATGACGTCGAGGGATATTTCGAGGGTGAGTTGTCATGAGTGAAACAGGTCGTTCAAAGTGGTGGTCTATTCTGCTTGTTGCATCCCTGGCGCTAAATCTCCTGATCGGGGGCGCCATGCTGGCGCGCGGCCTGACGCACGATGCGCCTGAGCGGCTGGTGGGGACCAGCTATGCACAGCTTATTCCGCGAAGTTTCTTCCGTGATATTTCGCGTGAGAAGAAACGGGAAATATTGGACATCTTGAAGAAATACCGGAAGGAATTTCGCTCTGATCGTGATGCTTCGGAAGCTGTTGCCCTCAAACTTGGCGAGGTGCTTTCTGCCAATCCCTATGATGCCCAAAGCGTGAATGCGGTGGTCGGAGAATTCGCTGACCGGTCCCGCAACCTTGCGGCGCGCGGCGGTGCGGCAGCCATGGAAATCATTGCCACATTGACTGTTGAAGAGCGTCAACTGCTGAGTGCTGCCATTGTCGAGCGGGCCGAAAATGGAAAATCGAAAAAGTAGCGGGCTACGTCAGGCGTGAAACGGCATCACCAACTTGGCCCGGAGGCCCGGGGCGTTGTCGTCCAGGATCAATTCGCCGCCGTGCAGTTTCATGACACCGGCGACAAGGCTCAAGCCCAGGCCGTTGCCCTCTTTGGTGCGGCTTTCGTCCAGCCTCACAAAGCGGTCAAGAACGCGGATGCGATCTTCGGAAGCAATGCCCTTGCCATGGTCGCCAACGATGATGGCAACTGAACCGTTTTCCAAAATTCCATCAATTGTGATGTGAGGCGTTGGTTGCTGTTCGGTCACGCCATATTTCAAGGCATTGTCGACGAGATTGCTCAAGGCTTGAGACAGCAGCTGGCGATCTGCCAATATATTGAGACCCTTGGCCACGTTAACCGTCAATGTGCCGTCGGCCTCCTCAGCGATGGGCGCATAGAGTTCAGCCACGTCTTCTATAATGTCATGGGCATCAATGGTTTGCAGCATTTCGCGGGATTGGCCAGCCTCGGCGCGGGCAATTGACAGCAGGGCATTGAAAGTTTGCAAGAGCCGGTCAGACTCTTCAATCGTCCTGTCAAGCGCTTCGCGATATTCTTCCTTATCGTCGGAGCGCAACGCTGACTCCACGCGCGCGCGCAATCTGGTGAGCGGCGTTTTGAGGTCATGGGCCACATTGCTGGACACTTCCCTCATGCCGGTCATCAATCGCTCGATCTGATCCAGCATTTCGTTGAGCGAGCGTGCGAGTTTGTCGAGTTCGTCGCTGGTGCCTGAAACCGGAATCCGGCTGGACAGATTGCCGCCCATGATTGCACGGCTCGCGGCGTTAATCGCGTCAACGCGGCGCAGGAAGTTGCGGCTGGTGAGCCACCCTCCCCCCAATCCCAGCACGACCGCGAAGAACAAGGCCCAATAGAGCGAGCGCGTGATGATACCGCGAAACTGCCGCAACTCCTGAACGTCGCGACCGACGATCAATTCATATTCTCCCGCAAGGTCGGCGTGGTAAGCGCGGGCTGAGCGGCGCTGCTTGGTTGTGCCTATCTGAATGTCGAGCGGGAAATCTATCCATCCCGTCTCATCGATGGCTTCGGGCGGAACGGTTTCGAGGTTGCCGGCAACGCGCTCGCCTTTTTCATTGGCCAGCAGATAAATTCCGCCGCCCCGCTCGCTGCTGCGCCGCTGCACAGTTTCAACAATGCCGCGAAGCCCCAGGATGCGATATTGATCAGCAAGGGCCTGCACCTCGGCGCGGATTGTTGCATCAGTCTGGCGTTCGAGAAGGCCTGCGGTGTTCCAAAACACATAGGCCAGAATTGCGCCCACCGACAACGCAAAAACGGCCAGATAGATTGCCGCCAGCCGGAAGGTCGAGGTTTTCAGTATCTTGGGGTTAAACTGCACGTATCATGTATCCAGCACCTCTCACTGTCTGCAACAGCGGCTCATCAAATCCCTTGTCAATCTTCGAGCGCAGCCTTGATATGTGCACATCAATCACATTGGTTTGCGGATCAAAATGATAGTCCCAGACATTTTCGAGCAGCATGGTTCGGGTGACGATATGGCCCGCATTGCGCATGAGATATTCAAGCAGCTTGAACTCGCGGGGCTGGAGCGGAATGTTTTGCCCGCCACGGGTTACACTGCGGGTCAGGAGGTCAAGCTCGAGATCACAGGCCTGCAATTTGGTTTCCTGGGTTTCATGGCCGCTCCGCCGGCCCAGGCCTTCAATGCGGGCGAGCAGTTCTGCGAAGGAATATGGTTTGGCCAGATAGTCGTCGCCGCCAGCACGAAGGCCACGAACGCGCTCATCCACCTCGCTCAGGGCACTCAGTATCAGGACTGGCGTTGTAATTCCCTTGGCCCTGATGGTTCGGATGATCGATAGGCCATCAAGCTTGGGCAACATGCGGTCCACAATCAAAATATCATGGATTGCCTCCAGCGCCAGGTTCAATCCGGTTTCGCCGTCTGCCGCAAGATCGGCGACATGGCCACTTTCAGCCAGGCCCTTCATGAGCCAAGTGGCAGCATCGCGGTCATCTTCGATTACCAGTACGCGCATGGAGTCTCTGATTCGACTTTCATTTGTGTGTGCGACAGAGATTTGCATGCTTACGACTTTCAGAAAAGAGTTACGCGGAGGCCACTTGATCTGAGGGGATCGAGGGGGGCAGTGACCTCCGCGCCTTCTGGGCGCTGAATTTATCCCTTCGCCAAGGGAAGCGCCAAGAACCGTTGATTTTCGCCGGAACGCACCAGCATGAGAACGCGGGATTTTCCAGCATCCTTCAGTGCATCTTTGACATCTGCGGCGTCATTCACTTCGTTTCCAGCCACCTCAAGAATAACGTCGCCAGCCTTGAGGCCGCGTTGCTCTGCAAGCGAGCCGGGTTTGACCTCGATGATCTTGACGCCCTCGCCATCATCAGCAGGGCCAAGCGTCAGGCCAAGCGGGCCGAGGTTGGAGGGTTCGGCCATGCTGGGTTTGCCCGCCATCTGCGGATCATCCGGCATGGAACCTATTTTCACCGACAAAGTCATGGGTTTGCCATCGCGGACAATTTCCACATCAATGGATTTGCCGGGTTCGACGCGGGCGATCTTGCGCGACAATTCCCGGGCATCGGAAATATCCGCGCCATCAGCTTTCAAGATGGTGTCGCCAGCCATGAAGCCTGCATCAAGTGCGGGAGAGCCTTCGCTGACATCGGAAACGATTGCTCCTTTGGCTTCTTTCAGGCCCAGGCCTTCGGCGATTTCATCAGTCACCGGTTGAATTTGCACCCCCAGCCAGCCGCGTGTTACCCGGCCATTGTCCTTCAAGCTCGCTACCACGTCCTGTGTGATGCTGGCTGGAATGGCAAAACCAATGCCAACTGAACCGCCAGATGGCGAGAAGATCGCGGTGTTTACGCCGATCACTTCACCTGCAAGATTAAAAGCGGGGCCGCCGGAATTTCCCTTGTTGATGGAGGCGTCGATCTGCAGGAAATCATCATAGGGGCCGGAGCCGATGTCGCGGCCGCGGGCGGATATAATGCCGGTTGTAACCGTGCCGCCCAAACCAAACGGATTGCCGACGGCCATCACCCAATCGCCAACCCGGGCTTCCTTTTCCGCAAACTTCACGAATTGGAATGGCTTGTCGGATTTGATCTTGATGAGGGCCAGATCCGTCTTGGGATCTGTGCCGATGACTTCGGCCTTGAGTTCGTCGCCGCCCTGAATTCTGACCGTCACTTCAGTGGCATTTTTGACAACGTGATTGTTGGTGACGGCATAGCCATCAGCGGTGATGATGAAACCCGAGCCTGCAGCACTTCCGTGGCGGGGACCGCGCGGCTCCATGCCTGGCGGCAGCTGCCCGCGGAACTGCGGAAACTGGTTGAAGAATTCCTCCATATCGGGAAGGCGGGGAGCTGCTTCCGGATCGCTGTTGGCCACTTCATCAAACTTCACTTCAACAGAAATCACCGCCGGCATGACCCGATCAACCAGATCGGCAAATCCCGTGGACGGATCAATCGCTGCCTGGGATTGAGCGTGGACTGTCGACGGCGGAGACAAAACGAAAGACGCAGAAAGGGCAGTCGCGCTCAAAAGGCCAGCGGCCAGCAGGCTGAACAGGGTATTCCGGGTGACGACAAAGTTGGCAGGCATCTGGTTTCTCTCCATTCAAAGATTCGGATGATGGAGAGATAGAGGGTAGCGGCTTACAGCAGCCTTTCGGCGGGATGAAAGTTTTGTAATGTTGGCCCGAATGCCGTCATTCCGGCGCAAGCCGGAATCTGGCGATCACTATAATTGTTAAAGATTCCGTCTTTCGCCGGGATGACAAATGGAGGGTTAGCTTCCCTTGCCCTCTTTCCACACGCCCTGTTCTTTCAGTTTATCGGCGACTTCCTTGGGCATATAGTTTTCGTCGTGTTTGGCCAGCACAGTGTCTGCCTTGAATTCGCCGCTGGCTTCCATGACGCCTTCTGCCACAACACCTTGGCCTTCGCGGAAGAGGTCGGGGAGCTGGCCTTTGTAGGTTACGTTCAGGGTTTTGATCGTATCCGTCACCTTGAACGTGACAGTTGCGCCATCGTTTTTGTTGACGCTGCCTTTTTCAACCAGCCCGCCAAGCCGGAGGCGCACGCCGGGTTGCACATTCTTCTCGGCAATTTCGCTGGGGGTATAGAAGAACACGATCTGATCGCGCAGTGCCAGCGCCACCAGAAATACGGCAACGCCTAAAACAGCAAGGCCGCCGAGAATGATCGATAGTCGTTTTTGTTTGCGTGTCATGGTTCCCGCTTATCAATAGCAATCCACTTGGTCAATGCGCTCCCGTCGCATTGTCGCATGGCGGCAATGGGGCGTCGGAAAGAAGTAGTGGTTGCAGGCGCTATTTGTTAAAAGGCGGTTTGCGGAAGGTCGCCCTTGATGAAATCCCACTACTCCATATTTTCATTAGCACGCAACGCCTTGAATTATCACAAGGATTGGGAGCGCGCGTGGCGTTCGCCTGCGCCTAAGGCTGAGTATGACGCGGTGATTGTGGGGGCTGGCGGGCATGGGTTGGCCACCGCTTATTACCTCGCCAAAAACCATAAAATGACAAATATCGCCATTCTTGAAAAAGGTTGGCTGGGTGGGGGCAACACGGGCCGCAACACCACGATTATCCGTTCCAATTATCTGCAGGATTCGTCCATCGCGATTTATGAATTGGCGCGGTCTCTCTATGAGGGCCTGTCGAAGGATCTCAATTTCAATGTGATGTTTTCCCCACGCGGCGTGGTGATGCTGTGCCAGACCGAGCATGAACTGCGCGCTTTCAAACGCACGGCGCACGCCAACCGCCTTGCCGGCCTCGATTGCCGGATGATCACAGCGAAGGAAGTGAAAGAGATTGTTCCGATCATCAATGATGATCCCAACTGCCGCTATCCCATTCTGGGCGCCTATTATCAACCGCGCGGCGGCACGGGCCGGCATGATGCGGTGGCCTGGGGCTATGCGCGCGGTGCTGATGCGATGGGTGTTGATGTCATCCAGAATTGCGAGGTTACCAACATTGTTCGCGAAGGCGGCAAAGTTGTGGGGCTTGAGACAACGCGGGGAATGATCAAGACCAAGAAGGTGGGCGTTGTCACTGCTGGCAATGTTTCGCCGCTCATGCAGACAGCAGGCATCCGCATGCCAATTGAAAGCCTGTGTTTGCAGGCGCTGGTATCGGAGCCCATCAAGCCCGTCATTGACTGCGTGGTCATGGCCAATACGGTGCATGGTTACATCAGCCAATCCGACAAGGGCGAGCTGGTCATTGGCGGCGGCACGGACCCTTACAATAATTATTCCCAGCGGGGATCATTCCCCTCGCTTGAACACACGGTAACAGCACTCGTCGAAACTTTCCCGATCATTTCCCGCCTGCGGATGCTGCGCATGTGGGGCGGCATCGTGGACATGACGGGGGATCGCTCACCGATTATTTCCAAGACTGACGTGGAGGGATTGTATGTGAACTGTGGCTGGGGCACCGGCGGGTTCAAAGCCATTCCGGGATCGGGTTTTGTGTTTGCCGACACCATGGCCAATGACCGCCCGCATCCCATCGCCGAACCCTTCGGGCTCAACCGTTTTGCCGAAGGCCGATTGATCGACGAGAGTGTTGCAGCAGCGGTGGCGCACTGATGGCCGATCATTTGCCAAACTCCAAAAACCCTCATGCCGAGGTGCTCGCGAAGCGAGCCTCGAAGCATGGGCCAAGGGCGGTACTGACGGCCCACCCTTCGAGGCTCAGCTGCGCTGAGCACCTCAGGGTGAGGATCGTTGGGATTGCAGGAGCCGCACCATGCTTTTAGTTCATTGCCCTGTCTGTGGTGCTGAAGGTGACGAGACGGATTTTCATGGGGGTGGGCAGGCGCATGTGCGGAGGCCCGCGACGCATGATCCGGTTCATGTGAGCGATGAAGAGCAGCGTGATTATCTTTTCATCCGGCATAACCCACGCGGTTTGCATTTTGAGCGCTGGCGCTGTGATCGCGGTTGCGGAAAATGGTTTCATGCGGCGCGCGATACGGTCACCATGGAGTTCAAGGCCTTCTACGGCATCACTGAACTGCCGCCGCGCGAACTCATGGAACAGGCCACGGGCGAATGGGCCATCTATTTCAAGGACAAGCTTAAATGAGCAATAAGCCCTACCGCTTGGCTGAAGGCGGCAGCCACATTGATCGAGCCAGGCGCGTCACAATCAGTTTTGATGGCAAGCAGCTGCCAGCATTTGCTGGCGATACGGTGGCCTCCGCCGTGATGGCCAACGGCTCAAAACTGTTTGGGCGGAGTTTCAAATACCATCGGCCGCGCGGTGTTGTGGGCCTGGGCTCAGAAGAGATGAATGCGCTGGTGGGGGTTGGCGATGGGTCGCGCCACGAACCCAATTTGCGGGCCACACAGGTTGAAGTTTTCGATGGCCTTCATGCGGTCAGTCAAAATCGCTGGCCGTCGCTTGTCTTCGACATTGGCGCCCTCAACAGCAAGATCTCGCGCTTTATTCCGGGCGGCTTCTATTACAAGACATTCATGTGGCCGCAGAGTTTCTGGAAACATGTCTATGAGCCGTTGATCAGAAAAGCCGCGGGGCTTGGCCGGGCGCCCGAAGGCCGTGATCCTGATACTTACGAGCATATCCACGTGCATTGCGATGTGCTGGTTGTAGGGGGCGGATTGGCTGGCCTTACTGCCGCCAAAGCTGCGGCTGCATCGGGCGCCAGAGTCATGCTTGCCGATGAAAACCCGGCACTCGGCGGCATTGCCGATCTCACGGCGGGCATGATTGACGGGGTTTGCGCGGGCGATCATGCCAAGCTGATTGCCGATCAACTCCATGCGGCTGAGAATGTGCATGTGCTGACCCGCGCGACTGTTGTCGGTCACTGGCATCATAACTACCTGATGATTTTTGAGCGCGTGGCGGACCATGACCCTGCCCTTCTGGCAAGCGGAACTCCCCGCCACAGATTGTGGAAAGTTCGCGCCAAACAGGTGATCCTTGCAACGGGTGCCATTGAGCGGCCGATTGCGTTTGCCAACAATGATCGGCCCGGCATCATGCTGGCGTCTGCCGCAAGCGCCATGGTGGAACGCTATGGCGTGTCGCCCGGAGTCAACGGCGTGGTGTTCACCAATAATGATAATGCCTATCTCACGGCCCTTGGTTTGAAAAAAGCGGGCGTTGGCGTTCGCGTGGTGGATTCCAGGGCGCGCGCCGATGGCTCCCTCATTGAGCGCGCCAAAGCCGAAGGCATTGAAGTGTCCATGGGATCAGTCGTGTCGGCGGTGGAAGGAACGCTTGGCGTAAACGCTGTCCGCATCGCCGCCTATCGCCGGGGGCAAGGCCGCGTCATTACCGAGCGAAAAATAGAGTGTGATTTCATCGCAATGTCGGGCGGCTTTAATCCAGCACTGCATCTGTGGTGCCATAACGCGGGCAAAATCAAATTCGATGAAGCCTTGCAAAGCTTCCGCCCCGACCGGCATCACAATGCCATGCGGGCCGTGGGTGCTGCCAACGGCACAATGGATGTGGCCACCACCTTGACCGAAGCGTTTGCTGCCGGTGAGGCCGCCGCAAGAGCCTTGAACAGCAAGGCCAAGTCTTCCAAATACAAGGAACCCGAAGTCAAAGAACCGGTGCGGGCACCTCTGGAATCAATCTGGTTTGCGCCGGCCACCGGCAAATATAATGAAGGCAACAAGCACTTCATTGACTTTCAGAATGACGTAACGGTTGCTGACCTCGAATTGGCGCAGCGCGAGGGTTACGAGTCGGTTGAACACACCAAGCGCTACACCACCTTTGGCATGGCAACAGACCAGGGCAAGACGTCAAATCTCAATGGTCTTGGCGTTCTGGCGGAGGCCACGGGCAAGAGCATTCCGGAAATCGGCGTCACAACCTTCCGCCCGCCTTACACGCCATTTTCATTTGGTTCGATTGCTGGTGTTCTGACCAGGAACCTGTTTCTGCCCATCCGCCGCACGCCAATTTACCAGTGGCATGTGGACCGGAACGCCACGTTCGAGCCCATCGGCCAATGGCGGCGCGCCTATACCTATACGGGTGTGGGCGAAACCAAACATGTGTCCATCAACCGGGAAATTCTCAGCGTGCGCCAAAAAGTCGGCCTGCTGGATGCCTCAACACTTGGCAAGATTGAAATCAAGGGGCCGGACGCGGCTGAATTTCTCGACCGCATGTACACCAACACATTCTCAACGCTCAAGGTCGGCAAGTGCCGTTACGGCTTGATGATGAATGAGTTGGGCTTTCTCACCGATGATGGCGTCACCGTGCGCCTGGCCGAAGATCATTTCCTCATGCACACAACTTCAGGCGGCGCTGACCGGATTGCAGCCTGGCTGGAAGAATGGCTGCAAACGGAATGGACCCATTACAAGGTGTTCGTTACACCCGTCACCGAGCAATGGGCGCAGTTCGCCATTGCAGGCCCCCGCGCGCGCAATGTGCTGGCCAAGCTTGGCGCTGATTTTGATATGAGCCATGAGGGCTTTTCCCATATGTCGTTCAAGCAGGGCAAGCTTGGCGGTTATCCGGTGCGGGTTTTCCGCATCAGCTTTTCCGGCGAACAATCCTATGAAGTTGCAACACCTGCGAACCTGGGGCGCGGGCTTTGGAATGCCATTATGGAGGCAGGCCAGGAATTGGGCATTGAGCCCTATGGCACCGAAGCGTTGCACGTGCTCCGCGCCGAAAAAGGCTTCATCGTTATCGGCGATGAAACCGACGGCACAACCACGCCCATCGATGTGGGCCTCGAAGGGCTGGTTTCAAAGAAAAAGGCTGACTTCATCGGCAAGCGTTCGCTGGAGCAGAGTTATCTGAAAGCTCCAAACCGCAAGCAGCTGGTGGGCCTTCTCACTGAAGTGCCAACCGATGTCTTGCCCGATGGCGCCTATGCCGTGCGCGCTGTGAAGGACAAGCCGCCGATGGACATGATTGGCCAGGTTACATCGTCCTATCATTCGCCAACTTTGGAACGCTCCATTGCCATGGCGCTCATTGAAAATGGCCGCGCGCGCATGGGGGAAACGCTTTCGTTCCCAATCGAGGGCAACAAAGTGATACGGGCAAAAATTGTCGATCCGGTTTTCTATGACAAGGAAGGAGCGCGGCAGAATGTCTGAGCTCCATATTGAAAGCCCCCTCGCCCACCGCAATGCGCCTGAAGGCCTGAGCATCGATCTCCGCGAAATCAAGGATCGCGGCATGATTGATTTGCGTGGGAGTGCGAGCGACAAGAAATTCACGGCTGCGGCAAAGAAAGTTTTGGGACTCGAATTGCCGAAGACACCGCGCACCAGCGTATCGTGGGGCGATGTGAAAGCGCTGTGGCTTTCCGTTGATCAGTGGCTCATTTTGTGCCCTGGCGCCAAGGCGGCAGAGTTGGCCGCAACACTCACGACAGAACTCAGCTCCATTCATTCATTGGCCGTCGATGTTTCGGATATGCGCGCCGTCATTCGCCTTGAAGGTGAAGGCGTTCGCGAAGTTCTGCTGAAAGGTTCATCACTGGATTTGCTGGGCGATGACTACAAGCCCGGCGCCGTCCGCCGCATGCGCTACGCCGAAATCGCCGCATTGCTGCATGTGGTGGAAGACAATGTGTTTGATATCTATGTGTTCAGGTCTTACGCCGATTACGTTTGGGATTTCCTGCTCGCAACAGCGCGGGAGCCTGCAAAGGTGAAGTTGTTTGGGAAGCAGTGAAGCGCCGGTTGAATGTAATACCAATGGCCCAATGGCTTGGCTCATGTGCGCCAGCATTTACCTTTTCCTGTCATTCCCGGGCTTGTCCCGTGGACCCATTTTTCAGTACGGCAACTGCTTGATCTGCTGAGCAATGGGTCGCCGGAATAAATCCGGCGATGACAAATTGGTGGTGAAACCGAACCGGCATGATCAAAGGGCTGTTGGCATAGCCTATCAATAAGCATTTGCGACGCTTGAAGATCGATGCGATTTCAGAATTTTAATTCGCCAAAAAACTCCGGCGTTCATTGGCTTATTGAGCGGTTTTACTTCCGGCAACAGCCACTTTGATGTCCACATACGTATGGCATCGGCAATTTGGAAGCCCTCCTCACCAGTTTGTGAGGAGAGTTTTTATAATGTTACAAACAATTGATTTCTCGCTCGCGAACATCTCTTAACCTGTTGATACATAACACATATCATCTGTACCTTTAGTTATCATGGTTTACTGGCCTGGCCAATTTTTCTGACTATATTCAATACATCGAAAGCGCGATGAACGCGGTTTCAAAACTAACAATCATACTAGAGGGTATAATCATGAAGAAGTTCGCAGTTTCACTAATCGCATTGGCCGCCATTTCAGGTGCAGCTTTCGCTGCCGCCGATGATCGTGCGCGTGCATTTGACTACACCACTTCAATGGCTGGAAGTGTGGACACCAACGCCGCGGCTGACGTTGTCACCAAGGTGGAAGGTTCGGATATTCCAAACTACATCAACCGTTCGCAGCTCCGTTAATTGCGAAGCACATTGACGCCGATAGGCCGGGCCTCGTGCCCGGCCTTATTGTTTTGTGACCCCAGGCAACAAAAGTTGGATTTGTTGCAAGAGGTTCCCGCAAAATTCAAGGGCTGCTCACAGAGACGTGAATAGATTTTTTTGGATGTTAACCGCGTGTGAGATTCCCGCTCCTGGAATGTACTAACCACTTGATCGGAATATGCTTTCGGATGCGTTCATTGTTATCAGGGTTTACTCGCCAGGCGGAATTTTTCGATTATATTTGTCTCATCGAAAGCGCGATGAACGCGGTTTCAGAGAGCATTTAAACAAACAAATCAAAGGATACCATCATGAAGAAGTTCGCAGTTTCACTTTTCGCACTGGTCGCCATTTCGGGTGCAGCTTTCGCTGCCGCTGATGACAATGTTCCGGCATTTGAACATGACCGCGTTGTTGTTGGAAGCGTCGACACAAACGCCTTGGCTGATTTTAACATGGACAAGGATGCAGGCATTCCAAACTACATCAACCGTTCGCAACTCCGCTAATAGCGAGGCGCAATGACAGCGACAGGCCGGGTCAATTGCCCGGCCTTTTGCTTTTTAAAATGCGCCATTCACAAATTTTGAGGCTTGCTCAAGCGGACGTGATCAGATTTTTTTGAGCGTCAGGAGAGTGTGATGATCTTACAATCGGGATCATCTAACCATTTGGAAAATTGAGTCATTCAGACTTGCTCATTGTTATCAGGGTTTACTCGCCAGGCGGAATTTTTCGATTATATTTGTCTCATCGAAAGCGCGATGAACGCGGTTTCAAAATCAAAACTTACAAACCAAAGGATACTACCATGAAGAAGTTCGCAATTTCTCTTTTCGCATTGGTCGCCATTTCTGGTGCGGCTTTCGCTGCCGCTGATGACAATGTTCCGGCATTTGAACACAACTCGTTTGTTGCCGGCACCGTTGACACCAGCGCTCTCGCTAGCGTTGTCATGCGCAAAGACTCAAACGTTCCACACTACATCAACCGTTCACAGCTCCGCTAATTGCGAAGTGCATTGATAGCTGCAGGCCGGGCCTAGTGTCCGGCCTTTAGTTTTGGCGTCAGCCAGTCGAACATCTTGTCAAAACCGCCGAATGGATAGAGATGCGGGGCCGCTATTCCAAGCTCTGGCCGGTCGATGTGCAGCTTGGCGAGTTGATCGATGAATTCGTCCGGCGTGTTCACGGTCAAAAGCTTTGTAATGTTCAGCGCCTGTTTCCGGATGAAGCGGGCAGAATTGCCCACGCCGCAGACGGCTGCATATTTCACCAGCGTCTTGATTGTTGCAGGGCCCGGAATGCCCACATGGATTGGCAGATCAATTCCGCTGCTCCGCAATTCATTGGCCCAATAGGCCACGGGGCCGGCTTCAAACAAAAACTGGGTGGCAATGAAGCCCGCCATGTTGTTGGCTTTCATCCACGCCTGTTTTTCCTGCAGGGCTGCCAACAGCGCAGACTCACCGTGAGGCTTGGTAATATCTGCGTTGCCTTCCGGGTGGCCCGCAATGCCCAAACGCTTCACGCCATTTTTTTGAAAAACGTCGGTTTCCATGAGTTGAATGGCGGCATCAAATTTTCCGATCGGAGTTGGCGCTCCCCCGCCCAACACCAGCATCTGCACAACCCCTGCCTCGCCCGCGAGTGCTGCAATGCGGGACTTCAAATCGGCTTCATCCAGAACGAAGCGGGCGGGAATATGGGGGATCGGCTCAAGGCCCGCTTTTCGCAGTGCTACCGCCGCGCTCAGTTGCGCCCCGACATCAGCTGGATCGATAAGAGCGATGAAAATCGGCGTGCCCTTAGGCAAGCGTTCCTGCAGCAATGGCAGTTTTTCAATTTGCCTCGGCGTAATCTCGACGGAGAGATTTTGAAGAAAAACAGCTGCCGGAGAAGCCATTACGGAAGACTTCGCATCAACATGAAAATGGGGGGCATTCACGAACATCTCTCCTGGCTGACCAGCCCACAAAATGCCGTGAACGCATAGCTTACGCCCAAATATTTACGACAGGAGGAATACGAATACGACTGTTTACCCTGTTTGAAGTCGGTTTTGAACCGGCCAATGGCGCTAGTGGACAAAATCCCAGAAGTGTCGCAAAGATGGGTTCCCGGAGAAACCCCATGTTTGGCGACAAATCGCAAGAATCACCGCAGCCCTTCGCCCTCGTTCTACTGCCAGAGTTCACCATGATGCCAGTCACCTCGGCGATTGAGCCTTTGCGGCTGGCAAACCGGCTTTCGGAAAAATCCCTGTATAAATGGACAATGCATTCGGTTGATGGCCAGCCCGTTGCTGCCTCAAACAACATTCTCACCATGGTGAGCGGGGATCTGGAAACTGTGCCGCCGCACGCCACAATTATCGTGTGTGCCGGCCTCAACGTGCAGCATCATACGGACAAACGCCTGATCAGCTGGCTGCGAAAGGTGGCCAGGCGTGGCATTGATATTGGGGCGGTTTGCACGGGCGCCCATTTGCTGGCGGAGGCGGGCCTTCTGGACGAATATAAATGCACCATCCACTGGGAAAACCTGCCGGGGTTTTCGGAAGCTTTCCCCGAAATCAATTCCACGGGCGGGCTCTTCGAAATTGACCGGGATAGATTTACCAGTGCCGGCGGCACCACAGCGCTTGACATGATGCTTACGATGATTGCGAGCCAGCATGGGCCTGATCTGGCTTCTGCGGTGGCGGAAGCCGTTTTGCACTCGCCCATCCGCCACCACAGTGAACATCAGCGCATGTCGCTGCCTGCCCGCATAGGCGCCCGCCATCCAAAGCTGGTTGGCATCATCGAGAAAATGGAGGAGAATCTGGAAGAGCCGCTGTCGCCCAGTTTGCTCGCCAAGCAGGCTGGCCTTTCCACCCGTCAGCTGGAGCGGCTGTTCCGGCGCTATGTGGATCGCTCGCCCAAGCGCTATTATCTTGAGCTTCGCCTGAAAAAGGCCCGTTCGCTGCTGCTGCAAACCGATATGTCGGTCATCAACGTGGCGCTCGCATCCGGCTTTTCCAGCCCCTCACACTTCTCCAAATGCTACCGGGCCTTCTATGGGCGAACGCCTTACCGGGAGCGGGGAATTCCAGTGATTACAGCTGCCTGATACAAAAAAGAAGCGGACTTCAGTGAAGTCCGCTCCAACGGTTTATATCCCCGCGACCGGGGGCAGTTAGCGGGAACACACAACCGAATGAGTTCCAAGGATTGTTTGCAGGTGGATGAAAATAATTACTCTTTAGTGCGAGAAAAACTCACACATTTGGACGCGAGAGTCAAGCGGCTGGTCAACAAATTCTGTTAATACTTTGAATTTTTATCAGCCCACTGCTGGAAGTTTGAGCTCCACCCGCAGGCCGCCCAGGTCTGCGTCGCCCAATATGACGCCACCGCCGTACATGGCGGCGGTTTCGGCTACGATGGAGAGGCCGAGGCCCGATCCTGGTTTGGTTTCATCCAGTCTTCGCCCGCGCTTCATGGCGTCGCCCCGCTTGTCGGCGGGGAGGCCCGGGCCATCATCATCCACTGTTATGACGAGCCAGCTTCGGCCGGGTTCGGTGGCCTCGCCTGAAATGGCGGCTGAAACCTTGACGTTGCCGCTCGCCCACTTGGCGGCATTGTCGATGAGATTGCCGGCCATTTCTTCGAGATCCTGGTGCTCGCCGCGGAATTTCAAGCCATTGGCCACGCCTACGTCGACTTTCACGCCGCGCTCCTGATTGATCCGCATGATCGTTCGCCCCAAGGCTTGCAGAATGGGCTCAACCTCAGCTGCAGAACCGATGGTTTGGGCGCGTGCAGCGCGGCGCGCCCGGTCAAGATACAGGCTCACGTGATCGCGCATGATTTGGGTTTGCTCGGAAACTTTTTCAGCGAAGGCCGATTTATTGCTCTGGGCTTCATTGGTCAAAACGCTGAGCG
Source organism: Rhodobiaceae bacterium (assembly GCA_031409595.1). Lineage (GTDB taxonomy): Bacteria > Pseudomonadota > Alphaproteobacteria > Rhizobiales > Aestuariivirgaceae > Aestuariivirga. Next base: position 30,724 of record JANNXN010000013.1, read on the forward strand.
GCGTTTTGAGGGCATGGGCCAGATTGCCAACTTGGGTTCGCGCCCGGTCGATGATTTCAGAATTATATTTGATGAGCAGATTGAATTCATCGGCCACGGGTTGGATCTCGGTGGGAAAAGCGCCCGCGAGGCGATCGGCCTTGCCTTCACGGATCGCCGTCAGGCTCTTTTCCATGGTCTTCAAGGGGCGCAAGCCGAACTTCACCTGGACGAACATGGCGAGAAGCAATCCCACGCCCAGCGTCGCCAGTATGGAAAACAGGGTTTGGCGGAAGGCTCGCACTTCCTGGCGCAATTCATCGAAATTTCCCGAAACCAGGAAAGAATATTGATCATCGCTTCCCGGCAACTTGAATTTTTGTTCGATGGCCCTGAGCTTCACGGGGCGGTTATCTATCAACTGGCTGTCGCTGAGATAGAAGCTGGCAACGCCGTCAGGGCCCCGCTTGGCGAGAAGTTCGGTGCCAGGCTTCAGGCGCTGTTCCAGCAGGGATTCAGAGGCAAGGCCTGGAATGTTTTTCTCCGGCGGCGCTTCAATCTGCCAATACCATCCCGATAGCGGCAGGGTGAAGCGCGTGTCTGCAAGTTCCTGCGAAAGTACTGGAGCGCCGCTATCGCCAATTTCAACATTGGCCAAAAGCCCATCGAGCACGGCGCGCAATCTGGCGTCGAAATTCCTCTCAAGCGCGGTGCTGAAAAGTTGCGCCAGCAGCAGTCCCGCCGACACCAGCAAAACAATGCTGACGATGGCAGATGACAGGATCAGCCGGAAGGAAAGTGAATTACTTCGCATTATCCGGCTCGGATATGCAGTATCCCATTCCGCGGATGGTATGCAGCACATCGACGCCGAGCTTCTTGCGCAAGCGCCCGACAAACACTTCAATCGTATTTGAATCGCGATCGAAATCCTGATCGTAGAGGTGCTCAACAAGTTCGGTGCGCGAAACCACTTTGCCCACATGGTGCATCAAATAGGAAAGCAGGCGAAACTCAAGCGACGTCAATTTGACGGCGGTGCCGTTCACCGTGACACGAGCACTCTTGGTGTCGAGAACCATGGGGCCGCAGGTGAGTTCGCTGGTGGCGTGGCCTGCCGTCCGGCGCAACAATGCGCGAACCCGCGCCAGAACTTCTTCCATGTGAAAGGGTTTGGGAACGTAGTCATCAGCACCCGCATCGAATCCCGCCACCTTGTCAGACCAGCGGTCACGCGCTGTCAGAATGAGCACCGGCATTTTTTTGCCGGCGCGGCGCCATTTTTCCAAAACGCTCACGCCATCCAAAACCGGCAGGCCCAGGTCCAGCACCACCGCGTCATAGGGTTCGGTCTCGCCGAGGTAGTGGCCTTCTTCGCCATCCATGGCCTTGTCGACCACATAGCCTGCATCGCCGAGAGCCGTCACAAGCTGGCGGTTGAGATCGGGATCGTCTTCAACGACGAGTATGCGCATCGAAATCAGGTCTCCAAATTCAGGCACCGCGAGGGTTAGAGAATCGATCCATCTTCGGCACTTACAAAAACTTTCTCAACACTACTATCAGTTCGCAATGTCACCGCATAGACGCCGTCGCTTCGCAGCTTCACCTTGACGACCTTGGCGTCGGGGTAAAGGCTGAGCGCAATGGCTGCCGCCTGGGAAGGCTTTATGGCAACGCCGAGTGTGCCCAGGGGGGGCTCAATAGTAGCCGGAGGCCGTTGCTTGAGAATGAGGTTCGGCACCGTAAAACGGGGCTTGTTTTGGGCAAGGACGGGCTCGGCCACAAACAGTGCCGCGAGCAAAAGCCCCACAAATTTAAGCCTCAAAATCATTCCGCCGTAACCTTTCATGCCACCGTTCTAGCAGCGGCTAGCTGAACTGGGGATGAATGGGGGTGGGCGGGCATGGTTAGTGAAAGGTTAAAAATTTTTAATATCAAGGGGTTAGTGGAGGCCGTTAGCCATGTATTAGCCACGACTCAGGCCTGCGGCACAGCCAGGCGGAAGGTTTGGGCGATCTGAATGCAGGTCTGAGACGCTGGCTAGACCAACCAAAAAACACGAGTTCAAGTCGCAGGTTGACAAGGCTTGGTTTTATAAATAACATTCTAGTTATGGAACTATCAGGTTATTCAACTAAACCTCAGAAACTCGACGCGATTTTTGCGGCGCTCGCTGATCCGACGCGGCGGGCGATCCTTTCGCGGCTGGCCGCTGGCGGGGCATCGGTGAATGAAATTGCAGCACCATTTGAAATGAGCCAGCCGGCAGTGTCCAAGCATCTGAAAGTGTTGGAACAGGCGGGGCTGATCGTGCGGGATGTCGACAAGCAGCGCAGGCCAGCGCGGCTGAAGGCTGAGCCGATGGCGGCGGCAGTGAGTTGGCTCGAAGAGTTCAAGCAATTCTGGGTGTCAAGTTTCGATCATCTCGATGGCCTGTTGGAAGAATTGAAAATTGCTGAGACGAAGGGAGCCGACAATGAGTGATTTGCCGACTTATGTGCTGGAGCGAGTATTTGATGCGCCGCGTGAGCTGGTGTGGAAGACTTGGACTGACCCAAAGCTGCTGCCACGCTGGTACGGTCCGAAAGTGGAGACGATTGTCCATCGCCTTGAACTGAAACCCGGCGGGCTGTGGCTCGTCGAAATGAAATGGGGCGGCAATTCCATGTATCAGCGGGTTGAGTACACCGAAGTGGCGCCGCCCGAACGTCTGGTCTGGTTGCACTCTTCATCTGATGCCGCCTGGAATATCATTGCCTCTCCCATGATGGCAGACTGGCCGCGGGTGTTGCTAACGACAGTGACGTTTGAGAAAGACGGCGGAAAGACAAAGCTGCGCCTAACTTGGGTTCCCTATGAAGCGAGCGCGGCTGAGGTCGCGTGTTTCCTGGCTGCGATAGACCGCATGGGCAAGGGCTGGGACTCTGGCATGGAGCTACTCGCAAAGCTGCTGGCTGAACTCCAGACTTGAGTTGATCGCTAGACATTTGCGACACATCGGAGGGCATCGCCAGGATCGTTTCCGGTACGGTGGTTGGCCACGGACCGGCACTTGGCGAAGTAACGCTTTAGCTGCCCTTAAAAGCGGACTCTGTTGTATTCGCCTTAACAATACACTTAAGTACTTGCAACTTAAGACCGCCCGCGCTGCAAATCCGTGTCGCAACGCGCCATGAAATGACGGCGGTCATTTTCCTCGAAAATGACGACTCAGCTCTCTGGAATGATCAATCTGAAGCTTTGGGCGATCTGGCTGCGACGCGGTTTTGGGATGTCCGCATCAGAAGCAAATTTTTCCCAGGCTGAAACGGCGTCCTGAACTTCGTGCAATATGGCTTTGTCGCGGCCCCGTTTCATGCCTGCGGTTTGGGCAAAGGCGGTAAAATCCGCAACTGTGAAATGATCGCGTTTGCCGTTCATCGACATCTGGTGCTGGGCAGTCCAGCTGCCCCCCGAATTATAGCTGTAAGTCACATCAAAGGCAGGCGACAATGACCAGTTTCCGGCCCTGTCCATCAAAAACGCAATGTTCTTTACATGGTCATCCTGATTGCGGGCCACAATGTTGAATGCGGCGCGCCTGAACTGCTCTTCCACACTTTCCATCGGAAGCCCAAGTTTTCGTATGACCTGGATGGCCTGTTCGTAGGAATGAGCGCCTGCCGCGTTGAAATCGAGATGGGCCAAGGCGCCCAGGGATTGCATGTGCAGTTTGCCCCCGCCATCCAGGCGATCGAAACGTCGCGCCATGAAATGGCGGCGGTCATTTTCTTCCAACAAGCGGCATTCCGACATGTGGATTCCAGCGGCGACCGCCATCTTGTGATAGGCGAACTCTATGGCGCCATAGCCCTTGGGATCGTCAAGTTCCTTGTCGCGATTTCCGCTCACGCCATCGAATTTCAAAATCCAGCAGCTGTAGTCGGGGCCGGCCGGAATTTGGCCTGAGCGAACATCATTGGTTTTTGGATTCCACGCGACGATTGCTTTGGCGCGAGCGCCGCCCGCCGATGTGCCAACGCGCAAAATTTCCCGGAGTGCCGCGGGTTTATGGCCGCTTGCGAAAGAAACCTGCAAGTCCTGGCGATTGGCCAACACCTCTGATGCAAGGGCCACCAGTGCCCCAATGTCCACGGCATGGGCAGTGCGTGCGCGCGGACCTCTTGCGGGCTTGAATTCCAATGCCCCCATGCCTCGACTTCCGGTGTAAAGCAGGCGCTCAACCGCATTGAAGTCCTGGGGTTTGCGGCCCAGCGTGGCCAGCCAGGCATCAATCAGCGCATTGCCGAATTTGTCAGGGAGTGAATCGGCGAGGAGACCGGGCAAACCATGAAAACTGATGGGAGGGAGGGCTGGAAACGAATAGATGTCGGACGCCAATGGCATCATCAAAGGCGACACCTGAACGCCGCTGCGCACGAAGGGCGGGGCATATTCAAAGCTTGCCGTTTGTTTGTCGGCCGGGAGCGACACCGCACCAATCTGCCTGCCCCAAAGATGGACCGCAGCAAGCGTCATTATTTATCGCCCCAGGTCCAGGGTCCTGTGGAGGCCGCTGCCTTGCGCGGCGTGGATGCCCGATAGCGATCTTTTCCTTTGAGTTTGAGTTGGGCAAGCGGACCAGGGCCGGTGTCGGGCACAAGAATATCCAGATTTTCAGCAACATGCAGCGCGCGAAGGGCCCGGATAAAGCTGGACATCTGAACCGAATGTCCGGCCTCCATGCGCTCGACCGTGCGCTTGGAAAGCCCAGCTGCCATGGCCATGTCTTCTTGCTTGAGGTTGCGTCCCAACCGCACGCG
>JANNXN010000014.1:0-25520 GCA_031409595.1 Rhodobiaceae bacterium
GGACTTGGCCATCAAACGCAACAGTGAAGCGCTGAAGGGTATAGTTGAAGCCCTTTTCGCCATGCTGGGGCTTGCAGGCGATGCCACGGTTTCGCGGATTCCGCCGCTCCTCCACAGCGCCGTGCTGCGGGTGCTGCGGCCCGCCGAATCCGCCGTGCGGCGACTGATTGTCATCGCGGCGCGCGGGATTGTGGTGGAACTCGCTCCCTCGCGTCCCATGCCGACGGGGCACATGATCGGGAAGGGCGGCGGGAATTCACGCCCCTCGTTTCAACTCTTCGATCCGCGCAAGAATTTCAAACGCCTGCGCCACCGGAAGTTCGCGCGGATGGAGCCGCGCATCCATTTCTTCGGGCCCGATCCGCGGGTGGCGGCCCGGTGGCCAGCACCCCGGCCTGTGGTTGAACCCCCGCCGCCGCCCGATGGCCTTGTGGGCGCCCAACGCCTCAGCCGCAGACTCCAGGCCCTCGAGCTCGCACTCGAGGATCTGCCGCGCCAGGCCAGGCGGCTCGCCCGCTGGCAGGTGAAGCGGAAAGCCGCGCCAAGCCACAAATTCCTGTCGCCGCTCCGGCCCGGCCATCCGCCCGGATACCGCAGGAAGGCGGTTCACGAAGTCGACGAGGTGCTCATCGCATGCCACGGCCTCGCCTGGGATGCGCTGAAGCCCGACACAAGCTGAAGTGCGGCCACGGCGAAAATCATCCGTTTACGGACTAATGTGGTTCGGCTTCCTTCTTTGCCACCGGAAACGGCATAATCGTTTCCACCCCGGGCGAAGCCATGCCCAGCGTTCATTGAAACGTGAAATGGTTCAGGCGTAGCGTTGCTTGTTGAACGTCGTGCTGGCGCGGTCCCGGTTGTGGGCGCGCACCGCATCGCCAAAGGCGGTGAAAAGTTTCACCGAATCCGGATTGTTGGCGGCCTTGTATTCCGGGTGCCATTGGGTGCCAAGCGCAAAGGCCTTGGCGTTTTTGACCGATACGGCCTCGATGACGCCATCGGGCGCCGTTGCTTCAACGTTCAGACCAGGAGCCAATTTCTTAACACCTTGGCGATGGATTGAATTTATCCGGGTCTCGCTTTTGCCAAGGATGCGCTCCAGCATGCCGCCCTGTGCTATGGCAATAGAATGGGCCGGCGCATAGCGCACATCGGTGTCAGGTGATTGCGGAGCGCGGTGATCGAGCCTGCCTTCACCCTTTTGCAATTCGGTTTCCAATGTGCCGCCGAGAACCACGTTCAATTCCTGGAAGCCACGGCAGATGCAGAACAGTGGAATGCCCCGGTCAATCACGGCGCGAATGAGTTTCAGGGTGATGGCATCCCTGGCATGATCATAGGGTTCGTGGTCGGCGGTTGCGTCTTCGCCATAGTGAGGTGGATGCACGTTGGACACGGCGCCGGTCATCAGGATGCCGTCGAAGGGGTCGAGCAATTGGTCGAGCTGGAGCGCATCGATCATTGAGGGGATCATGAGAGGTGTGCATCTTGAAACTTCGGCTACGGCGCGCACGTATTTGTCGCCGAGCGAATGAAACAAAAAACCATGGTTTTCATAGGTGTCGGCGGGCAGGCCCACGAGCGGGAATATGGCAGTCATTACTAAATCCTTAGAATCCGAGCTTCCAGATTAAGCCAAGTATGGCACAAAATCCTAATGTTTTTGGAATGCTGAAATGGAAGCGGAGCAGTGCAAGGGCTGCAATGACGCTGATCAAGAGGGCTGCAATATCGATGGTTTGCCAGTCCGGCAACCACGGCTGGAAAACACCCTGCAGACGATTAACCTTGCCGAACAGCACATGCAGGCCAAACCACACTGAAAGATTGAGAATAACGCCTACAACGGCCGCGGTTATGGCGGCCAGAGCGCCGGAAAGGCGGGGCAATTTGCCGATGTGTTCGATATAGGGTGCGCCGGCGAAAATCCACAGAAAACACGGTGCAAAAGTCATCCACAAGGTGATTGCGGCGCCCGCCAGCCCGCCCCAGACCGAACCCATTTCACGGGAGGCTGCGAGGTAGCCCACAAATTGCGTGACGAGGATCAGGGGACCTGGCGTGGTTTCGGCCAGCGCCAGACCATCGATCATTTCGGGCGGGCTAAGCCAGCTGTATTGCTCGACGGCGGCCTGGGCCATGTAGGCCAGCACCGCGTAGGCCCCGCCAAATGTCACGATTGCGAGTTGCGAGAAAAAGATGCCGATCTTGCTTAATACGTGGTCAGAGCCGAGTGTGGCGATGAGGGCGGCCAGCGGAACCAGCCAGACCAGGCCCCACACCAGCGTGGTCGAGAACAGGGACTTGAAGGTAGGTCTGGTGGCGGAGGGCACGTGTGGGGCCTTGCTGCTGCGGATGTAGCCCAAAATACCGGCAGCAATGATGATCAACGGAAATGGCACATCAAAACAGTAAAGCGCCAGAAATGCAGCGCCTGCGATGATCCAGTCGGTGTTTGCTTTCAAGGCGCGGCGGGCGACGCGGAGCAGGGCCTCAATGACGATTGCCAGCACTGCCGCCTTCACGCCATAAAAAATTGCGGCAATCCATGGCAGGTTTCCGAATGCGCCATAGAGCATGGAAAGGGCCAGCACCACCACGGCACCGGGGGCCACGAAGAGAAGACCAGCCGCCAGGCCGCCTTTCACCCCATGCAAGCGCCAGCCCGCATAGGTGGCGAGCTGCATCGCTTCGGGTCCGGGCAGCAGCATGCAGAAATTGAGGGCGGAAAGATATTGCTGTTCGGTGAGCCATTTTCTTTCTTCCACAATTTCGCGATGCATGAGGGCGATCTGGCCTGCGGGTCCGCCGAACGACAGGCAACCGATGCGCGCCCAAACCCTTGTGGCCTCCGCCAACGTTGGAGGGGCACTCATGGCTTTGCTTTGTTGGTTGGCCAATTGTGGGTTTCTTCGGTGGCATCCCTGCACCAGCGATAGAATGCATCATAGAGTGCCATGCCGGCATCCAGTTGCTCAAGATCATCGGCATACATGCGGGACAAGCCGAGAGAGACCGCCAGCAATCCCGCAGCTTCGGGCGCCAGATCAAGCCTTGCCGTATCAGCGGCGCGGACAATTTTTGCCAGGTGCAGCAACGCTTCTGAACGCAGCCCGAATTCTTCAACCATCACATCGAACGTGCAGAGGTCTCCGCGATGGCTCCACATGGTATTTTCAATATCAAATGGCGTTGCGTTAAAGCGGTCTGCCACGGCTGCGACTTCCTGAGGCGCCACAAACAGGAAAACCGCAGAGGGGTCGATGAAGCGGCGGATGAGCCAGGGGCAGGCGATGCGGTCAATTTTTGGCCGCGCCCGGGTAACCCAGACTGTGTTGCCATCGGCGTTGCGGGCTGGAATTTTTGCCGCTGGCACCAGGGGCAGATTGGCCTGCTCCCATTCCACAAATCCACCCTCCACATTGATTGCATTGGCGCCGAGTTGGCGGAGCCAGGCGGCGGTTCCTTCGCTGAGCTTGGCGCCATGGTGACACACGACGGCTATGGACTGGCCCTGCAATGTCCTGCCCCATTCGGCGACAGTCTTATGACTGCGCTTGAGTGCTGCAGGAATCAGCCGCGGATCGGCATTGAAATCTTCGTCGGTTCGGACGTCGAAGATCACGGGTGCGGACGGAGTTCCGACGAGACGGAAAAGTTTTTCGGCTTTAATTGAATTAGGTGTGGCCATGGATTGCGCCCTCTGAAAGTTGCTGGGACGCGATTCTTGAGCATGACGCCTTGAGGGGAGATCGCTTTCCCCTGTTGACATAAATAGCAGATGTCGCGCCGGAGTCAAATCTGGCGGGCGATAAGTCCGATGGTGTTGGCGGCAACTCTAGCGGCGGTGTAAGCAAAAGCGCCGTTGATGTCTTTCCCGGGCACAAATTCCACCATGGCAAATCCGGCGATGCGGGCTTTGGCAGCGACGCCCGCAATCAGGCCAGTCACTTGCGAATAGGTGAGCCCGCCGGGAGAGGGGTGAACGACGGCTTGCATCTCGGAGGTATCCATCGCATCGCAATCAAAGGTGATGAGGCAATCTGAATCTTCCGGGATGTTTTCCAGAATTTCGGCAAGGCCGTTGGCGTGCATATGGCGCGAGGTGAAGATGTGGGCACCCCATTGTTTGGCTGCTGCAATTTCCTCTTCGCGCGCACTGCCCAGGCCTCTGGCCCCCGCCTGCACGATGCGCCAGACATGGGGATGCTCGGAGGCTCTTCGCATTGTGCTGGAATAGCCGAAGCGTTCGCCGTAACGCTCATTGCGCCAATCAATATGCGCGTCGATTTGCAAAATGGTGAGAGGCGGGCTTCCGGAAAATCCGGCGATGAAAGGGATGGGGGTTGAATCATCACCACCGAACATCAGGGGCACCGCCCCCGCCTCTGTAATTTTTCGGGTTTGAGCTTCGATCAGTTTGCGGTTGCCCTTGCCATCCCTGGTTTTGGTGGGGAGGTTGCCGAGGTCGGCAATGCGGCATGCGCTATTGCCCAAGAGTGGGCCGGCCAAATCGTAATCCCAATGGTCCAGCCACGCAGCGTCTTCAGCCAAGGCGGCGCGAAAGGCATTGGCTGAACCGGCATGAACGCGATTGTCTATGCCTGGATAGGGCGTGCCATGAGGAGCGCCAAATATCGCGGCGTGAAAACCGGCTGGCGAGCGGCTGCGCTTGGCGCCCATGAAAACGGAATTGCGAGTGGCTTTTTGCATGGCCTAAAATGGACCGTTTTTGGTTATGCTGCAACACCCGCCGAACTTTCGTTCGAATTTGATGGCCACTTGACGCGCGATGCCGGCAATTCAAGGCAGGCTGTGGTGCCTTCGCCGAAGCGACTTTCAATTGTAACGTCGCCGCCATGCATGCGGGCAATTTTGCGGGCTATTGAAAGACCCAAACCGATGCCGGAAAAGCGTCGCGCCATGCTTTCTTCGACTTGCACAAAGGGTTCAAATATACGCTTCAAATCTTGCGGTTTTATGCCAACGCCAGCGTCGCGTATTGAAATGGCCAAACCATTGTTCTTGGTGCGCAGAAACTCTATGTTGACGACGCCACCGGCGCTGGAAAACTTGATCGCATTTACCAGCAGGTTCAGCACAATTTGCTTTGTGCGGGTGATATCAGCGTTAATTTCGATGCCTTCATTGAGTTTGGCAACGAGCGTCACATCAGCTTTTTCGGCCTGGTCGCGACACATTTTGGTAGCGATTTCCAACAGCTCGGCAGCGTCAATTTCCTGCTCGACCAGAACAATGCTGTTGTTTTCAATTCGGGTTGCATCGAGAATATCATTGATAAGAGTTTGCAGGTGCCTGCTGCTGTCGAGAATGGTGGCAGCATAGTCATGCCTGACATCGGGCAGCAGGGATTCCTCGCCACGGGATGCCAGGATTTCTGAAAACCCGACAATGGAATTCAGCGGCGTTCGCAATTCATGACTCATGACGGCGAGGAAGGTTGATTTGGCAGCGCTTGCGGCTTCAGCCGTTTCCTTGGCTTCGATCAGTTTGCGGTCAATTTCCCATTCTTCGGAAACGTCGCGTCCAACACCACGATAGCCTTTGAAGGCATTTTTGTCGTCGAACAGGGGTCTGGCGCTGATCAGCCAATGGGTGATTTTTCCAACACTCATGATCTCGAGTGGACAGGCCACCAAGGGTTGGCGTGAACTCATGCTGTCGTGGATTTGCCGCCATCCGGATTGCATGCGGCTTGCGTTGGTGGCCTGCAGAAGCGTCAAACCTCCGAGCTCACCTGATGATATTCCTGCAATTTCGACTAACTTTGGAGATGCATAGGTCAATAAACCATCAGCATCACATTCCCACAACCAGTCGCTGGTGCCCTGTTCAAAATCATTGAGAAGCAGGCCGATGATTTCATTCTGCTGTTTGAGCTCTTGGGCATCTATGGCTTTTTGCAACTGGCTGCGGTGAGACGTGAGAACTATGCTTGCCAAAACAAAGCCAAAAATTACTGTGAAGAAAGTGAAGGTAATTTCAGTGTAGGAATCCTGCGCCATCGACACTGCCGCCAACGAGAAAGTGACGATACCAGCGTAGAGGATGGCTGCCGAAGGCACGCTGCTGAATGCGAAGGTTCCTACTGCGGACATCGCAAGCACTACGCCAACGATCAGAACGCGCAGTTGTGGATCGGCAGAACTGAAGTTTATCGCCTGGAAAAATGCCCAGTAGACGCCGAATAGAATGGCGACGAGCTCGGCCCAGCGGATTTCTGCGGTGTCGGCTCGGGTCTTGGTTCTGTCGTGCTTGAAAAACAATATGCAGACGAGAACGAACGGCACACTTGCTAGGACCAAAAAAAATGCCGGTTGTGACGATTGTTGGCCGGTGTAGAAGATATTGATCAGTGCTATTGCTGCAACCATGTGCGAGAGCATGAAAAGTGGTATTGCAGCGCACAATTCAGTGATTTGTGAGCGGCGGAAAAGACCGGCATCAATGGCGGGAATATGCGGGGTTCTATCCAGATGAGTGAAGGCAAGGCTGGAGGCGCGCTGGCCATCGTTGTAGAGTTGGGAGAAGTAAGAACCCCGTCCCGTATCCAGCCTACTCATCGTTAGACCTGTCCCTTAGAATTGTCGCGGAATTAGTATATGCAATTGGTGTATGCGAAGTGTTAACGGAGCCTATGGTTGGGTAGCTGCATGAAAAATGAGCAAAACTTTGAACATCTGCCGCCGCAACACCCACCGGTAAAACGCCGTAAAATCGGGGTTTTACTGATGAATTTGGGCACGCCTGAGGGAACTTCCTACTGGCCGATGCGGCGTTATTTGAAGGAATTCCTGTCGGATCCTCGCGTCATCGAGGTTAACCGCGGGCTTTGGTGGGTGATACTGAACGTCGTAATCTTGAGTTTTCGACCGCAAAAAAGTGGCCATGCCTATGCGCAAATATGGAACACGGAACGCAACGAATCGCCCCTGAAAACCATCACCCGGGGGCAGAGCGAAAAGTTGCAAGCAGCGCTCGGGGATAATCCTGAAATTATTGTGGATTGGGGCATGCGGTATGGAATGCCGGCTGCGGGGAATCGCATTGCGGCATTGAAAGAGCTGGGTTGTGACCGGATATTGTTGTTTCCGCTCTATCCACAATACAGCGCTTCAACGACAGCGACTGCTTTGGACAAATGTTTTGATGCCCTGAAGACGATGCGCTGGCAGCCAACCGTTCGCAGTGTGACGCCCTATTTTGATCATCCCGTTCATATTGATGCGTTGGCCAAGAGTTTGAAGCGCCACCTGGCGGCGCTGGCATGGAAGCCCGATTTGATTCTGACATCTTTCCATGGGTTGCCCAAGGCCTATCTTGATCGGGGTGATCCCTATCATTGTCACTGTGTGAAAACTTCGCGGTTGCTGCGTGAGAAAATGCAACTTGCGCCTGACAAGCTGCAGCTGGTCTTTCAATCGCGATTTGGCAAGGCGGAATGGCTGCAGCCCTATGCCCAGGAGACGGTCGAGGCGCTCCCCGCAAAAGGCATCAAAAACCTGGTGATGATGATGCCAGGCTTTTCAGCGGATTGCGTGGAAACATTAGAAGAAGTGGCGATTGGCCTGGAAGAAACCTTCAAGCACGCAGGCGGTGAAAATTTCTACGCCGTGCCATGTCTGAATGACAGCCCGGAGTCGATTGAAATGCTGGAGGCCCTGGTGAAGCAGGAACTTCGGGGGTGGATTGATTGATCCAGTCAAGAGACGTTTGAAACTTCTGACAGTTTTTGAATCAATTCCGTCATTTCAGTGATTTTTTCGGTCACCAATTCGGCGCCGGCACGGGATTCGATGTTCAAGCGCAGCAGGGGTTCGGTGTTGGACATGCGAAGATTGAAGCGCCAGTTCTCAAAGGCAAACCCCACGCCATCGATGCGTTCTGAACTCACGGCAGTGGCTTGGTAGGTCTCACAAATGCCAGCCATTACCCGGGCAGCGTCGCTCACCACGAAATTGATTTCATCGCTGCAGGCAAATTTTTCGGCGCGCTCAGCTACAATTTCGCTCAGGCGTTTTTTGCTCACGCCCAAATGTTCAACAATGAGCAACCAGGGGATCATGCCGCTGTCGCAATAGGCAAAATCCCGGAAGTAATGATGCGCGCTGATTTCACCGCCATAGGCCGCGTTGTGCTGGCGCATCTGCTCCTTGAAGAACACATGACCGGTTCGGCTCATAAGGGCGCGCCCGCCAGCCTTCTCGATGATATCAAGCGTGTTCCAATAGAGTTTTGAATCGCAGATGATGGTTGCAGCGGGGTTTTTGCCGAGAAAAATTCCAGACAGAAGTCCTGCTACATAGTAGCCCGAAATGAATGCGCCGGTTTCATCATAGAGAAAGCAGCGGTCGAAATCGCCATCCCAGGCAATTCCCAGGTCAGCCTGATGATCGCGGACAGCCTTGGCGGTGGTCGCCCTTTTGTCAGGCAGCAGTGGATTGGGCACGCCGTTGGGAAAGCTGCCATCGGGCTCATGGTTGATTTTCACGAACTCAATCGGCAGCGAGAGTGCCTTGAAGCGGGCTTCGATTGCATCAATCACGTGGCCCGCCGCGCCATTGCCGCTGTCGGCCACAATTTTCAGCGCGGGAAATTTTCCGACATCAACGAGGCTCAGCAAGTGATCGGCATAGGCGGTCAGCGTGGAAGATTTTGAAAATGTTCCGCGGCGCGTGGGTTCTTTGAAATTGGCAGTTTCGGTAAGCCTGCGAATGGCGGGAAACTCTTCATCCATGCGCAGCGGCCGGGAACTGGGGCCTGCAAATTTAAAACCGTTGTGATCAATCGGGTTATGACTTGCGGTTACTTCTATGCCGCCATCCATGTTGAGGTGATGGGTCGCAAAATATATTTCTTCCGTGCCGCTCAAGCCGATATCAACGACATCTGCCCCGCCATCCATAATGCCGTTGCAAAGCGCGAGCTTCAACGCTTCTCCTGAAAGCCTCGCGTCAGAGCCAACAATAATTTTTTTGGCTGCGAGGTGTTCAGCAAATGACCTGCCAATCCGATAGGCTATGTCTTCCGTGATCTCCGATCCAACGACACCTCTTACGTCGTAGGTCTTGAAACACGTCAAAGACCTCATGAAACGGCACCATTAAGTTTTGCAATATGCCTGACCTCTTCGGTCTTGTCGCGGCGGGAAATCAACAATCCCTCAGGGGTATCCACAACAATGATGTCATTCATTCCCACCACTCCAATCGCCCGGTTGTGGCTGTGCACATAGCAGTTGGTGGATTGATGAAACGCTACAAGATGGCTCCCGGCATTGCCATTGCCATCATTTTTGGCAAGGTCTGCGACCGCAGCCCAGGAGCCGATGTCGTTCCAGCCAAATTGAGCGGGAACCACGGCAATATTTGACGACTTCTCCATGAGTGCAACGTCCAGCGAATATTTCGGCACATTCATGAAACTGTTGTCGTCAAGCTCAATGGGGTGGGAAGATTCCCATTGTGATGGTGACGAATTTTCCAGACACAAAGTTGCGGCGTCAACAATTGCAGGGCAATGCTGCCGCATCTCGCGAAGGAGAGTCCCGGGCTGGAAGCAGAATATGCCGGAATTCCACAGATGATCGCCGGAGCAGAAAAACTCTTCGGCTTTTTCCGGCCCAGGCTTTTCAACGAAGCGGATTGGACTTGAATGCTTGTCAATGTAGCCAAAGCCCATATGGGCTGAGGTTGGCTCGATGCCGAAGACAACGAGTTTTTCCTGCCGGGCACTTGATACTGCCAGCGCCACGGCATCGGCAAAAGCCTGCTGATTGTCAATCAAATGGTCGGCGGGCATAACCAGCATGAGGGTATTTTCATCCCGGGTGCGGGCACATTGCAGTGCCGCAATTGCTACGGCAGCGGCGGTGTCCCTGCCTCTGGGTTCCAAGATAAAAGGCGTTCGAAGGCTTTTAGCATTAACGGCGGCGAACTCCGCTTGAGCTCGCAGGTAGGACTCCTGGTTGGTCACCGTCAATATTTCAGATACATTTGGCAGCGCGGCCGCGCGCGAGAAAGTTTGCTGAAGCAAGCTGCCGCCACTGCCGACATGCATGAAAAATTTGGAATCACCCGCCCGTGATACCGGCCAAAGCCTGGACCCTTCACCGCCGCAAATTATTGTGGGGATTAGCTGCATGGATCAAGACTTACATAAGCTGCATGGCGGAGCGCTATTCAGGGGATTGCTTGATCGACAACTCCCCAGCAAATGCAGCTGGGGAGTTGATTTAGGTTGGTTGCGGGAGCCAGATTTGAACTGACGACCTTCAGGTTATGAGCCTGACGAGCTACCGGGCTGCTCCATCCCGCGTTAAGACGCGTGGCGGTGTGTAGCAACCCTGTGTGGTGTTGGGAACCCCTAAAGTAAAGATTATTTCGATTTGGTGACAAACCAGCCAATCTGCCACATTATATGGTCGCGAGAAGAGGGAATCATGGAAAATCGGTTGGCGCTAATCACGGGGGCATCGGGCGGCATTGGAGAGGCTTTTGCTCATATTCTGGCGGCTGACGGCTATGGTCTGGTTTTAGTTGCCAGGCGTGAGCAGGAATTGAACCGGGTCAAGGGCGTGGTCCTTTCAAAGCAGGACGTGCCAATTCATCTTGTCACCCTTGATCTTGGCGAGCCGGGTGCAGTTGAAAAACTGATGGCGGAGCTCGCCACGCGGAATTTGGTTCCCACCGTTCTTATCAACAATGCGGGTTATGGATTGGCGGGTCTCGCCGTTGAATTGCCACGAACCGACCAACTGGCGATGATTGAGTTGAATGTTGGCGTCTTGACTGACCTCACTTTGCGCTGTCTGCCAGCGATGATTGCCGCCAAATCGGGTGGCGTCATCAATATATCATCGGTTGCAGGCTTCATGCCCGGTCCCACGATGGCGGTCTATTTTGCGACGAAGAATTTTGTTCTCAGTTTTGGCGAAGCGCTGTTTGAAGAGCTGAAGGGAAAGGGTGTCATTGTCACCACGCTTTGCCCCGGTGCAGTAAAAACCGGATTTCAGGCGCGCGCCGGCATGTCGGGTTCGAAATCATTGGTGGGGGGCGGCAAGACTTCGGCGGAGGTGGCCCAAGAAGCGTGGGATGGTTTCAAGGCAAAGCGGCGGGTTGTCATTCCGGGCGTGTTCAACAGGCTTACAGCCCATGTTTTGCGGTGCGTGCCGCGGGTGATAGGCCTGCCCGTCATCAGGTTTTTCATGCGGCAGGGACTTTAGGATTGCGCTTGGCACCACTTCCCAAAATATTGATCATTCTGCATCAGGAAACCTCAACACCGGGTCGCATCGGCATGATGCTGAAGGCCATGGGCCATGAGCTTGATATTCGCAGGCCTTGCGTGGGGGACACGCTGCCTGCGACGATGGATGATCATGCGGGGGCTGTCATTTTTGGCGGCCCCATGAGCGCCAATGACAAGGAACCCTGGATTGCCCGCGAAATTGATTGGATTGGCGTGCCGCTCAAAGAGGAGAAACCATTCCTTGGCGTTTGTCTTGGCGCACAAATGCTATCGATGCAGCTTGGCGGAGCCGTTGGACCTGGCAACAGCGGACTGGTTGAAATCGGTTACTATCCCATAGAGCCGGTCAATGGCGGTGATGGCATCAATCACTGGCCGCAGATGGTTTATCAATGGCATCGCGAAAGTTTTTCGTTGCCACGTGAGGCGAAGCTTTTTGCCAGCAGCGAGCGGTTTGAGAACCAGGCCTTTCGTTATGGACCGGCAGCTTACGGCATCCAGTTTCACGCGGAGGTGACGCGCCTGACGATGCACCGTTGGGTTGTCTCAGGTGCGCATCGGTTTTCCTTGCCCGGCGCACAGCACGGCCATGAGCATCTCGAGCACCAGTTGGTTCATGACAGTGATGTTAAAAACTGGCTGGCAATTTTTTTGCGGCGTTGGCTCGAAAAAGGCGCGAAAAATATTGGAAAAAACAGCGAAATGGTCGAAGCGGCACAGTGAATAAACCAGCTGTTAAGCACAATTCCAGTTTTTGGAAACACTTTCGAAAGACTGTTGGCCCATATTGCAACCATGACATGCAGGACCTTCGCGGTTCGTGGTCACAGGGGCCAGTCTGGGATAAAGTAATGCGTACCCGGACTCCAAATGTTTACGGGGAGCTTCCTGTTGGGGCTCCCCGTTCCATTTCAGTCCGACCCTGCTGCCGGTACATCCGCGGTCAACAGGCTCGAACGAGATTTCGTAAAACTACTTGGCTTGCAGACGATCGGCTGAAAGCTTGCCGCTGCGTTGATCAGTTACGATCTCGTAGGAGATCTTCTGACCTTCGTTGAGGCCGCTTAAGCCAGCGCGCTCAACTGCGCTGATGTGAACAAACACATCGCTGCCGCTTGAGTCTGGCTGAATGAAGCCGAAGCCCTTTTGGGCGTTAAACCATTTTACTGTTCCGGTTTGCATAGTTCTTCCTTTCAAGATGAAGATGCGTGGTGGTGGAAACACGCATTATGCGTGGCGCAACCTGTCGAAGTTCTGGGATATAAGGTTGAGGGCTAACGCATCTTATTTTGAAAGACACATGGCCTAGCCAATAGGCCGAAACTCGATGAGGCCTATATGGGCGCAATCGGAACCAATTACAAGCCCTAATGGTTAATGCCTGTCAGAGTGACGAACGCACGATGGATTTGATGGGCCCGCGATGCCGATCAGACATTTCCGCAATCTTGCGGTCCTGCGACATGATCACGGTTTTTGCATGATCATCGCCGTCGCCCTCAGCCAAATCAACCGCTGAAACCTTACGGCGCGAACTCCTGGCGCCATCCTCATAAATGATGTCGAAAAATACGAATGTCTCATCCACGCGGGATTTTTTCTTGGCCATAATATTGCTCCTAGTGGAAACTGGCGCCGCTTAGGTGACTCGAACACCTGACCCCATCATTACGAAAAAGCACCTATAGGGTATTCATCGGCGCGCGTCGAACACCAATTGTGCTCATTGCTGTTGTGTTTCAGCGAGTTGACCTGTTCACGCGCGCTCATCGATATTCATCCTGTCGCCTATTAAATTGTCCTTGAGTGAATTTAATAGGCTAGACCTTGGTGCTCTCGACCCTGTTTGGTTCCAGGAACAGTACAATACGCAAATGCGTATAAATATAAAATATACGCTTTTGCGTTTAATATCATTTTATACGCGTTATCGTATATTTACATTTTATACGGAATCGCGTATAGGATGGGCACGGAGGCAAACATATATGTCAGATCAGATCGCCCGCAACGAAAAGCAGCTTGGAGCCATTTTACGCCGTGCCCGTAAGCAAGAGGGCATGAGCCAATCGGAGCTTGGCGAACGCATCCACCTTCGTCAGGGCACGGTCTCAAGACTGGAAATGGGTGCGCCAGCCGTTCAAATTCATACGGTTATGGAGATTCTATCGGCGCTCAAGCTTGAGCTGGTTGTCCGCCCACGTTCCAAAGGCGATGGTGATGATGGTGGCGAGGACATGTTCTGATGGCCCGCAAGCGCAGCTATCAGCCTCTGTCTGTATTCCAGAATGGACGCTTGGTCGGACGTCTCAATAGGCAAGCTAGCGGGGCAATCGACTTCCGTTATGGTTCAGAATGGCTCGGCCGTGAAAGAGCATTCCCCATTTCCCTTTCGCTTCCATTGCGCGAAGACCGTTACATCGGCGCTCCGGTCCTTGCTGTCTTCGACAACCTCTTGCCTGATGGTGAACCCATCCGAAAATGCATTGCCGAACGGGTAGGCGCGCAAGGTGCCGATACGTTTAGTCTCCTCATGGCGCTTGGCCATGACTGTGTCGGAGCATTGCAATTCCTTCCTGAAGGGGTTGATCATGGCCCCATAGGCGGCACTGAGGCCCGCGAAGTCAGCGCTGCTGACATTGCCCACATCATCCGCAATCTCGGGCGAAGCCCCTTGGGTGTCGACCAGGACGAAGGCTTCCGAATTTCCATTGCCGGAGCGCAAGAAAAGACAGCGCTGCTGTTGCGGGAAGGGCGTTGGTACAAGCCCACGGGTTCAACGGCGACGACGCATATCATCAAGCCACAAATAGGCAAGCTGCCTAACGGCATTGATCTCTCCAATAGCGTAGAGAATGAACACCTGTGCCTCAAACTCGTATCAGCGCTCGGTGTGCCAGCAGCTGAAACCGAGATAGCTGAATTCGAAGATCAAAAGGCTCTTGTCGTAAAGAGGTTTGACAGGCGCTGGTTGGCCGATGGTCGCCTGATACGTCTGCCACAAGAAGATTGCTGTCAGGCTCTTTCCGTGGTCTCAACGGGCAAATACCAATCTGACGGTGGCCCCGGCATGGTGCAGATCATAGAGTTGCTCAAGAGCAGCGACACGCCTGAGCAAGACATTGCAACCTTCGTGCGCGCTAACATCATATTTTGGCTGCTCGGTGCAACCGATGGGCACGCCAAGAATTTCAGTATCTTTCTGAATCCGACGGGCTTCCGACTGACACCTCTCTATGACGTGTTGTCAGGTCAGCCCAGTCTTGATGCCGGCCAGATTCAACGCAAGCAATTCAAGCTGGCGATGTCTGTTGGCAAAAACCGCCACTATTTAATCCATCAAATTCTGCCGCGTCACTTCATGCAAACGGCCGAACAGGCGGGTATCAGTTTGAAAAGCGTTACAACAACCATTGAGGAACTGCGAGATACGGCAGCTAAGTCTGTCGTCATTGTCATCAATGGGCTGGGAAATTCAGTCCCACAGTCTGTGTATGAGCCGATCCATAAAGGTATTGCCGGGCGCATTGAACGCCTAGCTTGAAAGCTGGTGCCGCTTAGGTGACTCGAACACCTGGCCCCATCATTACGAATGATGTGCTCTACCAACTGAGCTAAAGCGGCAATGCTTGCGATTTGGGTGGGATAGACGGTTTTGGGTTGAGTTTCAACTGTCGGTTATATGGGCTTGATTGAAGCACCGGCGGAAAGTTCGGAGCCTTCGAGATCGGGGTCGAGGCCTGGATCGTCGGGCAAGTGGGTGAGTTCGATGACGGGGGGCTTTTCCACCTTCGCCGGAGTTTCAACGACTGGTTCCGGCGAACTGATCTGCTGGGCCGTTTGCAGGGGCAACACTTCAAACGGGGCTTTCCACTGGCAGGGCACGACCTCGCCTGAGACCGGTGATATCGGAACCCAGCGGGGACTGGCTATGCCATCTGACACCCACATGGGATCGCGCGGCGCGTTGAGGGCGCGCGACAGCCATTCGCGGGCGCGGCCTTTGTCGCCGCCACCTTCTTCGACATCGGCCATGAGGGCACAGATCCGGGCCTGTGGCTGATCCGCGAGAAGCGGCTCCATGGCTTTGCGGGCGACGTCCCAGCGCTGGGCGGCAACGGCGGCTCGCGCCAATGCATAAATGCCTTCGAGGTTGTCCGGGCTGTGGCCCACCAGATCGCGGACGCGTTCGAAGCGGGGCTCGGGGCCGTCGCCAGGCTTCGCATGGGCCAGAACTTCAGCAAGATCAGGGTGCGGTGTTATTTCCCAGGTGGCGCGAATTATCTTGGTGGCTTTGCGGGGCGAGCCTTGGCTTGCATGAACGCGGGCGGCGACAAGGGCTGCCGGCACCAGGCCTGGGTCAAGCTTGTGAGCCTTCAAGGAAAGGGTCAATGCAGTTGCGGGTTCCTTGTCTTCAACCGACAAGGCTTGGGCTGCCAAAAGTGCCGCCTGTTTTTGATTGCTCTCGGCCGTGGCAGCCAGGCCCGACTTCGCCTGTTGCTGAAGCGTGAGGACAGCGCCTGCCCAATCCTTTCTGATGGATTGCAATTGCAATACGGCGGACGATGCCCAGGCGAGACGCGGGTTGAGTTTGAGGGCGCGGGTTGCGTGGATCATGGCGGCGGTTACATCGCCGTTCTGGCGGGCCTCGGCAAAAAGTCCGCGAAGGCCCAGGGCTTCAGTCTCGGAAGATTTTGTCATGGCCTCGAAGATGCGCTTGACCGAGGCGTGATCGCCCTTGAGCTGGGCTGCCTGGGCTGCGAGCACGTTGACGAGAGGCTCATCGGCCAAGGCGTTGCCGGCAATGCTTGCATGTTTTGCCGCAGCTACGGCATCACCTGCACCAGCTGCGATAATGCCGCGCGACAGCGACTCATACCCTTTGCGGTTTTTGCGGAAGCGCCAATAGTCGCGCACCGCAACGGGGCTGTACACGAGCCGTCGAAACAGGTTCCAGATAAACCACAACAACGCCACGGCCAGCACTCCGATGCCGACGGCCACGATGAAACTGGTCTGGATTTCGCGGCCCAGCCATTCGATGGTGACAGTTCCGGGTCGGTCCGCGAGCCAGGTAAAAAATATTGCGGCAATGACCAGAAGCGCAAACCGCCAGACGAGTTTTATCATGGCGCGGCGCTCATGGTGGCGATCTGGCGAAGAACAGCGGCCGACGTTTCTTCAAGGGCTGCCTCCAGGGCGAGCCGTGCAGCAGCACGCTCGCGCCACTGGTTAAGCGCTACCGGCTTTGCGCCTTCGGCACCATCGATCTTTTTGATCGCCTCGGCAAGGTTCTCGGCTTCAGCAAGTGCTGCCGTCTGCGACGCAAGAGCAGGCCAATCGGTTTCGCCGATTTGGCGGATGGTGATGATATCGCCCAGGGCGTTCCATAAACTATCGACGTAGCTTTCTTCGGCAGGCGTTGCTGCAACAACGGGCTTGGGCAATTGCGGAATGATGGCGTTAAGTTCTGCTGCAAGCCCCCGGGCATTTGGCAGGCCCGCATCGGCCCTTGAAAGCAAGGTGTCGAGACCGGCGGCAGCTGGAACTTGCGCCGCTAATTTGTCCACTTCGGGGCGGTAGGCCGTGCCGGCCGCGATTTTTGCCTTGAGATCAGAGAGTGACTGGGTCAACCTTGATGCGGCAGCCGAATTGTCCTGAGGCGTTGCAGCGGGTTGTTTTTCCAGGGCCTCGAGGCGTTTCACCAAAGCCTGCAGTTGGGGCGCGCTGTCGTTTGTGGCGCTGGCTGGAACGCCGGCTTCAATCAGGGTTTTCAGTTCGGCAATTTCTGTCTTGATGGAATTGCTGGCAGCCTCGATTGCGGCAATCCGGGCTTCGGCTGCGGCGCGTTCTTCTGTTGCGGATTTGGAATTTTCAGCAGCTGCTTTCATCTGCGCGTCAAGGGAATTGATCAGGCTTTTCAACTGGTCTTCAGCGCTTGCAACCGCAGTGAGTTGCTCAGTCATGGATTTTGACTGGGCTTCAAGAACTTCGATCCGGCCCTGTGCCGCTAGCATTTCATTGCTTGGCAAATAGGTTGCGAGAAAATCCTTGTAGACCCAGCCGCCCCCAATTGCCCCGGCAAGCGCTGCCACAGCAATCAACGCAATCGTGGTCCGCGGATTTCTTTTGGAAACCGGATGCGGCGGCAGCGGTGGCGGTGAGGGATTTTCCTCAACAGTTATGTCCTCAGCCTCCAAGTCAATGACCTGTGGCTTGATAGGGGACTCGGGGGCAGTGGTTGTCATAAGTGAGGCCTAACTGCTTCGCGGGGTTCAATCAAGAAGGGCTATCATCGCAGTTTCATCGGGGGATTTTGCCACGCACTTTTTCCAGGTTTGCGGCAGTATTTTTGCCACGTTTTCCGATAGACAGTAATACATGGGGTTGGCGGCTGATTTTTCCAAGCGGGCCACAAGATCGCACCACATTCGCGCGGTACGGGGCGAGTAAAGCAAAACACCGTCTGCGGTGGAGAGCGCATTTTCCAGGCCTGATGGCTGCTGGGCCATGGCGTCATAGGTAATGACGCGCCGGACTGTAAAACCGGCGGATTGCAGAAGCGCCTGCAAGTCGGCGGAGGTTTCGGCGCCGGAGAGATAAAGTATGGGGCCAGCTTTGGGGTCGATGTTGGCTTTCATGTAGGCAACAAGGCCGTGGACATCGCCGCCGTGGCAGCTTGCATTGGCAAAGCCCGCGCTTCTTGCAGCCTCTTGTGATTGGGGCCCAACGGACAATAGTGGGAGTCTTGCCAGCTGCGCCGTGACATCCGAATTTTTCAAGGCGTTGGCGCTGGTGATGCAAATGAGCTGATAGCTGTCAGGCGGAATGATGACGTCCGTACGCGGAACAATCTTGAGGAGCGGCATGGACGTGGCGGAATGGCCCATGCGGTTCAGCTTGGTGACCAGTGCTTCGGCATCTTCTTCGGGCCTGGTGACAATTAGTTGCATCAGAAGGCAATCAATGTGCCGCCGCGCGCTTTGACTTCGGCCCCAGCGTCGGCTCCCAGGCGCGCTGCATCGCCAAGCGGGCCCTGGCGGGTGGTTTCAAAACAATGGATGCCGTCGAGCGTCAGGGCATGACCGCGAAAGCTCAGTGTGTTGCCATCGAGTGTTGCATGGCCTGCAAGGGGCGTGCGGCAAGACCCATCAAGAGCCTGCAGGAAAGCCCGTTCGCAGGACGTGGCGATGGCGCTTTCAGTGTGATTGATTGCAGATACTAATTTTCGGGTCGCATGGTCATCTTCGCGGATTTCAATGCCGATGGCGCCCTGGGCCACCGCTGGCAGCATGATGTCCATGGGAATGGCGGCGGTAATTTTATCGGCGAGGCCCAAGCGATTGAGGCCGGCACACGCAAGGAAGGTTGCATCCGCGACACCTTCGGAAAGCTTCTTCAGGCGGGTTTGAACATTGCCGCGGAATTGAACGGATTTCAGATCGGGCCTGAGGCGCAGGAGTTGAGCGGTGCGCCTGACGGACGATGAACCCACTTTTGCACCGGCTGGCAGATCTGCAATTGATTTTGCGGTCAAGCTGAGGAAAGCATCGCGCGCATCTTCGCGCGGCAGCACGGCGGCGATCACGAGACCGTCGGGCAGGGTCGCAGGCAGATCCTTCATGGAGTGGACCGCCAGGTGAATATCGCCAGCCAGCAAGGCTTCCTCGATCTCTTTGGTGAACAGGCCCTTGCCGCCGATTTCCGAAAGCGGGCGGTCCCTGATCTGGTCGCCGGTTACGCTGATCACGACTATTTCCACATCTGCCGGGTCCAGACCATGAGCCTTTACCAGCCGGTCACGGGTTTCATGGGCCTGGGCCAGCGCCAAGGGAGAACCCCTCGTGCCAATTCTTAGGTGAGCCATTTGCAAGTCATATCCATTGAATGCTAGAGCGATGGTTTGTTCTAGCTGCTAATTTTTGAGACGTCACCCGCTACATGGCTCCTTCATATATCCTCGGCATCGAGACATCGTGCGATGAAACGGCAGCGGCTGTGGTGCGCAGAAACACCGATGGCAGAGGTGATATTATCAGCAATATCGTGCTTTCCCAAATCGCCGATCACGCGCCCTATGGTGGCGTTGTCCCTGAAATTGCCGCGCGGGTTCATATCCGACACCTTGACCGGTTGATTTCTGAGGCTATGGGGCAGGCGGCGTTAAGATTTTCTCAACTGGACGGCGTGGCTGCCACAGCAGGACCGGGGCTTCTGGGGGGCGTTATAATCGGCCTCACCACGGCCAAAGCCATCGCCATGAGCCATGCCAAGCCGCTGCTTGCGGTCAACCATCTGGAGGGCCATGCGCTGACGCCCCGATTGCTGGGGTCCTGCCCATTTCCCTATCTGCTGTTGCTGATTTCAGGCGGCCACACGCAGTTTCAACTGGTGGAAGGCGTTGGTCGCTACAGGCGGCTTGGCACCACCATTGATGATGCCTTGGGCGAGGCTTTCGACAAGACGGCGAAGCTCTTGGGACTGGGCTATCCCGGCGGGCCGCAGGTTGAAGCCTATGCCCGTAACGGCAATGGCACCCGGTTTGATTTTCCAAGGCCTTTGAAAGGCCGCAAGGATTGCAATTTTTCGTTTTCCGGCTTGAAAACCGCGGTTCGGGAGGTTGTGCATGATCTGGGAAGCCTCACGCAGCAAGATATTGCCGATGTTTGCGCCAGTTTTGAAGCGGCGGTGGCAGAAACATTGCAGGATCGATTGAAAATGGCGTTTTCAGTATTTCGTGAGGCTTGCCCGGAGGTTAGCGAGCCAACCTTGATTGTTGCGGGAGGCGTTGCCGCTAACGCCACATTGAAAGCAGTTTTCGCAGCGACTACAGAGGCCCATGGTTTTAAGCTTGTTGTGCCACCGGCAGACCTTTGCACGGACAATGCCGCAATGATTGCGTGGGCGGGGGCCGAGAGGCTGGCGCTTGGCATGACCGACACGCTGGACGTGGTGGCGCGGGCGCGCTGGCCTCTGGATGAGGTTTCAGCCCCGGTTTATGGTTCGGGAAAACTGGGCGTCAAAGTATGAAGCGCGGCATGAAGCGCAGACTTGTTGTTGCGGGCAATGGAGCCTGGGGCCAGGCGTTGACCCACGTTGCTGCCCAAGCCGGACATGATGTTACCGTGTGGACGCGGGCTGGCACCGACTATGTGTCCTATGCCAATTTTGATGCCATCATCATTGCCGTGCCCGCTCAATCCGTGCGTGAGGTCTTGTTGGCGCTCAAACCGCCAGCGCATGTGCCACTGATCATTTGCGCCAAGGGCATTGAGCAGCACTCGGCATTTTTCATGAATGAAGTTGTGAAGGATGTGATCCCGGGGGCGCGCTCCTATGTGCTTTCAGGTCCCAGTTTTGCCGCCGACGTGATTGCTGGTCTGCCGACGGCGGTGACACTTGCTGCCCCCACCCTTGCCGAAGCCAACGACTGGGCCAATGCGCTGTCGCTGCCCGCATTCAGGGTCTATGGGTCTGATGATGTGCCGGGTGTTGAAATCGGCGGGGCGCTCAAGAATGTTCTGGCCATCGCCTGCGGCATTTCCGACGGGCGGGGTCTTGGCGACAGTGCGCGCGCGGCGCTTACAACGCGGGGCTTTGCGGAGCTTATGCGCTTTGGCAAGAAACTGGGCGCCAAGCCTGAGACGCTGACCGGGCTTTCGGGGCTGGGTGATCTGCTGCTCACATGCTCCAGCAAGCAATCGCGCAATTACTCGTTTGGCTTTGGCATTGGCCGTGGCCTTACGGTGCGTGAAGGGCTGGCCCTGGCGCGGGGTGTGGTTGAGGGAGCCCACACGGTGAAAGTGGCGCATATGCTTTCGCTCAGTCATGGTGTTGACATGCCGATTGTCTCGGCTGTCTCGGCTATTGTTGTTCGCGGCGTTGATCCGGAACAGGAAATTGCGCGGCTGCTGGCCAGGCCCGTTCGCGAAGAAATCAGATGAAGGAGAGACTATGCTGTTTGCGTTGATATGTACGGATAAGCCAGGTGGCCTGGAGCTCCGCATGGCCTGCAGGCCCGACCACCTGAAGTTTCTCGAAAGCCTGGGCGGAAAATTGAAAGCTGCCGGTCCTTTCACCGATGATGCAGGCAATGCTGTCGGCAGTCTGGTGATCATTGAGGCGGAAGACCGCGCTGCAATCACCGCCATTGCGGTGCGCGATCCCTATGCCGTTGCGGGCCTGTTCACCTCGGTTGAAATCAAGCCGTGGAAGTGGCTGATCAAGAACCCGGAGGCTGCGTGATGGCATACTGGCTTTTCAAATCTGAACCTGGCGTGTGGTCATGGGACATGCAGAAGGCCAAGGGCAGCGTGGGTGAGGAGTGGACCGGTGTTCGCAATTATCAGGCTCGCAACAACATGCGGCTGATGAAATTGGGTGACAAGGGATTTTTCTATCATTCGAATGAAGACAAGGCGATTGTGGGCATCGTTGAAGTGTGCAAGCTCGCGCACAAGGATTCAACCGCTGATGTTGATACATGGGAGTGCGTTGATATTCGCGCCCTCGTTGATGTGCCGACGGCCGTATCGCTGGATGAGATTAAGCAGGACAAGCGGCTCAAAGACATGGTGCTGGTGAAGAACTCAAGGCTTTCGGTGCAGCCCGTTACGACCGAGGAGTGGAAGATCATTTGCGATCTTGGAGGTGTCAAAGCGCCGCCGCGATTGACGTGAGCAGGGCTGACTTCATTCGCCTGAACACCTCCATCATGTCGCCGCCGCTGGTGCCGGAAATCAGGCTTCATCTGGCCCATGAGGCAGTGCCTTTATGGCAAAAGACCGAAGATGAACTTGGGGAAATGGGCCTGCCGCCGCCCTTCTGGGCCTTTGCCTGGGCAGGTGGCCAGGCCCTGGCGCGGTATGTTCTGGACAATCCGGCTGTGGTCCAATCACTGAAAGTCCTGGATTTGGCGACGGGTTCTGGCCTGGTGGCCATTGCAGCCGCAAAATCAGGCGCTGCCCACGTGACGGCTGCTGATATTGATGAATTTGCGGTGACTGCCGCGCTCCTCAATGCTGGGCTCAATCAGGTCGTTGCCGATGTCAAGCTGGAAGACTTGCTCAATGCTGCTCCACAAGCCTTTGATGTTATTCTGGTCGGTGATCTATTCTATGAGAAGACCGTGGCCGGGAAATGCCTGGCCTGGTTGAAGCAGGCAAATGGGGCAGTCGCTCTCATCGGTGATCCTGGGCGAAGCTATCTGCCTAAGGACCAGCTTGAGAATTTGGCGGAGTATAACGTGCCAGTCACGCGCGATCTTGAAGATGCCGAAATCAAGCGGACTGCTGTTTGGAAACTGAAGACTTGAGGGACGCACCGGAATTGTTGAGCCACAGTGCCAGCATCAAAATACCAAGCGCAATCCATAGCCACATATCTGCGCCGCCGCCATAAAACAGGATTGCAAACAGAACGGCGGCTGGCGTTGAAACATAGACGGCCTGAATTGTATAGACAGCGCCCTTGTCGCGGATGAGCGTGAAGAAGGCGATGCGCTCAATGATCCACATCAGCCCGGCGACCAGCACCGTCCAATAGGCAAACAGTGCAGGCGTTGCATCGCCCCACGGGGCCTCGAAATAGAAAAAGAACGGGATGACGACGATGGCCGACCAGAAGCTTTCGACGGCGCCGATTGACATTACATCGGCGTTTTTTGGCCAGTAATGAGCGGCAAACCAGTTATAGGCCGTGTAAAGAATGGGCGTGCTGAAAGCTGCCAGTGTCCACCAGGAAATGTCGCCGGACAAGGTGCCTTCGCGCGAAAGGATGAGAATGGCGCTGGAAACAAATCCGGCAGCCACTGCATAAAGCCTGCGGGGAACGGCGTTTTCACCGCGAGTCAGAAGGGCCAGCAAATAATTAAAGAAGGGCGCGGTGGAAACAATCAGCGCTGCCTCGGTCGCCGGGATGTGGCGGATGACGTAAAGCCCCAAGGCAAAGGGCACGTTCATCAGCACCGCGCACCCCAGGCCAAACCAGATAACTGAGAGGCTAAAACTCATCCGTGTTCGCGACAGCAAAGCAGCGGCTATGAGGCCAAAACCCACGCCAAATCCCGTATAAACAATCACGTGGGTCACCGGCATGTTTTGCAACGCCATCGCCTTGTAAAGCGATTGGGACAGCCCCCAGAACAGGCCCAGCGAAATGAAATAAAGAAAATGCCGTGAAATGACCATGGCCGCTGATATGGCACTTGGCTGAACTTTAGGCTACTTGATAGTTGCACCAGAGCCATTTTACACTGTGGAAAAATAACAAGGAAAGCGTCCATGTCCGACAAAACCTATCCAGTTTCTGCCCTTTGGAAAAAGCGCGCTTTTGTCGACAAGGGCAAATACGAGGCGATGTATGCGGAGTCAGTCAAGTCGCCGGCGAAGTTCTGGGCCAGGCAC
Organism: Rhodobiaceae bacterium; assembly: GCA_031409595.1. Classification (GTDB taxonomy): domain Bacteria; phylum Pseudomonadota; class Alphaproteobacteria; order Rhizobiales; family Aestuariivirgaceae; genus Aestuariivirga. The sequence goes on from JANNXN010000014.1 coordinate 23,676, forward strand.
GCCAAGCGGCTGGACTGGTTCAAGGCGCCGACCAAAATCAAGAACACGTCCTTTGCCTATGACAGTGTTTCCATCAAGTGGTTTGAGGACGGCGTTCTCAATGTGTCCTATAATTGCATTGACCGGCATCTGAAGAAGCGGGCCAACCAGACGGCAATCATCTGGGAAGGCGATAATCCTTACGACGACAAGAAAATCACCTACGCGGAACTCCATGCCCATGTCTGCCGCTTCGCCAATGTGATGAAGGCCCATGGCGTGGCCAAGGGCGACCGGGTTACGCTTTACATGCCGATGATTCCGGAAGCGGCCTACGCGATGCTGGCCTGCACGCGCATTGGCGCGGTGCATTCCATCGTGTTTGGCGGCTTTTCGCCGGAGAGCCTGGCGGGCCGGATCAATGATTGCGGGTCGAAATTCATCGTCACGGCGGATGAAGGCATGCGGGCGGGAAAGAAAATTCCGTTGAAGGTCAATACCGATGAGGCCCTGAAGAAATGTGCTGGCAACGAAAAAGTTCTGGTTGTCCGGCGAACGGGCGCTGCCGTTCCCTTCGATCCCTCGCGCGATCTCTGGTATCACGACGAGGCGCTGAAAGTCTCGGCCGATTGCAAGCCGGAGAAGATGAAGGCGGAAGATCCGCTGTTTATTCTTTACACCTCGGGTTCAACCGGCAAGCCCAAGGGTGTGCTGCACACCACCGGCGGCTATCTGGTCTATGCCGCGATGACGCATCAATATGTGTTCGATTACCATGATGGCGATATTTACTGGTGCACGGCGGATGTGGGCTGGGTTACCGGCCACAGCTATATCATCTACGGCCCGCTTGCCAATGGGGCCACCACGCTGATGTTTGAGGGGGTTCCCAATTATCCGACGGTTTCCCGATTCTGGGAAGTGATCGACAAGCATCAGGTCAATACATTTTACACGGCACCCACAGCCATCCGTGCACTGATGAGTGCGGGCGAGGCGCCGGTCAAGAAAACCTCGCGCAAGAGCCTGCGTCTCATGGGGTCGGTGGGGGAACCCATCAATCCGGAAGCCTGGGAATGGTATCACCGGGTGGTTGGAGACGGGCGTTGTCCGATTGTTGATACGTGGTGGCAAACAGAAACTGGCGGCATTCTGATCACGCCATTGCCGGGTGCAACCAAGCTGAAACCCGGCTCGGCGACGCTGCCCTTCTTTGGCTGCCAGCCCGCATTGGTTGATGACAAGGGAGCAATCCTTGAAGGTGCGGCTTCCGGCAATCTGGTTATTCTGGATTCCTGGCCTGGCCAAATGCGCACGGTGTTTGGCGATCATGACCGTTTTGTGCAAACCTATTTCTCAACCTACAAGGGCATGTATTTCACCGGTGATGGCTGCCGTCGCGATGCTGATGGCTATTACTGGATCACGGGCCGGGTTGACGATGTGATCAATGTTTCCGGCCACCGGCTTGGCACGGCGGAAGTTGAGTCAGCGCTTGTCAGTCACGCGGCGGTTTCCGAGGCAGCAGTTGTGGGCTATCCGCATGACATCAAGGGGCAAGGCATTTATTGTTACGTGACCCTGATGGTGGGGCAGGCTGGCAGCGATGAATTGCGCAAAGACCTGGTTGCCCATGTGCGAAAAGAAATCGGGCCGTTGGCCACACCTGACAAAATCCAGTTTTCGCCTGGCCTTCCCAAAACCCGCTCCGGCAAGATCATGCGGCGCATTTTACGGAAGATCGCCGAGGATGATTTTGGAGCGCTGGGGGATACGTCGACTTTGGCCGATCCGGCGGTTGTTGAGGATTTGATTGCGAACCGGCAGAACCGGAAGGGGTAAAACCCCAGTCCTGCCATCGTTGGA
>JANNXN010000015.1:0-22848 GCA_031409595.1 Rhodobiaceae bacterium
TCAGGCTACGCCGCCGCGGCCATCTGCTCTTTGCCTTCAACTATGGCAACAGAAGTTGGCGGCTCCCAGCGGCCGGCAAGCTGCTGCTTGGAAACCGTGACCTGGAACCACAGGCCCTTAGCGTAGTTCGCTTAAGTTGAAACAGAACATGAATGGGCTCGTTCATTCGAGAGCGACGCAGACGATTGCAGATTGCAGCTTAATTGCATGATTTCGAGTTTTTTATTGAGTCGTGACCGTTGTCCTCTTTGGGTCGATGCTGTCGAAAAAGGGCCTGAGCTTTTCTGCGAATGCTGATTCCGTGGGTTTGACGAAAGCGGTGTAGGGAGGCAGCAAAAGGGCAACGAACCCCTGCAAGTGCGGGATGGCTGGAGAGCCAGGACATGTGTGTCGGAAGGGTCCTCGCTGTGCTTCTGATTATCAGCAGCGGATTTCAGGTCTTCTCTTGGACCGGATGGATATCCAGATTGAATTGCCAGCGGTCAAGATCTCCGATCTCACTTTGCCAGCGTCGAAAGAATCGAGCGCTGATGTGGCGTTACGTGTGGCGGCAGTACGCTCGCGCCAGCGGCAACGGTTTGCAAAAAACTGAGTGTTGGCCATTTGCGGCTGAACGCGGAGGCTGATGGGGCTATCGGCGCGTGGCTATCATCGGGTCTTGCGCGTGGCGCGAACGCTGGCCGATCTTGATGGCCGCGAACAGGTGGCGCGCCTTCACATCGCCGAAGCCCTGAGCTACCGCCAAAAACTTGCGGCGTTTCAGGCGGCGGCGTGAGTTAGGCATTTTGGTGAAAGCCGCTTATGCGGGCACGGCCGATTATGGCGACACTCAAAGTCCGGTTTGAATTGGCCAAGTGATCGCTGCGGGCTGCCAAGGATTCAGCACGTAGAAGCGTGTCATCCATGGGAGATCTGCGCAAGGGACGTGCTTGGATCGCAATTCGGATAGCCCAACCCATCCTATTAAAGTCAATCGTCTTGCGTGTGTCTCGGCGGATATTTCAATGGAACAGTTCCAGGCCAACGGCAGTTGCTTCGCCGCCTCCGATGCAGAGTGATGCGATGCCTTTTTGAGCGCCGCGGGCAATCATCGCGTGGAGGAGCGTCACAATGATACGCGCACCGGATGCGCCAATTGGGTGACCCATCGCGCAAGCTCCACCGTTGACATTGACGATGCCTGCGTCGAGGGCAAGATCGCGTATTGCCGCCATGGCCACCACGGCGAAGGCCTCATTGATCTCATAGAGTTCAACTTCCGACGGCCGCCAACCAAGTTTCTCAAGGAGCATTTTGACAGCACCGATCGGTGCGGTTGTGAATTGTGCCGGTTCGCGCGCGTGACTGGCGTGTCCGGTGATGATTGCGAGTGGGGCAACTCCAATTTTCTCGGCCTCGGACGCGCGCATGAGGACGAGGGCGGCCGCTCCATCGGAAATTGAAGAGGAATTTGCAGCTGTCACTGTGCCGCCTTCACGAAAGGCCGGGCGCAGCTGCGGGATGCGGTTCACGTCAACTTTTCCCGGTTGCTCGTCGAAATCAAGAGAAGTACGGGTTTTCCCAGACAGTTCATCGATGGACACGATTTCTTTTTTGAAGGCACCTGAGCCGTTTGCGGCAATTGCCCGCTCAAGCGAGCGAACGGCATAAGCGTCTTGATCGGAACGCGAGAATTGATAGGCTTCGGCCGTATCTTCAGCGTAAGTTCCCATGAGGCGGCCGGAGTAAGCATCTTCCAGCCCATCGGTGAACATATGGTCTTTGACTTCACTGTGGCCCAGCCGCATGCCGCTGCGTGCCTTTGGCAAAAGGTAGGGCGCATTGGTCATGGATTCCATGCCGCCCACAAGAACGCGGGCGTTGGTTCCAGCAGCAATGCTATCATGGCCCAAAATCAGCGCCTTCATGCCGGAGCCACAGACTTTTGACACGGTTGTGGCCGGAACACTTTGCGCAAGGCCCGCACCAAGCGCTGCTTGCCGTGCCGGGTTCTGTCCCACACCTGCTGGCAGCACATTGCCCATGAAAACCTCGTCCACGGCTTCGAGGTGGCACTCGCGCAACGCAGCAGAAATGGCGATTGATCCGAGTTTTGGGGCTGACAATCCGGATAATTTTCCCTGAAAGCTGCCAATCGGCGTGCGCTTCGCTGCGGTGATAACGATGGGATCTCTGTTTCTCGTCACGTCGCCCATGGCGGTCTCCTGTGCAAGAAAAATGCTTCCACACCTTGGCGGGCTTCGTCAGTTTCCCAGCGGGCAGCCAGTGCTTCCGCTGTTGCCGGCTGTGATATAGCACCCGCCGCAACGCGCCGGAATAGCTGCTTGGCATCGGCAATGGCACCCGGCGCGCAGGCGAGAGCCAGGTCAATCTGCCTTTCTGCCGATGCGCCAAGTTCCCGCTGTTCATGAATCTCGGAAACGAGCCCGATGGCGCGCGCCTCCTCGGCACCAAAAGGGCAGGCGTTGAGCGCAAAGCGGCGAATGTTGGCAAGGCCGATGCGGCGCAAAAGAAAGGGCGCGATAGTGGCGGGGACAAGTCCCAACTTTGTTTCAGTCAGCGCAAATTTCGCTTCAGGTGCGGCCAACACGATGTCACAAACCGCTGCGAGGCCCACACCGCCGCCGAAGGCAGAACCCTGGACAACGGCGATGAGGAGCTTCGGCAATTCGTCGAGGCAGCGCAGCATAGCGGCAAGATGGGATGCTTCAAGAACGCGTGCCGAGTAGTCGGCGTCAAACTGTTCCTTCATCCATGCGAGATCGCCGCCAGCGCAAAAACTTTTGCCGTTGGCTGACAGCACGACGGCCCTGACGCTCGTGTCATTCGCCAGTCGCGTTGCGGCGTCGGTGATTTCGCGGATCATGGCAGCGTTGAGCGCATTGTGCTTGCCGGGCCTATTGAGCACGAGGCAGGCGATGCCACGCACATCGGTTTCAAGGTGAATGGTTTCATAGGTCTGGATCATGATCGCCGTCCCAGGATCTGCTGCATAAAGTTGGTGGCATTTTGCAAAGCCTGAACATCAATTCCAGTGGCAAAACCTTTGGCTTCCAGCAACTGCGCGACTTCATGCGTCGCCACGTTGCCTTTTGCGCCGGGCGCAAAAGGACAGCCACCAGCGCCGCCGATGGAAGCATCAAAAATTCTCAACCCCTGATCAAGACTCGCTTTGATGCAATCGAGTGCCCGACCACTGGTGTCGTGGAAGTGTCCGGCAACTTTTGCGGCGGGGATTTCAGCGAGAATGACGGCGAGCAACGCGGTTACGTCACCCGGTGTTGCAACCCCAATGGTGTCGCCAAGGGAAATTTCCCGGCATCCCATGCGGAGGAGAGACGCAGCCACGAAGCGAACGGCATCAGGCGCGATCGGGCCTTCATAGGGGCATGCAATTGCGCATGACACATAGCCGCGTACTGGAATGCCATCGACTTCGGCGCGCCTGCAAACTTGCTCGTAGAGGGTGAGACTATCAGCAATCGACCGGTTGATGTTCTTGAAGCTGAACGTCTCCGAAGCGGAAGCAAATATTGCGACTTCGTCGACATCCGCTTCCAACGCGTCCTCGTATCCTCTCAAATTTGGCGTCAGTGCTGCGTAGACGACCCTTTTCTTACGCGCGATGCGGGCGAGGACGTCGCTGCCATCGACCATCTGCGGCACCCATTTGGGTGACACGAAACTCGCGGCTTCAATGTAACTGAGACCTGTCGCAGATAATAGATTGATGAGTTGCACTTTGTCTTCAGTCGAAACAAACTGGGCCTCGTTCTGCAGTCCGTCGCGTGGACCCACTTCGCAGATCGTGACATGGGAATTGTCAGGCATCCGCGTCCTCAATGGTGGCGATGATTGCGCCTTCCTCAACCTGTTCACCGGCGGCAACATTGACCATGGCGATCTTTCCGGTGCGAGGTGCACGCAGCGCGAATTCCATTTTCATGGACTCGGTCACCGCAATGACGTCGCCTTTTGTGACGTGGTCGCCCGACTTGACGTTGACAATGCTGACCAGTCCGGGCATCGGTGCGATGACAACGCCCTCATTGTCTTCCTCACTGCCATGACCGGCACGGGATTCTGCAATTGCAAATTCGTGAATTACGCCGTCGAAATTAATCGTCAGCAGAGTGCCGTCATCAAAAAATGCCAGCCGCACAATCCGACTGGCAAACACGAAGCGAACGCAACCGTTGTCAAAATTCAGCAAAATGAACGATGTCAATTCCCCTGCATGGGCGACCATGAAATTCATGTTGCCATGATCGGTGAGGCTCGCCTTCAGGGGGGCTCCATCAACGAGAAACTCAATGTTTTGCGTTTCACCGTGCCAAAGGCGGAAGTTGATGAGCGTGTCGAAAGGTGAGGAGCTTGCCGGCACCGACAAATGGCCACCAGCATGCAATAAGGCGGCAGCTATTGTCTCAATCGGGGGCTCGCTGCCTCTCGCCAACTTATCAATGTTACGCTCTATGAAGCCCGTATCAATGTTGCCAGTTATGAAGTCGGACTCCTGAACAAGGCGGCTGAGAAAGGCAAGGTTGGTGCGGAATCCACTGACCTGTGTTTCAGCAAGCGCCTCCGCCAGCTTGCGCTGGGCAACCGCGCGGGTCGGGCCATGGGCGATCATTTTGGCGATCATGGGGTCATAATGGGTCGCGACCGCATCTCCTTGGCTGAAACCCGTGTCAATGCGAAGGCCATCACGCTGCGCGAATTGCAGATGCTCCAATTTGCCGGACTGGGGCAGAAAGTTTCTGAGAGGATCCTCGGCATAGAGCCGCGCTTCAATGGCGTGGCCGGAGATTGCAACATCGCCCTGTTGCTTGGGCAGTGGTTCGCCATTGGCAACGCGCAGTTGCCATTCAACTAAATCAAGGCCCGTGATCATTTCCGTCACAGGATGTTCAACCTGAAGCCGCGTGTTCATTTCCATGAAAAAAAAGGCTTCGGGCGAGAGACCCTTTGAAACATCCACGATGAACTCCACGGTTCCGGCGCCAACGTAACCCACGGCCCGTGCAGCAGCGATGGCGGCCTTCCCCATGACGGCGCGCAGATCCGCTGTCATGCCTGGGGCTGGCGCTTCCTCAACCACCTTCTGATGGCGGCGTTGCAGCGAACAGTCACGCTCGAAGAGATGAAGTGTGTTGCCGTGACTGTCTGCGAAAACCTGGATTTCAATATGCCTTGCCTTGCCCAGAAACTTTTCGATGAGCACGCGGTCGTTGCCAAATGCGGCGGCTGCTTCGCGGCGCGCGCTCTCCAGGCTTTTTGTGAAAGCCTCCGGCTTATCCACCCGGTGCATGCCCTTGCCGCCACCACCTGCCACTGGTTTGATGAGAATGGGAAAACCGATGCGGGCCGCCTCGCGGGCAAGATGTTCAGTGTCCTGATTTTCACCGTTGTAGCCGGGCAGCACTGGAACGCCAGCCTTCAGCATCAGCATTCTGGCCTGATCCTTGAGACCCATGGCGCGGATTGCGGCCGCAGGGGGGCCGATGAAGACCAGATTGGCACGCTCCACAGCGTCGACGAAATCGGGGTTCTCAGACAGAAAACCATAACCGGGATGTATGGCTTCTGCACCGCTGCGCTTTGCCACCGCGATGATTGCATCCATGCTGAGATAGCTTTCCTTGGCAGCTGGCGGGCCAACCCTAAAGGCTTCCTCAGCTACCCTGACATGCAAAGCTTGTGCGTCCGCGTCGGAATAAATGGCAACGGTCCTGATCCCCATCCTTTGAGCGGTTTGCGCGACACGCACCGCAATCTCTCCCCGGTTGGCGATCAGGATTTTGCCAAACATGGGTTTCACATCCGAAACACGCCAAAGCGTGTGGGCTCGACTGGCGCGTTGAAAGTGGCCGCAAGGCTGAGTGCCAGAACCTCGCGGCTGCATGCCGGGTCAACGATGCCGTCATCCCATAACTGTGCTGAAGCATAAAGTGGACGGCTTTGGGCTTCGAATTGCGAGAGTATGGGCGCTTTGACTGCGGCCTCATCCTCTTCCGTGAATTTGCCGCCGCGGGCTTCGACGCCTTCTCTTTTGACAGTTGCAAGTACGCCAGCAGCCTGTTCCGCTCCCATCACCGCGATGCGCGCGTTGGGCCATGTCCAGAGAAAACGCGGGCTATAGGCTCGCCCGCACATGCCGTAGTTGCCGGCTCCAAAAGAGGCGCCAATTATCATGGTGACTTTAGCAACATTGGCCGTTGCAACGGCACTTACCATTTTGGCGCCATCTTTGGCGATGCCACCCGCTTCATACTTTCGACCGATCATGAAGCCGGTGATATTCTGCAGAAACACCAGAGGAATGCCGCGCTGACAGCAGAGCTGAATGAAATGGCTGCCTTTGAGTGCTGACTCGGAAAACAGCACGCCTGCGTTGGCGATTATGCCGACGAGCATCCCGTGAACATGGGAAAAGCCGGTTACAAGTGTCGGGCCATAGTGCTTCTTGAACTCGTCAAAGCGCGACCCATCGACAATGCGGGCAATCACTTCGCGCACGTCATAGGATGTGCGGAAATCCGCTGGAACAATGCCAGCAATTTCGGCAGGATCGTAGCATGGCGGTTCAATTGATTCCGCACCAGGCGTTGAAACCCGTTTCCAGCCAAGATTGGCAATTGCAGCACGCGCGAGCTGCAGCGCGTGACGGTCATCCCTTGCGCTATGATCAGCCACGCCAGACTGACGGGTATGAAGGTTGGCTCCGCCCAGTTCTTCTGCCGTGATAATTTCTCCAGTTGCCGCTTTTACCAACGGCGGACCGCCGAGAAATATGGTCCCCTGACCCTGAACGATAATTGCCTCATCGGACATGGCGGGAACATAGGCACCACCAGCCGTGCAGGATCCCATGACAACCGCTATCTGGGCAATGCCCCTGGACGACATTTGTGCCTGATTGAAAAAAATGCGGCCGAAATGGTCGCGGTCGGGGAAAACCTCCGACTGGTTGGGCAGATTTGCTCCGCCCGAATCAACGAGATAGATACAGGGCAGCGCGTTCTCCAAGGCAATCTCCTGAGCCCGGAGATGCTTCTTTACCGTCAATGGATAGTAGGTGCCGCCTTTCACAGTTGCATCGTTGCACACGATCATGCATTCGCGTCCCGACACACGGCCGATCCCTGCGATCAATCCGGCGGCGGGAAGATCATCATCATATACGCCGCGTGCCGCAAACAATCCGATTTCAAGAAACGGAGAACCTGGGTCGAGGAGCGTTGCTATGCGGTCACGCGGAAGAAGCTTGCCACGCGCAGAATGGCGCGCGCGGGCGGCCTCACGACCTCCTTGTTTGGTGATTGCGGCAATCTTTGAGATTTGGTCCACAAGGGTCTGCATCCGAGCCCTGTTGTCGAGGAACGTCGGCGATTTCGGCGAGATTGCGGATTGGATGACACTCATTGCCGGAACCGCTCAATGCACCATCATGGCGTTCAGCCTATTGTATTCCATTCGCACTGTCGAGGGGCAGCCTGGGGTCTTTCCATTGCACGGTGAAAAGCGGATAATGCTGCCAGAGGTATTGTTCATGCAATTTGATTTGACCGATGAGCAACGCGCGATTCAGGAAACCGCCCGCCGTTTTACCTCGGAAGCCATCACGCCCCATGCTGCCATGTGGGATGAGAAATGTTTCTTTCCGCGCGCCACGGTCAGGGCTGCGGCAGAGTTGGGTTTCGGCGCCATATGCGTTTCAGCAGATCAGGGTGGCTCGGGCCTTGGGCGGCTGGAAGCAGCGCTTATCATGGAAGCCATGGCCCATGGCTGCCCCTCGACCTCGGCTTTTATCTCAATTCACAACATGGTGGGCTGGATGATCGACCGCTTCGGCAGTGCGTCGCTCAAGGCCAAATACCTGCCATCACTCGTCGCTTGCGAAAGACTTGCAAGCTATTGCCTGACGGAACCGGGATCGGGCTCGGATGCGGCAGCCTTGAAAACGCGCGCGGTGAAAGACGGTTCATCCTATCTCGTCACAGGTTCCAAAGCATTCATTTCCGGCGGCGGGGAGAATGAAATCTATCTCGTCATGGTTCGCACCGGCACCGAAGGGGCAAAGGGCATTTCCTGTCTTGTCATTGAGAAGGATATGGCGGGCGTGTCCTTCGGAGCACAGGAGCGCAAGCTTGGCTGGCGTTCCCAGCCTACGGCGCAGGTGAATTTCGATAATGTGCGGGTGCCGTCGGAAAATTTACTTGGCTCGGAAGGCGAGGGATTTCGCCTCGCCATGCAAGCCCTTGATGGCGGGCGAATTAACATCGCTGCCTGTTCGCTCGGAGGCGCTCAGCGCTGCCTGGATGAGGCGGTGGCATATACCCGGGCGCGCCATCAATTCGGCCAGGCAATCGCCGAGTTTCAAGCGACCCAGTTCACGCTTGCCGACATGGAAACCGGATTGCAGGCAGGTCGTGCACTGCTTTATCTCGCCGCAGACAAGGTTACAGCGGGCACCCCCGACGCAACACGCTTTTCGGCCATGGCCAAGCGCTTTGTAACTGATACCTGCATGCATGCGGCCGACCGCGCCCTGCAGCTCCATGGCGGATATGGCTACCTCAGGGACTTTCCGATTGAACGCATCTACCGTGATCTTCGCGTGCATTCCATTCTTGAAGGCACGAACGAGATCATGCGAATGATCATCGCGCGCGAGATGTTGAGGCAATGACGGAAAATGACGTCATCGTCGCCAGTGCAGGAGGCGTGGGACGCATTACACTCAATCGGCCGAAGGCGCTTCATGCATTGACACGCAGCATGTGTGATAAGATCATTGCGGCTGTTCACACGTGGGAGATTGATCCGGCAATTGTCGCAATAACCATCGATCACAGCGAAGGCCGGGGCTTCTGCGCGGGCGGTGATATTCGCTTGCTGTTTGAAAGCCTCAAGAAGGGGGACAGCGCAGCGCGGGGTTTTTTCCACACTGAATATCGCATGAATCATTTGCTTTTCACATTAAGGAAGCCGTCAGTTTGTTTTATGGATGGAATCGTCATGGGCGGAGGTGCGGGGCTCGCCATGCCGTGCCGCTACCGGGTTGCCACGGAATCAACGGCATTTGCCATGCCGGAAACGGGTATTGGCCTCTTTCCCGACGTGGGGGGTGGCTGGTTCCTGTCGCGCCTGCCGGGTCGCATTGGTCAGTGGATGGCGCTGACCGGGGCGAGGCTCAATGGCGCTGACTGCCTTGCGCTCCACTTGGCCACCCATTATCTGCCCAGTGAAGCCCTGTCCGACGTGAAGATGCACGTCGGCAAGCACCCTGAAGCACTCGAGAACATTTTACAGGTTGCAAAAGATGAGCCGCCCCCCTCGGTCATCGAGCTGTTGCGTGAAAAAATTGACAGGCTGTTTGCGGCAGACCGGCTCGAAGACATCATTGCCGCTCTCAAAGCTGATACTTCGCTTTGGGCTGCCGAACAGCTGGCGGAAATTGCGAAGAAGGCGCCAATTTCCTGCAAGGTCGCATTGCAACAGTTGGTCAGGGGCCATGGTTATGAGCGCTTTTCCGACAACATGCTGATGGAATACCGCATCGTATCACGCCTCATCCACAAGCCGGATTTTATTGAGGGTGTGCGGGCCTTTGTGATTGACAAGGACAACCGTCCGCAGTGGACGCCGCAGCACTTCGATGAAGTGACAAACAACGAGATTGAAGCAATATTTGCACCGTTGCCTGAGCATGAAGAATGGACACCCCTAGGGAGGGACTGATGACAGAAACGCTTCTCGTTGAAACCCATGGGACCGTGTTGCTGATACGCCTGAACCGGCCAGCGGCACTGAATGCCATCAATGCACAACTGAGCAAGGAATTGCTTGGCACGTTGGCTGCCTATGACACTGATGCCAATCTGCGGTGTGCTGTCATAACCGGATCCGACAAGGCCTTCGCCGCCGGTGCAGACGTCAAGGACATGGTGGGCAAGACCACGGCGGATATGCTGGCGGAAAACTACTTTGCCGAGTTCGACCTGATATCACGCATCAGAAAACCCGTCATCGCGGCTGTGGCTGGCTATGCGCTGGGTGGTGGCTGTGAACTTGCCATGATGTGCGATTTTGTGATCGCAGCAGAGAACGCCAAATTCGGCCAGCCCGAAATAACACTCGGCGTGTCACCGGGAATGGGTGGGTCGCAACGGCTCACGAAACTCGTCGGCAAGTCGAAGGCCATGGACATGATGTTGACGGGACGGATGATGGATGCCGTTGAAGCTGAAAGGGTCGGGATCGTCAGCCGCATCACACCTCTTGCGGCACTCGTCGAGGAAGCACTGGCGGTGGCGCTTAAAATTGCGGAGATGGCGCCGCTCGCCGTTCTGGCCAACAAGGAAATGGTCAATGCCGCAATGGAAATGCCACTCACCCAAGGCATCCTGTTTGAGCGGCGGCTGTTTCACAGCCTCTTCGCGCTGGAGGATCGCAAGGAAGGCATGACAGCGTTCATCGAGAAACGCAAACCAGTTTTCACCGGGAAATGAGATTATCATGGCAACAATCGGTTTTATCGGACTTGGCAACATGGGAACAGGCATGGCGGCCAACCTCATCAAGGCCGGACATGCTGTTCAGGCCTTTGATGTGGCCGATGCTGCACTTTCACGGGCAACAGAAATAGGTGCAACCCGCACTGCCTCAGTGACTGCAGCCGTCTCGCAGGTGGATGCCGTAATTTCCATGTTGCAGACAGGAGAGCAAGTGCGATCCGTTTATGAAGGCGAAGTTTTCGATACTGTGCAGCACTCTTGCATTTTGATCGACTGTTCGACCATTGATGTGGCGACCGCCCGCGTAGTGGGCGATGCAGCTGCCGCACGTGGCATCGACATGGTTGATGCGCCGGTGTCGGGGGGTGTCGCGGGTGCGATTGCTGCGACGCTGACTTTCATGGTGGGAGGAGCAGCTCAAAGCTATGCCAAAGCCCAACCCATTTTGGCCAATATGGGCAAAACGGTCATTCATGCGGGGCCGGCTGGGTCTGGCCAGGCTGCGAAAATCTGCAACAACATGTTGCTGGGGGCATCCATGATTGCCACCGCCGAGGCTTTCAACCTGGCGATCAAGCTGGGCCTTGATCCACAGGTGTTCTTTGACATCAGCTCGAAGGCCTCAGGTCAATGCTGGTCGATGACGAGTTATTGCCCGGTGCCGGGACCGGTGCCTTCTGCGCCATCCAATCGTAACTATGATGGCGGCTTCATGGCCGCATTGATGCTCAAAGACCTCAAATTGGCGATGGCGGCATCGCAAGCAACGGGCGCCAGCGTACCGATGGGCGCGTTGGCTGAGAGCCTCTATCAGAACTTCACAAATCTTGGTGGCGCACCCAAAGATTTTTCGGCCATCATAAAATTGCTCGACGGAAGTTGGCGCGCTCCGGATTGATCAGGCCGTTTCGTCGAAGAGTTCACGGCCGATCAGCATGCGGCGAATTTCAGATGTGCCCGCGCCGATCTCGTAGAGCTTCGCATCGCGCAGCAAACGGGCCGCTGGATACTCCTCGGTATAGCCATTTCCTCCAAGCATCTGGATTGCTTCAAGCGCCATTTGAGTTGCTCTTTCAGCTGCGTAGAGAATGCAACCCGCTGCATCCTTGCGCGTCGTCTCGCCCCGGTCGCAGCCGGCCGCTGCCGCATAGACATAAGCGCGAGCAGCACTCATGGTTACATACATGTCAGTGAGCTTGCCCTGCATGAGCTGGAATTCACCGATGGCCTTGCCGAATTGCTTGCGCTCATGAATGTAGGGAATTACCACGTCGAGGCAGGCGGCCATGATGCCGAGGGGGCCCGCCGCCAGCACAACTCTTTCATAGTCGAGGCCGGACATCAGGATGCGAACACCTTCGCCTTCTTCGCCCAAACGATTTTCGAAGGGCACTTCGCAATCTGAGAAAACAAGCTCGCAGGTGTTGGAGCCGCGCATGCCAAGCTTATCAAGTTTGGGCGATCTGGAAAATCCTGCCATGGCGCCTTCCACCAAAATGGCGGTGATGCCGTGCGCGCCTGCGTTCGGGTCCGTCTTGGCGTAGACAACGAGCGTATTGGCGTCAGGTCCGTTGGTGATCCACATCTTGCGGCCATTGAGGACGTAGCGGTCGTTGCGTTTTTCGGCCCGCAGTTTCATGGAAACGACATCCGAACCCGATTCAGGTTCCGACATGGCGAGTGCGCCCACATGCTCGCCTGTTATGAGCTTCGGCAAATAGCGTTGTTTCTGTTCCGGAGTCCCGTTGCAGCTGATCTGGTTGACGCAGAGGTTTGAGTGAGCTGCATAAGACAGTCCGACCGACGCTGAAGCCCTGCTCAATTCCTCGACAGCCACGCAGTGCGCGAGATAGCCCATGCCGAGTCCGCCATATGTTTCACTGGCAGTAATGCCAAGCAGGCCAAGGTCTCCCATTGACTTCCAGAGATGCGAGGGAAACTGGTTGCTCTTGTCAATATCGGCCGCGAAGGGCGCCACGCGTTCCTTCGCAAAGCGGCGCACGGAGTTACGCAAGTTTTCGATATCCTGACCCAGCGCAAAATTCAGACCGCCTTCGTACATCAGTTTCTCCATGGCGAACCGGAACTGCCGCCGATCATACGCCGTTTGGCATATTAGACAAATCCGTAGTAGCATCACTCTGACAGCGGCGAGCAATGTGGTCCGATGAAGCAAAGTCCTGCACTTCAGTTGCATATTCCCGAATCACGCTTCAGGCCAGGCGACACACCTGATTTTGGCTATCTGCAACTGCCGAAGGCAGGCGACGCAAAGCGCCCGGACCCTGGTGTTATGGCTGCAGCCACGCATGATCTTGCTTACGGTCTGGTGCGCGTGATTGATGATCGGGGGGTTGCGGTTGGCCCGTGGGATCCGAAACTTGATGCCGAAACACTGCGTCGGGGATTGCGCCTGATGTTGCTGACGCGGATTTTCGATGACCGCATGTTCAAGGCACAACGCCAGGGGAAGACGCCATTTTACATGAAATGCACTGGCGAAGAGGCGGTGGCGGTGGCGCAAGGCCTGGTGCTCAATCGCGATGACATGTGTTTTGCGTCATATCGCCAGCAGGGCCTGCTGATCGCTCGTGAGTGGCCAATCTTCGATCTCATGTGCCAGATATATTCGAATTCACAGGACCGCCTGAAAGGCCGACAGCTGCCAGTGCTCTATTCGGTGCGTGATGCGGGCTTCTTCTCACTGTCGGGCAATCTCGGAACGCAATTTCCACAGGCTGTAGGTTGGGCTATGGCGTCTGCCTACAAGCGCGACACCAAAATTGCCGCCGCGTGGATCGGCGAGGGAGCCTCGGCGGAAGGTGATTTTCATCACGCGTTGACTTTTGCCGCTGTCTATCGGGCGCCGGTCATTCTCAATTTGGTCAACAACCAATGGGCCATCTCGTCAAGTCAGGATGTTGCGGGTGGCGAAGAGACGACGTTTGCCTCTCGCGCCATCGGTTTTGGGATTCCCGGCATCCGTGTTGACGGCAATGATTTTCTGGCGGTGCACGCAGTGACGAGTTGGGCAGCCGAGCGGGCCCGGAATAATCACGGACCCACGCTCATCGAACATTTCACCTACCGTGCGGCCCCCCATTCAACCAGCGACGATCCGGGCCGTTACCGACCGGGCGATGAACACAAGTATTGGCCCCTGGGTGATCCCATACTCAGGCTTAAAGCCCATCTGCAGAGCATTGGTGAATGGGACGCCGCCCGCCACGATGCATTGACATCTGAAGTTGAGGCGCACGTCGATGCCACAAATAGAAAGGCCCAGCAGCTGGGTGTCCATGGCGGCGGACCTTATCACGATTCCAGCACCATGTTCGAAGATGTCTACAAGGAAATGCCCTGGCATCTGCAAGAGCAGCAGGCCGAGTTAAAGCATTTTACAGCGGGAAAAACCAAGCCATGACCGCAATGAACATGGTGCAGGCCCTCAACTCGGCAATGGATGTGATGCTTGAGCGTGATTCAAACGTGCTGATCTTTGGTGAAGATGTGGGGTTTTTCGGAGGTGTCTTTCGCGTTACTGACGGATTGCAGCAACGCTACGGCGAACAGCGTGTGTTTGATGCGCCGATTGCCGAAGGCGGGCAGATCGCTGTGGCGATCGGCATGGGAGCCTATGGGTTGCGCCCCGTAGTGGAGTGCCAATTTGCAGATTATATCTACCCCGCATTTGATCAGCTTGTTTCAGAAGCCGCGCGCCTGCGCTATCGTTCGGCTGGCGAATTCAACGCGCCGATTACCGTGCGGGCGCCCTATGGCGGCGGCATCTTTGGCGGGCAAACCCACAGCCAGAGCCCGGAAGGCCTGTTCACCCATGTCTGCGGTCTGAAAACCGTCATCCCGTCCAATCCCTACGATGCCAAGGGGCTGTTGATCAGCGCCATCGAAGATGATGATCCGGTGCTGTTCTTCGAGCCGAAGCGGCTTTATGCAGGGCCGTTCGACGGTCATTACGAAAAGCCGGTCGAGACTTGGGCCAAGCACGCGGCAGGTGAAGTTCCAACAGGACACTATTCAATTCCGCTTGGCAAAGCAGCGGTGGTGCGTGAAGGCGAGGCGCTGACCATTCTGGCCTACGGCACCATGGTGCATGTAGCGCTTGCAGCCGCGGCGGAGACTGGCGTCGACGCAGAAATACTCGATCTTCGCACGCTGATGCCGATTGATATCGAGGCTATTACCAATTCAGTTGAGAAAACCGGTCGTTGCCTGATTGTGCATGAAGCAACGCGGACCAGCGGCTATGGGGCCGAGCTTTCCGCACTTGTGCAGGAGCGCTGCTTCTATCACCTGGAAGCCCCGATCTTGCGCGTGACGGGCTGGGACACGCCGTATCCGCGCGAGTTCGAGTGGGAATACTTCCCGGGACCACTCCGGGTAGCGGAAGCCATCCATAAGATCATGGCAGGTTGAGACGCCATGGCGCGCTTTGCATTCAAATTGCCAGATGTGGGCGAAGGCACCGCTGAAGCGGAAATCGTCAGATGGCATGTGGCAATTGGTGAAGACGTTCGTGAAGAGCAACCGCTGGTGGATATCATGACTGACAAGGCCACGGTGGAGGTTGCCTCGCCTGTGTCAGGCCGCGTCCTGTCGCGCAACGGAAACGAAGGAACGAAGGTTGCAGTAGGCGCAGAGCTTGTTGTGTTTGAGGTCGCGGGCGAAGAAGCCGCGCCGCGGCCAGTTGCTCCGAAGGCTGAACCTGCAAGTCGCCCCATAGAACGTGAAGCGTCTGGCAAAGCCCTGGCCTCGCCGGCGGTGCGAGCGCGCGCAACGTCACTTGGAATCAACATTGCAACTATCGCAGCGACTGGTCCCGGTGGCCGCATCCAGCACGCCGACCTCGACGCAATCCTGCTTTCGCGACAGGCTTCGATTCCCGCGCCCATGAAGCCTTTAATGGGTGCAGCGGAAGACGGAATAGAAGACATTAAGATTTTTGGCCTGCGTCGGCGCATTGCCGAACGCATGCAGGACGCCAAACGGAGGATTCCGCATTTTGCCTACGCTGAGGAAGTCGATGTAACAGAACTCGAAGACCTGCGTCGCGACCTCAACACAGGCAAGGGCAGTCGCGACCGCGTTACGTTGTTGCCATTTTTAATCCGTGCACTGATCAAAAGCATCAAAGACCACCCGGGCATCAATGCTCATTTCGACGATGAAGGGGGGATCATTCGCCGGTTCAAGTCTGTCCATGCCGGCATCGCCACCCAGACAGAGCGTGGCCTGCTTGTGCCTGTGATTCATCACGCAGAAAAGAAGGACATTTGGCAGTTGGCGGCAGAAATTAACCGGCTCAGCGAAGCATCACGGTCTGGCAAAGCTCTTCGCGAAGACTTAACTGGCTCAACTATCACAGTTACCAGCCTTGGGGCACTCGGCGGGATTTTTGCAACACCGATCATCAATCCGCCGGAAGTGGCCGTCATCGGGGTCAACAAAATTGAGCAGCGGCCAGTCGTGCGCGGCGGCGCCATCGTCATTCGAAAGATGATGAACTTATCCTCATCGTTTGATCACCGCATAGTCGATGGGCATGATGCCGCGGCATTCATTAAATCAGTGAAGACGTGTCTTGAGACGCCTGCAGATCTCATACCCGCACCGGTGTCATCGGTTGGCTCTTAAGCCCGTTCCAGCATCGAAATAGGCACACCTATTGCATCGTTCTTCGCGCTTCGTCGGCATTGCCATGTTAGAAAATCAGAAGGTGTATCCGGCCTTCCGGTAATTTTGGCGGGCCAGTGTCTTTCGGCTGGCTCCACGGCGGCCATTTGAGTCGAGCGAAACCAATTTCTTGCTGCCAAAATGCAGGGCCGGGCCAGAGCCCGGCCGCCGTAGCTTAGCGGAGCTGGCTCATGTTGATATAGTTTGGCGTTGCCGTAACGCGCATCATGGCTTTGTGTGACAACGCAAACTTTGTGATGAGCTTCTTGCTTACGGGATGCAGAGTGCCAACTTTCATCAGGCTGTCGCGTGCATAGACATGGCTATCGGCAGGGCTGGTTTTGGCGTAAGCTGCTGTGGAAAGAACTGCGAGGCTTGCGATCGTAATAATTAACTTCTTCATGGGTATCTCCTGTTGGGCATTGGGTTTCATTTAATCTCGATGAATCTCATCTGCCGCCAATATCGCAGGTCACCAGAACTAACAGAAATACCAACTCGGCATGATTTCAATAATCTGAGCTAGCCTGCCACACACCCTTTAGTTTCAAGACTTTTAAAGTAGGGCTAATGTCGGGAGGTCGGCGAGGTTATTTGAACAATTTTTCGAAGTGGGCAATAGATTGATCTAGCTCGGGTTTTGAAGGGATCAAGTCATGGAATTTCACCAGATCCGCTATTTCCTGGCGCTGTCAAAATCGTTGAATTTCACCCGTGCTGCCGAAGAATGTAATGTGTCACAGCCAGCCCTGTCGCGCGCCATCTCCCAGCTTGAGGCTGAGCTGGGTGGCGAGTTGTTCCGGCGTGAACGAAACTTGACCCATATCACTGATTTTGGTCAAGCTGTCCTCCCACCACTCCGCCAATGCTTTGATGCGAGCAGCTGTGCCAAATCGCTTGCCAAGGAGTTTTTGAAGGAAGGGCATGCACCTTTGAATTTGGCGCTTTCGCGCTCGGTGGAGATGGATTTCTTGTCGCCGCTGTTAAGTCAAGTTACGACGGCTTTTCCAAAAATTGAAATCAGGATTTCCCGCGGGCCGCCCCATGAAATTTTGGAAAAACTGAGAAATGGTGAGGCTGAGATTGCCATTGCAGGCCCGCTTCCGGATGACTGGGAGCGACTGGAGCAGATCAAGTTATTTGAACAACGGTTCGGCCTGCTGTTGAATCGCGATCACAGGTTGTCGCAACTCAACATAATTCAATTGGAGGATCTGAAAGAAGAGCGGCTCCTCTGCAGGCCCCACTGCTCGCTGACAGAAATGTTGATTGAAAAACTCAACCAACTAGGTGTTGCCGATATCGTCAAGCACGAAGTGCCATTAATTGATGATATTCCCGAACTGGTGCAGGCAAACTTTGGCATTGGCATATGGCCGTTGGCCAGGAAGATCCAGAAGAACCTATTGGTGAACCACATAGGAGGAATGGACATGATCCGTTGGATTCAAGCATACACGGTTTTTGGCAGGAAACATTCAGTTGCCACCAAAACATTGACTGCATTGTTGCGGGCGCGGGATTGGTCCGTTTTCAGGCCAGATGGTTACGCTTCTGTGGAGGCCATTCAATGACCCGGCTAACCCTTGAACAGGAACTCGCAGCTTGCACCGAACGCTGCAAGAATATGGATGCCCCGCTTGAGGTTCGGCTCAGCGCAATGGCAGATGATGTTCGCCGCCTTTCATCAGATTTTGCCGATATTGTGGATCGCATGGTGGCTCGCCTGAAACAAGCCGGCACCGGAGCTGCGGCGCCTCAGATTGGCGAACCCATGCCTGAGTTTGCGCTGCCTGATGATAGCGGGCGGCTCACAAGCCTTGCGGAGCTGCTCCAGTCCGGCAAGGTTGTCATCGCCTTTCATCGCGGCCACTGGTGCCCCTACTGCCATATCAATCTTGAAACCTTGACTAACATTGAGCCTGAAGTGAAGGCAGCGGGCGGGCAATTGGTTGTCATTACACCTGAAACCCAGAAATTCTCCAAACAGTTCAAGATTGAAACTGGCGCGGATTTTCCGATGCTCACAGATATTGATTGTGGCTATGCGCTTGAACTGCAGTTGGCGATTTTGATCAACCAGGAAAAGCGAACGGCCATGACGCAGGCTGGCTGGGATATTTCGCCATATAACGCAAATGACAACTGGATACTTCCCATTCCGGCGACTTTTGTTGTTGGGCAGGATAGCATCATCACAGGCAGGTTCGTTGACCCCGATTATCGCAAGCGGATGGGCATTGAGGATTTGCTTGCGGCGCTCAAGACGTGATGGCTTTTACTCCAGCGGCTTGAGATCTTCCAGCAGCGTTGGCAGATATTCAGCAACGGTTGGATGAATGTGCATGGTGCGCGATATGGCCGTGTAAGGTGCGCCGATGGACATGACATCAAGAAAGGCGTGCACCACTTCATCGCCATTGATGCCGAGAATGGCGGCGCCCAGTATCTTCTTGCTTTCGGCATCAACCACCACTTTCATGAATCCCTGGGTTTCACCCCGTTCGCGGGCACGACCAACCGAACTCATCAGGCGCTTGGCCACGAGCGCCTTCATGCCCTTGGCTTTCACTTCCTTTTCGGTCATTCCGACGCGGCCAAGTGGTGGATCAATAAACAGCCCATAGCAGGTGATGCGGTCTGAAAGGCGGCGAGGGTCATTGTCGAAGATGTTGGCCGCCACGATTTCATAATCATTATAGGATGTGTGGGTGAATGCGCCACGGCCATTGACATCACCAATTGCCCAAACACCTTCAATGTTGGTGCGGCATTGGTCGTCGACCGTGATATAGCCTCTTGCATCGGTAACGATGCCCGCCTTGTCGAGGCCAAGATCATCGGTATTTGGTTTCCGGCCGACCGCCAGCAGCACGTGACTGCCATGGAGCCGGGGGGCGCCAACGCTACAGACCATATTCATGGCGATATCAGAACCACCGTTCTCAACTGACAGGCACTTGGCATTCAACCTGACTTCTATGCCTTCTGCTTCCAGGATTTCACGCACGGCATCTGAAACGTCCGTGTCTTCCCGCGCGATTAGCCGGTCCGCCATTTCGATGATTGTGACGCGAGATCCAAAACGGCGGTAAATCTGGGCAAATTCAAGCCCGATATAGCTGCCGCCGACAATGAGAAGATGCTCCGGAATGAAGTCAACTTCGAGCATTGAGCTGTTGGTGAAATAGGCAACAGTATCGAGGCCTGCCATATCCGGAACCAGGGCGCGTCCACCCGTGTTGATGATGATTTTGTCGGCGGTGAGAGCTTCCCCATTCACAACAACAGATTTGGGTCCGGAAAAACGCGCGTGACCGCGGTAGACCTTTCCGTTCGTGAGGCCCTCCATCCAGTTCATGACACCATTGCGCGATTTCATGATGATGGCATCTTTGCGGGCCTTCACGCGCTTCATGTCGACATTGATGTCGCCGCCAACGTCAATTCCATATTCCGCAGCGCGGCGCGCCATGTGGGCCACATAGGCGCTGGCAACCAGCGTTTTTGTCGGAACGCAGCCAGTGTTCACGCAGGTGCCACCAAAATTATGGCGCTCAATGATGGCTACTTTCTTTCCCGTTTGAGAAAAGCGTTCGGCCAGCGAGGGGCCAGACTGGCCAGAACCTATAACAATTGCATCAAATTTTGTTGTCATGCCACTTGCTCCTTCTGCACCTGTTCCCCCGCTGCCGAGGCCAGCGGCCATCAACTTCGAGGATCAACGTCCAGCTCAAGAACGCTCTGACAAGCGCGAGTCCAGCGAGAACGCCCAAGCTGGCAAAGATTGAATTGTGGACCAGGTAATGCCGCCTACGATGACAGCAACTCCCAGCAAGTCAATGCCAAGCGCCACAGCGCCAATCCACCACTCAGTAATTTCCCGAAGTGCCGTCATTCGGCAGCTGCGGCCAATTCCTCCGGCATTTTATCATGCACAGGCTCGTGCAGGATAACACCTTCGAGCGGATCAAAGTCGCCTTCCCAGGGTGCCCGTTCCAGGGCCTCAACAGTATCGGCATAACCCGCATCCCAGCGTTGGCGGATTCCTGATGGGCTGAAATCAACATCCTTGGTATGATTTTCGTTCTCAAGTCTGGGAGCCAAAAGCCTGACGACATGCATTTGCGTGAGGCAACCCCAGCTTTCCAGTTCGCGCACAGCAGGACTGCTGCGCAGGGGTTCCGGAATATTCTCCGCCAATTGCTTGATGACATGGCGCAATTTATGGGAATGCAACTGGCGGGCAATGTGGTTTGCTACGCGACTGGAGTATTGGATATCCTTGTGGCGGCACAGCACGTCCCAAATCGTTTCGGGTTCCGGCCCCATCGGGTTCCATAGATGCACCGCGAATATCAGGGAGTTGCGGCGCGGGTTGTCGTCAAAGACGACTTCAGCCGGCGTGTTTGAGAGAATACCGCCGTCCCAATACAACTCGCCATCAATGCGCACCGCCGGAAAAGCCGGCGGAAGTGCGCCTGATGCCATGATGTGTTTGACGCCTATCTCCATGTCGCGGCCATCGAAGTACTTCATTTGACTGGTGCGTACATGGGCTGCACCCACCGTCAGCCGCGGTTTGCAACGGTTGATCAAATCAAAATCAACCAATTCCAGAAGCGTATTTTCAAGTGGCGAAGTTGAATAATAGCCGGCATTTTCCGTGCCCAATTTCGCATGCTGCCCGCCAAATGCCAGAATATTTGGCAGGAAAAAGCCTGGAATACCGTTGGCAACGGTGTTCAAGTAAGACATTGTCTGGGAGAGTTGCGGCCACGCGGAGCCGTAATTCCAAACTGATTTGTGCGACATGCGCTGCCAGAATTCCCTCAGCTTTGGCAGGCGATCAGCTGCTTCATTGCCAGCAATCAAGCTGGCATTTATGGCGCCAATTGATGTGCCGATAATCCAATCTGGTTCAATTCCCGCTTCATGCAAGGCTTGATAAACGCCTGCCTGGTATGCCCCAAGTGCACCACCGCCCTGAAACACCAGAACGATTTGGCCCGCATTGCTTGCTGGCTTCTTGCCATTTTGGACGGCGGGCTTGTTACCAGTATCCTTTGATGGGTTTTTCATTCTACTCTCCAAACATTGCAATTATTGAGCGGTCCATCCGCCTTCAATTGGCAGCGCTGTTCCAGTCATCGAAGCAGCGCCACTTGAACACAGGAATACGGCGAGCGCTCCGATCTGCTCGGTTGTCACAAACTGCTTGGTTGGTTGTGCATGCAGCAGGACATTCTTGATCACATCCTCTTCACTGATTCCCCGCGCCTTGGCTGTTTCTGGAATTTGTTTCTGCACCAGTGGCGTCAGCACATAGCCGGGGCAAATCGCATTTACGGTGATGCCGAATTCTGCCGTCTCGAGAGCCACGGTTTTTGTCAGTCCGAGCAGTCCGTGTTTGGCGGCCACATAGGCCGACTTGAATGGCGACGCGACCAGACCATGCGCCGAGGCAATATTGATAATGCGGCCCCATTTGCGGGACTTCATGCCGGGCACCACGGCACGGATACCATGAAAAGCTGAAGACAGATCAATCGCGATAATGGCATCCCACTTCGCCACGGGAAATGTCTCAATGGCCTCCACATGCTGAATGCCCGCATTGTTCACGAGAACGTCAACCTGGCCGAACAGTTTGCGGGTGTCTTCAACCATTCCCAGGATGTCATCGGGTCTCGTCATATCGGCCGCAGAGTAGCCAACGTCAACTTCAAATTGATCCTCAAGGCGCGCGCGCGTCATTTCTATATCTTCGGCATTGCCAAGCCCATTGAGCATGACATTCATGCCGGCACCTGCAAATGCAAGTGCAATGCCAAGCCCGATGCCACTGGTGGAACCGGTTACTATTGCGGTCTTCCCGCGTAGTTCATTGTTTGGTGCAGTTTGTCCGCTCGGATTTGGAGTTTGTACGATTTTCAACACCGGTTCACGCATCGAGAGCTCCATGAAATTCTGATGCCTGAAGCCTATTCCTCTCAACCCGCCATTGGAAATGCTGCGTACGTCTGGTTTCGATAACCTGCGCACATGGATACCAGAGGCACCCGGCATTTCACCGGCGGTGAATAAGCCTGCAGTAATATCAACTATCCGCAGAAGGAGTTGAAGCCATGGAACAATTGTCACCGGCAACAAAATTATCCCCAGTAGAGACAACGCCCCAAAGACACACAATGTTTCGGCGATCTTTTGTCATTGGCATCATAGGATTCCTCACATTGGTCGATCTTTTCGCCACACAGGCGATCCTGCCATCGCTCGCAATGCACTATGGCGTTGCTCCGTCAGCCATTGGTTTTGCTGTCAATGCCAGCACCATCGGCATGGCAATTTCCTGCCTTGGCGTGGCTCTCATCAGCCGTCACCTGAATAGAAGGCGCGGCATCTGGATCAGCCTGGCGTTGCTGGCGATACCAACTTCATTTCTTGCGTTGGCGCCCGATTTGATGACATTTGCCGCCCTTCGTGTTGTTCAGGGCGTCTTCATGGCGGCGGCTTTTGCGCTCACAATGGCCTACCTGGCTGAACATTGCAGCGCCGAGGAAACAGCAAGCGCCCTGGCGGCCTACATAACCGGTGTTGTCGCCAGCAATCTCGTCGGACGGCTGATATCGGCCGC
>JANNXN010000016.1:0-14988 GCA_031409595.1 Rhodobiaceae bacterium
CAGCAGTTGTAATGGCTTCGAGTACTTTGGGGCTGAGCCCGAGTTCAGAAAAATTCATGTAGTGTTGAAAAACCGTTCTGGCGATTGGGAGTCTGGTGAGCGCCCTGGGCCGTATCGCCACATCCGGGGGCGCGCTATCTGACCCGCCCATTACGAGCTTTTGGCCAGAAAGTCAATTATTTCGCGGATTATCATTACCAAAGAAATAGGGCGGACATTGCTGCCCGCCCTAGTTTGTTACGCATGGGAGGTTACTTACTTTCACCTAGGAATTTATCAAGCGCGCCGCCAATAAGACCACCCACGATTGGGGCAACAATAAACAGCCAAAGCTGTTGCAGTGCCCAGCCGCCTTCAATGACGGCCGTAGCTATCGAGCGGGCCGGATTAAGCGAGGTGTTGGCAACAGGAATGCTCATGATGTGCATCATGCACAGCGTCAGCCCAATTGCAACCGGAGCCATGTTTCCTGCGCCATTTGCACGGGTAACGCGGCAAATTAGCAACACAAAGAGCCCGGTTTGAACGATCTCCATCAACAGGGCGGCAATCATCGGAAAGCCGCCGCCTGAATGCTCGCCAAAACCATTTGAGGCAAATCCCGCAGGAAGTGCACCTTTGCTTGAGAGAACCAAAGCAAAAAACAAGGCTGACAACACGCCGCCAACAACCTGGGCTATAATGTAGCCCAAAACTTGTGATTTTTCGAACCGTCCGGCTGCAACCAAACCGAGCGTCACCGCCGGATTGAAATGCCCGCCAGAGATAGGGCCCATTGCGTAGGCCATTCCCATCACTGCAATACCAACCGCGAGAGCAACCCCAAGTCCTGCGGCATTCCCTGAAATCAATGCAGCACCAAGCACCGCTGAAACCAGCGTGAAAGTTCCGATTGCCTCAGCAATAAGCTTATTTGTCGTCGTCATAATCCCCCCAATCTCATTCAACGCATCGAGAATGCACGATTCGGGCGGGCTTGTCACATCCTGTGATGTTCACAAAAAGAGTACTTTCAAGGCGGCGAAATTAGGGTTAGCTTTGAACAATGAAAACGCTAACGACTCTGCCAGCGGTTGAAACGCCCAATCTTGTGGTATGCGAAATGATCCCGCACCACGCCATGGGTTTTGTCCGCTTTATGACGCAGCCCCGTTATCAGCGTTACACCACAATCCGGCTGCGTACCGATGCCGAAGTCAAGCTATTCGTGGCGCGCTCCATCTCGAGGCAAGGCGATGAACGCCGCAATGTTTTTCATCTTGCGGCCGAAGAGCGTTCATCAGGCGAAGCGATTGGCGATGGCTTCATGATTGCCCAAAAGGACCGGGTCTATGAAATAGGCTGGGGTGTCCATCCTGCCATGTGGTGCATGGGCTTCGGCACGGAAATCGGCCAGGCGCTGCTTGGCCACAGCTTTGAACGCCTGAACGCCAAACGCGTGTGGTGCAAAATCATGAGCGCCAACACGGCATCCGCCAAACTTGCCAAGCGCCTTGGGATGAAGCTCGAAGAACCACTCGCCGACTATCCCATTGGCGATGGCCGTTTCGAGGTCGTCGACATTTACGCCATGACAGCGGAAGAATATTTTGAACGTGCATACTGAGGCTTCGCATGAGTAATCCGATCATCCCCCTCCGCGCCCGCCTCGATGGGGGTAATACCCCTCTCATGAAAAACTGGTACCTGAAATCGGAAACCGGGGCCCTGAAGGATGTTTTACTCGGACCGTCCGAAAGTTTCCGCTGGATGGGATTGGAGAATGCCCACTGGTCCTCATTGGTGCGCGACACCCTTCGCAAGGGCCACAAATTTGACAAGCAGGTGGCCATGCGCCAGCACCGTGAGATGGTGGATGCTTATAACGATGCCGGTGTCACCACGCATTTTCTGCCCATCGACATGAGCAACCCCTATCAGGTTTATGCGCGCGATAGTTCGTTCATGACGCCTTACGGCGCCGTGATTTGCCAATTGGCAAACCCCCGCAGGCGAGGTGAATACGCCGCCGTACTGCGCTTTTACCTCGAAAACGATATTCCAATTTACGACATGATTTCCGCTGGCAACTTCGAAGGTGGTGATTTCAACATCATCAAGCCCGGTGTGGCACTCGTCGGCTACACCGACCACCGGACCGAAGAAGTGGCTGCCCGTCAGGTGGCAGACTGGTTCATAAAAGAGGGTTGGGAAATCAAGTTCGCGCCCATTGACCAGTTCTATGTTCACATCGACCTCATGGTCTGCATGCTGAATGAGCATTGCGCTGCCGTGTGCCTTGAAACCACCGAGGACGATGTTGTCCAATGGCTGAAATCCAAAAAGATTGAGATCATCCCGGCATCATTCAAGGAAACCATGGCGCTGGGTTGCAACGTTGTGGCGCTCGGCAATGACGCGGTGCTGTCAACCCTCGGGGCAACCGGGTTGAATGCAAACATGCGGGCAGCCGGTTTCAAGGTTTACGATCCCGACATGAGCATGTTCGTTCAGGCCGGAGGAGGCGTTCACTGCATGTGCCAACCACTGCGCCGCGAGGCCGCCTGATATAGCGGCAAAGCGTTGGCGCTGGTACTTCGCCGGGCGCAAAGTTGACAACCGCCAGCAACACCGGCAACACAAGCCCGTAAAGCAGCCCGCAGTCCGCAAAACCTCATTTTTGGCCTCCGAATGAGCTGCTTCATGGAGATCCAGTAGATATGTATGCCAAGAAAGTAACCGTGGTCGGCGCTGGTCCCGCCGGGCTGATGGCCGCCGAAGTTCTGGCAGCGGGCGGGATGGAAGTCACAATTCTTGACCATATGGCGGCGCCCGCCCGCAAGTTTCTGCTCGCCGGAAGGGGCGGCCTCAATCTCACCCATTCCGAACCAGTCGACACAGTGCTCACCCGCTATGGAGATGCAAAAGACTTTTTGGCGCCCGCAATCCGCGTTTTCCCGCCGGAAGCTCTGATCGCGTGGTGCAACGGGCTTGGCATCGAAACATTTGTCGGAAGCTCAGGCCGGGTTTTCCCAAAGCAGATGAAAGCCTCTCCTCTGCTGCGTGCCTGGCTGCACCGCTTGCAGGGCCTTGGCGTTACACTGAAAACTCGAACACGCTGGGAGGGTTTTGACGGCACGCCGACGGTTCTTGCCATGGGTGGCGCGAGTTGGCCCCATTTGGGTTCGGACGCTGCCTGGGTTCCAATACTTCGCGCGGCAGGTATCAGGGTTAACGGATTCAAGCCCGCCAACAGTCGCTTCATGGTTAACTGGACACCGCTGTTTCGGGATCGCTTTGCGGGAACACCTGTCAAAAATGTCGGCCTGACCTACGCCAACAACAAGGTGCGCGGCGAACTCATGATCTCGCAGGAGGGCATCGAAGGCGGTGCAATATATGCGCTATCCCGCTTTATGCGGGAGGCCCCCGGCGAGCCGCTGCAAATTGATCTCCGCCCCGACATGACGATTACTGCCCTTGCAGAAAAACTTAACAAGCCGCGCGGCAAGGAAAGCCTGTCAACTTATCTGCGCAAGACCGTCGGTCTCCCGCCAGTCGCAATTTCACTTCTGCATGAAACAAAAACGCCCATTTCCGCCGAGGGAATAAAAGGGCTGGCCCTAAATCTATTGCGGCCCGCTGGCATAGCCAGGGCAATCTCGTCCGCAGGCGGACTAGCGTTAACCGAGATCGACGAAAACTTTCAATTTCTCAAATTCAAAAATTGCTATGCAGTTGGCGAAATGCTTGATTGGGAGGCTCCAACGGGCGGATATTTGCTGCAAGCCTGCTTTTCGACGGCAGTGGCAGCCGCCAGAAATTGTCTGGAAAACCTAAGTAAAACGTGATTTATTCTGCCCCGGGGCCGCCATATTTGGGAGTCATGATGCGGTAGATAAAATAGGAATTGTCAGTATGCGTACATTATTGATATCGGCAGCGCTTTCATGTGCAGTTCTCACAACCCAAGCTTGGGCTGACAGCAAGTCCCACTGCGAACTCGTCGCCAAGGATGTTGCTGATGGCAGAACCACTGACGTTGATCAGTGGCAAAAATTGTATCGCAACACCTACGCGGATTGCATTGATCAGTACACTGCGGTTGAACCGGAAGCTGCACCATCCGAAGCAGTGCCAGCGAAAGTCGCAAAGAAGTCTTCAGGCAGAAAATCCATTGAATCGCCAGGTACGAAAACACTACCAGAAACAGTTGTCGTAGCGGCAAAAGCCCCGCCCAAGGATAAAACGCGTTCCAAAGGCCTTGAGCCAGGTTCGGAGGCGTGGAACGAATACTGCGCGGCAAAATACGCTTCCTTCAACAAGGAAACCGGAACCTATCGTTCATTTACAGGCAAAGAGCGCCGCTGCTTGGTTACCGGAAAATCCTAGCGTTCGCCTAGAATGATTTCAGCGCCTTTCCAGCCCACCATCATGCTGGCGGCGTTCGTGTTGCCTGAGATCAGATTAGGAAATACCGAGGCATCGCACACGCGTAAGTTCTGAATGCCGTGCACACGCAACGCCGAATCCACCACGGAAGTTTTGGGCGAGGGGCCCATGCGGCATGTACTGGCCGGGTGATAGATCGTCCCGCTGCGCTGGCGGAAATCATTGATCAGGTCCTTGTCCGAAACGCAAGCGGGGCCCGGCATCACTTCTTCCGCAATCAAACCGGTCAACGGCTCCTCAGCCGCAATGCGCCGAATGATCTTGACGCCATCCAGCATTTCCTTGACGTCTTCAGCAGTCGAATAGGCGTTGGCAATAATCCTTGGATGTTGAAAAGGATCTGACGATTTGATTTCAATTGTTCCCCGGCTGGTTGGCCTGCATGAAGACAGGCCCAATGAAAAGCCGGAGAATGAATCAGGCGTGAGAAGCGGCCTTTCCATCGGTCTATGAACAACAGTCGTAATGGCCTGCATGTAAAGTTGCAGATTGGCACGATTGCGATCAGGCGAGGAGCGGAAAAAACCACCACCTTGATTGACGCTTTGGCTCAACGGTCCGGTGCGCGTCAGCAAATACTGAATGCCGACCCTCAGCTTACCCCACCACGGCCGCAGCTCATCATTCAGAGTGGGAATTTTTGCGCGATATGTATAGTTGAGGCCAAGATGGTCCTGCAGGTGAGCCCCAACATTTGGGTTGTCCTCCAGCACCGGGATGCCATTCTGTTTCAACAGTTTCGCCGGGCCTATTCCCGAAAGCTGCAAGAGTTGGGGCGAATTGATTGACCCGCCTGAAACAATGACGTCACGTGCGGCGTATGCCGAATTGGTCTGGCCATTGACAACATATTCAACACCGATTGCCTTTTTACCTTCAAACAGAATGCGCGTCGCGTGAGCAGCGGTTTCAACTTTTACATTCCGCCGTTTCATCGCCGGGCGGAGAAAAGCCCGGGCCGCAGAATTGCGCCTGCCATTCTTGGTGGTGATCTGATAGTTGCCGACACCTTCTTGAGTTGCGCCGTTGAAATCCGGATTGAACGGAATACCAGCTGCTATTGTCGCCTTCACAAAGGGATCATAAAGCGGATGCACGGCACTGGCGTTGTCATTGACATAAAGCGGCCCGCCAACCCCCCGATACTCGTTTGCGCCGGCACTGTTGTCTTCCATCGCCCGGAAGGCCTTGAGCACGTCTGGCCAACCCCAACCCTGGTTGCCCGCCGCTTCCCAATCCTCGAAATCTTCGCGGGCACCTCGAATGAATACCATCGCATTGATCGAGCTTGAGCCGCCGAGCACTTTTCCCCTTGGCCAATGGCAGGCTTGCCCATTGAGCCCGGGGTCCGGCTCGGTCCGGTACATCCAATTGACAGCGGGGTCATAAAACGTTTTGCCGTAGCCCAGCGGCATTTGGACAAAGAACCGATAGTCCGACCCGCCAGCCTCCAGTACCAAAACCGTGGAACGGCCATCGGCAGATAATCTGTCTGCCAGCACACACCCGGCGGAACCAGCGCCTATGATGACGTAATCGAAATTCATTTTTTCGGAATCCTTTGGTAAACCCTACTAAACGGGAGACATATACTTATGAAGATTCGCGACCTGAAAGTATTTATTGTCGGCAATCCACCGCCAAGTTGGGGCGGCCAGTACTTCACTTTTGTCAAACTCACAACAGATAATGGCATAGTTGGCATCGGTGAGTGCTACTGCGCCACTTTCGGCCCCAAAGCCATGACGGCTATGATTGAAGATACCTTCGGGCGCTACGTTGAAGGCATGGATCCATTTCATATTGAAAGCCTGTGGCGCAAAGTCTATGGCTCAGGTTATACGGGCCGCCCCGACGTCTCGCTCATGGGCGTGCTCTCTGGCATCGAAATCGCGCTCTGGGACATTATCGGCAAATCCCTCGGAAAACCCGTGTACGAGCTCCTGGGGGGCCGCGTGCACGAGAAATTGCGTTCCTACACCTATATTTATCCCGACGCCGCCAAAGGCCAGGACAGCCGCATCTTCTGGAACGCCGAGCAATCCGCCGAGCGCGCCGCTGGTTACGTGAAGCAAGGCTTTACTGCCGTAAAATTCGATCCCGCTGCACCTTATTCCAGTTTCGATCCGAGACAGCCGTCACTCGAATCCATGGAGCTTTGCGCCAAATTCTGCAAACTCATCCGCGAGGCTGTTGGCAACAAGGCTGACCTGCTGTTTGGCACCCATGGACAATTCACCGCCGCCGGCGCCATCCGCTTTGCCAAGCACATTGAACCCTATGACCCGTTGTGGTTCGAAGAGCCGACACCGCCAGAAAAGCCAGAGGAAATGGCCTTGGTGGCGCGGGGAACTTCAATCCCGATTGCCACAGGCGAGCGCCTCACCACAAAATATGAATTTGCCCGCGTGTTGGAATGCCGGGCAGCGTCCATCCTGCAAATGGCGTTGGGTCGGGTAGGGGGCATCTGGGAAGCCAAAAAGATCGCGGGCATGGCAGAAACCTACTACGCCCAGATTGCGCCACATCTCTACGCAGGCCCCGTTGAAGCGGCAGCCAATATCCACTACGCCGCATCATTGCCAAATTTCCTCATCCTCGAAAGCATTGAAACCTTTGGCGCCATGTACTCCAAGCTGTTGAAAAAACCGATCCGCTGGGAAGATGGTTATGTGATCCCGCCAACTGAACCGGGTCTCGGCATTGAATTGAACGAGGAGGTAGCCTTGGCTCATCCTTACTCCGGCAACAGACTGCACCTCGAAATGACAAACTATCCGGTGAATGTATGAAGTACGGTTACATAGGTCTGGGAAATCTTGGCGGGCATCTGGCCGTCAGTCTATTGCGGGCAGGCTTTGATCTCACAGTCAGCGATATCGACAGGTCGCTGGCGGCCCGTCACCTGGAAATGGGTGGAAAATGGGCGGATACGCCCAAAGCGCTGGCCCAAAATGTTGACTGCATCATCACATGCCTGCCATCGCCTGCCGTCTCGGAAAAAGTATTGCTGCAATTTCTCGAGGGCTTGAAGCCCGGTTCAACATGGATTGAAATGTCCACACTTGGCCGCAATGAAATTCAACGCCTGGCCAAAATTGCCGAGGCCAAAGGCATCCGCGCGATGGAATGCCCGGTTACCGGCGGCGTTCACCTCGCAGCCCAGGGCAAAATCACGATCCTCGCTGGCGGTGATAAGGATTTGTTCGATCTCCACAAACCTGCACTTCAAGCGATGGGAGGGCAACTCTTTCATATGGGCCCCTTGGGTTCTGCGGCCATCATCAAAGTTATTACCAACATGCTCGCTTTTATCCATCTCGTGGCCGATGGTGAGGCATTGATGCTGGCCAAACGCGGCGGACTTGACTTGGCGCAGAGCTGGGCAGCCATCAAGGCCAGCAGCGGTACCAGCTTTGTGCATGAAACCGAAGGCCAGCTCATTCTGAGCGGCAGCTACGACATCGCCTTCACCATGGATTTGGCGCTCAAAGATTTGGGCTTTGCCATGAACTTCGGCAAGGAATTCGGCGTGCCGCTCGACCTGGCAACCCGCACAACGGAAATATTTGTAAAAGGCCGCGAAACCTATGGCGGGACCGCCCAGTCAACGCAGATTGTAAAATTGCTTGAAGATGCGTTGGATACAGACCTGAGAGCCCCGGGCTTTCCGTCACGGTTGGAGTAATCACGGTGGAAATTGAGCTGATCCTCGTCAACGGCAACATCGTGACAATGGATCCGCTCGTGCCACGTGTCACCGCACTTGCTGTTGTTGGCGGGCGAATTGCCGCCCTTGGCAGCGATTTCGAAATTATCAAACTTGCGGCAGGTCACGCGCGCATCATCGATGCAGGTGGTCGCTTGGTGCTTCCAGGTTTCCAGGATACACACATCCATTTGCAGGATAGTGGTTATGGCTATGGCCAAAACGCCAACTTGGACACCGCAGAAAACGTACCACAAATGCAAGCGATTCTCCGGGAATTTGCCACAACGCACCAAGGCGAATGGGTGAACGGTGTAGGCTGGTACTCCGGAATTTTTACCGAGGAAAATCTGAACCGCGAGGTTCTTGATGCAGCAGTTCCCGATCGTCCGTGCTTCATATTGGCTTCCGATGGCCATAGCGCCACAGTCAACTCGAAAGCCTGTGAAATCCTGGGCATAGACGGGAATATTCAGGACCCGCCCAATGGCCATTTCGTCAAAGACAAAAATGGCGAACCAACCGGCATGCTCCATGAAAGCGCCATCACGTGGGTTGATGATCGCATGCCGGAACCTACCGACGAAGACTACATGGAGGGCGTGCGATTTGCCCAAAAGCTTTGCAACATAAATGGAATAACCGGCGTGCTCGACGCCTCGGTACATGCACGTCACGCCCGGATCTATGCGGCACTGGAGGCACGAAACGAACTCACCGTGCGTATCTGCGCGACGGCGCGCATTGATCCCTCAGAACAGACCTCCGCTGCTGTCGAGCGTGTCACAGCCCTTCGCGCGGCACATCACTCGGGAATGTTCAACATTCACTCGGCCAAATTCTTTCTCGATGGCGTCTTTGAAAATCGCACGGCGGTGATGATTGACGATTACTCCGATGAGAAAGGCGGCAACGCCAAACTCATGTTCGAGCCCGAGCAGGTGAAAGAAATGTTCACAGCGTTCGACGCTGCCCGCTTTCAAATCCATGTCCATGTCATTGGTGATGGTGCGGCTCGCGCTGCGCTAGATGGGTTGGAAGCCGCCCGCAATGCCAATGGTGCATGGCCAAGCTTGCATCAACTTGCGCACGTCCAAAGCATTGACCCGAGCGACATCCCCCGTTTCCGCGAACTTGGGGTTGTAGCCAACATCCAGCCCTTGTGGGCAAGACTGGAACCGTCGGTAAGTGTGTCCACGCTGCCACTGACAGGCGAAGAGCGAGGCAAATGGATTTACGCTTTTCGCTCGCTGATTGAAGCAGGCGCCGGATATACCCTTTCCAGCGATTGGGGGGTATCCACCCTCAATCCATTTCCGATCATGCAGACGGCGATCACGCGCCAACCCCCTGGCAAGGGCAAACAATACCCTGTTTTCCTGCCCGAACAGCGTCTGACGGTTAATGAATGCGTGAAGGGCTACACCACCCACGCCGCCGCCGCTGCCTGGCGGAGCCTTGACACCGGCTCGCTAAGTATCGGAAAATTCGCGGATTTTATCGTTTTGGACCGGGATATATTTGCCTGTGATCCATATGATATTGCGGATACTAGGGTTTTGTTGACCATGCTGGCTGGAAAGCCCGTTCATGCTGTTTCTACTTTCGCCACAAATTAACAATAGTTATGATAGCCAATGTGCCATTGACCCCACGATTCTAGATAAGGAAAACAGGATCATGCTTAAAACCAAACTTGCGGCTTCAGCACTCATTGTACTCATGACACTTGGCGCGGTTGCCACACCTTCGGAAGCAAGACGTAGCAAGCGCTACTGCGATGCCTATGCCAGGGATTATGCCAATCACAAGGCTGGTGCCCAACAAATCCTCGGTGGTGCGCTTGGTGGTGCCGTTGCTGGCGGCGTTGTTGGTGCAATTGTTGGTGGCAATCATTCTGTTGGCAAAGGCGCCGCAATTGGAGCTGTCGGTGGCACTGTTCTAGGTGGCATTAGCGCCAACAAGAAATGGAAGAAATATTACAACAGGGCATACGCGAGCTGCCGCGACTATTAATTTCGATTTGAATTGATATCTGGGGCCGGATTTATTCCGGCCTTTTTTATTGCAGAATATTGATCAGATGATGCTCAGGGATGGTAACGCCACGATATTCCGCTTTGTCGACCAGCCTGGCTTGCGCAACCATATCAGCATAGATCTTGTCGCCACCATAAGACGTGTCGGGATAGTAGGCTGAGAGAAAGTGATTGAATTCCATCCTGGATATCCACAGCTATTCAGGTGCAAGCTGTCATAATAGAAAGCGGTTGAAAATGGGGTTTTTTACTTGCCAAGATTGTGGCGCAGCTTGAATTCACGGGGAATTGCGTGAACCGGCAGCGGCCTGCCGAAATAGAATCCCTGACCTTCATGGCAACCCAGCACCCGTAATGCCAGAAACTCTTGCTCGGATTCAATGCCTTCGGCCAGTACCCGAATGCCAAGGCTGGTTCCAATAGCCAAAACAGCGCGGACAATTTCAAGGTTCTGGTGGTTATTCGCCAGTTCAGAAATGAACGAGCGGTCAATCTTGATCTTATCAAAGTGGAATTTCTGCAAGTAGCTGATGCTGGAGTAGCCTGTTCCAAAGTCATCCATAGCGATAAGAGTGCCAAGTTTTCTCAGTTCGGCAAGTGCCTGCAGTGTGTCCTCGGAATTTTCCAACAGGGCTGTTTCAGTTATTTCCAGTTCGACGCGTGAAGCAGCCAAACCAGTTAGCTTCAATGCCTCCCGCAACTTATCAATGATATTGGTATTCTTGAATTGCCTTGCGGATAGATTAATTGCAACAGTCAGGTGCGGCTGCCATGTAGTTGCTTCTTTGCAGGCTTCGTTGAGAACCCAATCGCCGATTGGAATGATCAATCCAGTCTCTTCCGCCACCGTCATGAATTCTTCTGCAGAAACGATCCCGCGGGTTGGATGATTCCAGCGCAGTAGAGCCTCATAACCAGTTGTCATCTGACTCTGCAGATCTACCAAAGGCTGGTAGTGCAAGGAAAGTTCACCTCTCCCGATGGCGCTTCGCAGTTCGAGTTCCGTGGCGCGTTTGGCCAGGACCTGGAGTTGCATCTGTGGTTCGAAACACTGGTACCTTCCACGCCCTAAGGACTTGGCTCTATAGAGCGCCAAATCGACATTCTGCAATAGCGTTGCACCATCTGCGCTGTCCGTTGGTGCAAATGTCATGCCAACGCTTACGCCA
The DNA here is from genome assembly GCA_031409595.1 of Rhodobiaceae bacterium. Classification (GTDB taxonomy): domain Bacteria; phylum Pseudomonadota; class Alphaproteobacteria; order Rhizobiales; family Aestuariivirgaceae; genus Aestuariivirga. Next base: position 11,349 of record JANNXN010000016.1, read on the forward strand.
ATATTAATCCGGTGCCCCCCAATACTGAAGGCTTTGGCCATTTCTGTAACAACTATGTCAGCCAGAAACTCAATGTCCTGGGTGACGTTGTCGGCCATTGGCAAAATCAGCGCGAACTCATCGCCTCCAAGCCGCGCGACAAAATCTGTTTCGCGAATACAACCGCGCAGCCTTCCGGCGGCGGCAATGATCAACTCGTCGCCAATCGGGTGTCCAAGTGTGTCATTCACATTTTTGAAATTATCAAGGTCGACAAGCAATACTGCGAACGCTCCGCCATCAGAAACCGAAGTCTCCAAAAGTGACCTCAGGTGCTCGTCAAACATGAGGCGATTTGGCAGACCTGTCAGGAAATCGTGATAGGCGAGCCGGTGAATATACTCTTCTTGCTTTCGTTTTTCAGTTACATCCACAATGGCTGAAAGGCATGAAGGCCTGCCCATATAGCTGATCCGTTTGGATTGGATTGAAGCGATGAAGTGGCTTCGATCAGCCTTCCAAAGAATTGCCTCATGGCTTTCCGACATAACATCGTTGGTCAATTCGATCAGTTCGACATCCCTTTGTCGATGCTCCGGCGGCGAAAAGTCTGGGGCATACATGCGGAGGGCTTGCTGTTTGCTGTAACCCAACTGAGCTACGGTGGCATCATTTATGGCAAGCATTCTGTAATCTTCGAGATCATAAACACCCATCGGCAGCGGGTTGGAATCGAAAAGCAAGCGAATGGAGTCTTCACGCTTGGTGAATTCGGTGATGTCCTGGCGGGTGCATATTGTGCCGCCGTCCGAAGTGGCAAATTGCTCATAGCGTATCGTACGACCGTTGGTGATTTCATGTATGTTGGAACCATTTTTTGATCTGTGTTCTGCCAGACGCCGGGCTAACCATGCCTCTGGGCCGTCGGGGCCTATCACGTCTACATTTTTGCCACTTTCCAAACTATGCCTAAGCAGCTCCTCGTACGTCAGTCCTGGCGAAATAATACTGGAAACTTCCGGAAACATCTGTTCATAGCGGTTGTTCCACAGAATGATCCGGTCATCAGCATCCATCATAATGATTGCCTCAGGCAGAAACTCAATGGCGCTGCGCAATCTAGCATTGGCTTCTTCTGCCTTGGCAAGGGCAGATCGTTTCTCAGTCTCCGCGATATTCAACTTTTCAGATACGCGAAGGCGATCAAGTTGTTCTGTCAAAATGTTCGCCAGGCTTTTGAGAATTGCGACTTCACCTTCTGTCAGCGCCGCCCGGGCCTTTGTGTCTCTCACTGAAAGCACGCCAACTCTATAACCATCGACATCAATCAACGGTACACCGGCATAGAACGGCATGTCTGTCCCGTTGGAGAACATTGGGTTGCCTGCAAACCGACTGTCCTTGAGGAGATCGGGAACACAGAACATTCCATCATTGTACAGCGCGTAATTGCAGGGGCTATCGAGGCGCGGTGAACTCTCCAATCCACTCCCGAAGCGTGCTTTGAATTTCAGCTTCGTGTCCTCGGTGAAACAGATTGCAGCCATCGGGACATCGAAGATATTGGCCGCAAGGGCTACAATATCATCAAATACTTTTGCGACAGAACTGTTCCAGAGATTGGAGTAGATCCCAACCCGCTCCAGCCGCGCTTCTTCGAAATGAAGCCCGGTGCCGTTTTTGGCTGTTATTTGGAGTTCGCGAGACAAAATCATGAGCCAGAAATAGACCGGCAAACGTTAATTCAAACAGTATTGAATGGCAGAATAGCGGTTGGACGGGTTCGGACTTTGATGGAGGTTTCCAGACGATTGCACTGCTCGCTAAAATTGTTCGAAATTAGGTAGGTAACCGCACATACCTCTTCAAAAACAAAAAAAAGGCCGGAGTTTCCTCCGGCCTTTAGGTTCAGGGAGATGCTGCCTTAGCAGCTGTAGTACATGTCGAACTCCACCGGATGCGGGGTCATTTCTGTCCGCATGTTTTCTTCCATTTTGAGCTCGATGTAGCTGTCGATCTGGTCGTCGGTGAACACGCCGCCCTTCTTGAGGAAGTCGCGGTCCTTGTCGAGGGAGGCCAGGGCTTCGCGCAGGCTGCCGCATACGGTTGGAACCTGCTTCAGTTCTGCTGGTGGCAGGTCATAGAGGTTCTTGTCCATGGCCTCGCCGGGATGGATCTTGTTGGCGATACCGTCGAGGCCCGCCATCAGCAATGCTGAGAAGCAAAGATAGGGGTTGGCAGCTGGATCGGGGAAACGAACCTCAACGCGCTTGGCCTTGGGGTTGCTGGTGTGTGGAATGCGGCAAGATGCCGACCGGTTGCGCGACGAGTAAGCCAGCAGCACCGGCGCTTCATAGCCCGGCACTAGGCGCTTGTAGGAGTTCGTCGATGGATTGGTGAAGGCGTTGCAGGCCTTGGCATGCTTGATCACGCCGCCAATGAAGAACAGGCAGAGTTCAGACAAATCAGCATATTGATTGCCTGCCATCATCGGCTTTCCCTCTTTCCAGATGGAGAAGTGGCAATGCATGCCCGAACCGTTATCGCCAAAAATCGGCTTCGGCATAAACGTCGCCGTCTTGCCATAGGCATGGGCCACATTGTGGATCACATACTTGTAAATCTGCATCTCGTCAGCAGTGCGAACCAAGGTGTTATATTTCATGCCCAACTCATGCTGGGCAGCCGCCACCTCATGGTGATGCTTCTCAACCGTTACGCCCATTTCACCCATGACAGACAGCATTTCAGAACGCATGTCCTGGGCCGAATCCATCGGGTTCATCGGGAAATATCCGCCCTTGGTGCGCATCCGGTGGCCCATGTTGCCGGATTCATAGGCGGTGTCAGTGTTGGTTGGCAGCTCGATCGAGTCGAGCTTGAAGCCAGTATTGTAAGGCGATGAGGCAAAGCGCACGTCATCGAATATGAAGAACTCGGCTTCCGGGCCCACATAGATGGTGTCGCCGACCTTGGATTGCTTAAGATAAGCCTCAGCGCGTTTCGCAATCATGCGGGGATCGCGGCTGTAGCCTTCGCCGGTCGATGGTTCGAGAATATCGCAGAACACCGCCATGGTGGTTTGCGCATAAAACGGATCCATGTGAACGGTTGCGGGGTCAGGCATCAGGACCATGTCTGACTCATTGATGGCCTTCCAGCCAGCAATCGATGAACCATCAAACATCAGCCCTTCAGCCCAGGCATCTTCGCCCATCTGCGAAACATCCATGGTGAGATGCTGCATCTTTCCGCGTGGATCGGTGAACCGCAGGTCAACGTATTTTACGTCCTTGTCCTTGATCATCTTCAAGGCTGCTGCGACGTCTTTCTTCTGTTCGGCCATTGTATTTTCCTCTTTGATTTATGGCTTGAATTATAATGCTTCCGTGCCGGATTCTCCGGTGCGGATGCGAATTGCTTGTTCGACTGTGGAAATGAAAATTTTGCCGTCCCCGATACGCCCCGTGCGCGCCGCCTTTTGAATGGCTTCAACGGCGCGGTCAACCAGTTCATCAGCCAGAACGATCTCAATTTTCACCTTGGGCAGGAAATCCACCACGTATTCCGCCCCACGGTAAAGTTCGGTGTGGCCTTTTTGGCGGCCAAAACCCTTGGCTTCGGTAACCGTTATGCCCAAAAGCCCAACTTCCTGCAGGGC